>NZ_CEEDCJ010000005.1:0-243256 GCF_979253005.1 Sphingomonas sp. AC435
AAACAGGTCGCTCATTCCAGTCTCCTCTCAGAGCCTGAATCAGATCGCGCCTCTCACATCAATGGGTCCTGACCCTAACCTAATCGCCTAGCCACGACTTGACCTCCCGTCAGTGACATGGCTTGCGTTACGATATGCAAACTATGTTAGCGCCTGGTTTCCAACACGAGGAATTTGTTGGAAACTTGTCCACGGGACAATAGTCCGGCATCGTAAGTTCTGCAGTGCGACCATATGCGCTTAGGCGCGATTTGGATTACACAAACAGAGGTCCACGATCATGCTATGGCCTGCTTCGGCTATATATCTCCGAATCAAGGCCGAGGACAACGTATGGCGCATTACCGGTTGTACTTCCTTGGCGCGGATGATCGTGTGTCGCGAGCGTTAAACCTCCATTGCCCGGATGACGATGCAGCGATCATGATTGTCAGGCAGCACACCCACCTTCACGCCATGGAGCTGTGGTCAGGCAGCAGAAAGGTCCTCTACTTTCCCGTTGAAGGGTCATCCAGCAGATGAACATCGTAGGTGGCGAGCGGCGTGCGCGAAGCCAGGAGCTCGATGAGCTTGCCAGGAGTATTCGCGCCTTGATCACGGATCGTACCGCCGCAGACGCCGTTTCCGCCTATGAAGGCGTCGCCAGTGACATCGATCGCGAGCGGGATATCGCCTTCTGCCGCGAGCATGGACAAAGCGAGACAGAGGCAAAACCCCTGACGTCAACAGCTTCGATTTTTGGCGTTTGACCTGGTGCAGATCAAGCGCCTGATCGAAGCTCATGTTGTGTCAGGCTTGGCCATGTTCCGCGTGACGCCCCTCAGGCGAAGACATCTCTGCTTTGCATATTCTCATCAACGCGTTAGCCGACCATATCGTGGGACGCCTGGTGGCTACCGACTTATTGGACGCGGGAGACGATGGTGTCGGCGACGCAAGCACTGCCCGACCGGGCCCTGACCGGCATCGCCGGGCTCGACGACATCCTGAATGGCGGCCTGACCCCACACCGCATGTATCTGGTCGAGGGCACGCCGGGCACCGGCAAGACTACTCTTGGCCTTGGCTTCCTGTTGGCGGGTGCCGCGATCGGAGAGACCGGGCTCTACATCACTCTAGCGGAGACTGAGGTTGAGCTGCGCGCCGTGGCCGCGACGCATGGCTGGACGCTCGATCCCGTCGAGTTGTTCGAGATGGTGCCTGCCGACGGACTGGGCGAGGATCAGGAACAGACGTTGCTCCATCCCAGCGAGGTCGAGCTGGGTGAGACGGTGCGCGACGTGATGGCGAAGGTGGACGAGAGTCGGCCGAGCCGGATCGTGCTCGACAGCCTGTCGGAGCTTCGGCTGCTCGCGCAGAGCCCGATCCGCTATCGCCGCCAGATCCTGGCGCTCAAGCACTTCTTCTCGACCCGTCGCTGTACCGTGCTGTTCCTCGACGACAAGAGCGGTGCGGGCAGCGACCTTCAGCTGCACAGCATCGCCCACGGTGTCGTCTCGCTGGAGCAGACCCTGTCCGGGTTTGGCGCGCAGCGTCGTCGCCTTCACGTCGTGAAGATGCGCGGACTGCAGTATCGCGGCGGCTATCACGATTTTGAGATCGAGCGCGGCGGCCTGCGCGTCTACCCCCGGCTGGTGGCGTCCGACCATGACACCAGTGAGGCCGGCGCGCCAATCTCGACGGGATCGACCGAGCTCGATGACCTGCTCGGCGGCGGGCTCGTACCCGGCACCGCTACGCTGCTCACCGGCCCTGCCGGCGTCGGCAAGACGACCGCCTCGGTGCAATGCATGGTCGCGGCACTCCGCCGCGGCGAGAAAGCGGCATATTTCCTGTTCGACGAACGGCTGCCGACGCTGCTCGCGCGCAGCGCGGCGCTCGGCATGGACCTCCAGCCCTATATCGATGACGGCCGGCTGGACCTGCGCTCGATCGACCCGGCCGAAATGTCACCCGGCGAGTTCGCCGGCTCGATCCGCGCTGCGGTCGAGGAGCAGGGCGCGAGCTTCGTCATCATCGACAGCCTCAATGCCTATCTCCAGTCGATGCCGAACGAGCAGTTCCTGGTGTTGCAGATGCACGAGATGCTGACTTATCTAGGGCAGAAGGGCGTGGTCAGCCTGCTGATCCTGGGGCTGCACGGCGTAATGGGCGACATCCGCTCCGACGTTGATCTCAGCTACTTGTCCGACACCGTCGTTCAACTGCGCTATTTTGAAGCGTATGGCGAGGTCCGCCAGGCGATCTCGGTCATCAAGACCCGTACGGCACGGCACGAGCGCACGATCCGTGAGTTCCAGATTGGCGGCAACGGGCTGCAAGTCGGCGGACCGCTGCGCGAGTTCCAGGGGGTACTCACCGGCGTGCCGACCTTCTCAGGCGAAGGAAAGACGCTGATGGCCAGTCAGATGGGCACTTTGGACCAGCACGGCTGATATGCCCGAACGGGTTCTGATCCTGGCACCGCGCGGGCGGGACGCGGCGATTGCTGCGGAGTTGCTAGGTCGGCACGACATTCGCACCATCATCTGTGCAAATCAGGCGGCGCTCCTCGATCATTTGAACACCGGCGCCGGCGCCGTAATGCTGACCGAAGAGGCACTGCTGGCGGGCGACACGGGTGACCTCGCAACATGGGTCGCCGCTCAGCCGGCCTGGGCCGACATCCCCTTCGTTGTGCTGGCCAACGGCGTCCGCGCGCCGCGAAGCGCCGCCGCGACCCGTCGCCTCGGCGAGCTCGGCAACGTGGTGCTCCTCGAACGCCCGCTGCACGCTGAGGCGATGTTGGGCGCGGTTCGCTCGGCGTTGAAGGCTCGGTCCCGGCAATATGAGGTGCGCGACGCGGCCGGCAAGCTGGAGCGCGCGGTCGTTGATCGCACCCGTGAACTGGAGGCGGCGCGCGAGAGCCTTGAGATCGCACTGGACGCGGCCGGAATGGGCAGCTGGGACATCGACCTGCTGACCGGAGTGGCTGGGAGGACGCTGCGCCATGATCAAATCTTCGGCTATGCGCAGGCGCTGCCCGACTGGAATGTCGACGCGTTTCTCAGGCACGTCGAGCCCGCGCAGCGCGACATTGTGTCGGAGGCTTTCGCTGCGGCTCCGACGACCGGATTGCTCGACATCGAGTGCGGCATCGTCGCCGCCGACGGCAGCCGCCGCTGGATCGTCGCCAAAGGCCGGGTCCGCTACGACGAGAGCGGCGTTCCCGTGCGGATCACGGGCGTTGTCTCCGACGTGACCGATCTCAAGGACGCCGATGCGCAGCTCGCCCAGGCGCAGAAGATGGACGCGATCGGTCAGCTGACCGGCGGGGTGGCGCACGACTTCAACAACCTGCTGACGCCGATCGTCGGCAGCCTCGACCTCCTGCGCCGCCGCCACAAGGACGACGAGCGCACCCAGCGGATGATCGGGGGCGCGCTCCAGGCCGCCGAACGCGCGGCAACGCTGACCCAGCGGCTGCTGTCGTTTGCCCGCCGCCAGGCGTTGCAGCCCCGCGCGGTCGACGTCGGCGCCCTGATCGACGGCATCGTCGACCTGATCCGGCGCTCGCTGGGGCCGTCGATCGCCGTCGTGCTCGAGGTGCCGCGGCATCTATCGTCGGCACGCGTCGACCCCAACCAGCTCGAGCTGGCGCTGCTCAACCTTGCGATCAACGCACGCGACGCGATGCCGGGCGGCGGTCGACTGACGCTGACGGTCGCGGATGTCGTGGTCGACCAGCGCAACGCGATCGGGCTCGAGGCCGGCGGCTATGTAAGGCTACTCGCCGTCGACACTGGCACCGGGATGGACCGTACGACGCTCGCCCGGGCGACGGAGCCGTTCTTCTCGACCAAGGGGGTCGGCAAGGGCACTGGCCTTGGCCTGTCGATGGTCTACGGGCTCGCCGCGCAGTCAGGCGGCACACTCAGGCTGTCAAGCGAGCCGGGATCGGGCACCACGGTCGAGCTGTGGCTGCCGGCGACTGACGAGCCGGTGAGCGACGGGGGCGAGCAGCGAGCCGAGCCAATCGCCGCCCGGCGCGCCGCGACCGTGCTGCTGGTTGATGACGAGGATCTCGTGCGCGCCGCCACCGCCGACATGCTGCGCGACCTGGGCTACACCGTAGTCGAAATGAGCTCGGCGTCGCAGGTGCTGGCAGCGGTCCGGGCCGGACTGGAAGTCGACATCCTGGTGAGCGATTACCTGATGCCGGCCATGACCGGCGGTCAACTTATCAGCGAACTGCGAAACTCCGGCGTGCGGCTGCCGACCTTGCTAGTGACTGGTTATGCGGCAGCGGGCAATGACGTGCCTCCCGATGTTCCGCGCTTGGCAAAGCCATTTCGACAGGTCGATCTCGCCGCTCGGGTGGATGACCTGCTGCGCCCTACTCCCGACTCCGCAGCACATCTGCGCGTTGTGATATAAGTCTCTCGCGCAGGATCAGGGCTGCAATTGGACGGGAAAGACGGGGCGGCTGACCAAAGTTTGAACGACCGATAGGACGATAATCTCGTGGGAAGTGCGCCGTCCTGTGCGGATCGCGCCCCAAAAGTCGTGATGACCCAGATCCGGCCATTCAGCTGCACAATCACCAGCTCCACAACCGGCCACTCGTTCATCTTTGGGCACCAGGGCTTCGAGCCGAGCTCGATGCAGCTGTCATAAAGTTTATGGTTTTCTCGCCGGCGCTGCGTTCACGCGAATCAGTCGAACGGGGGGGCCGCCTTCAACAATCTCGAAGCTTGAAAAGTCCTTCGCAAACTCGACAACGAGTCCCATCGTCTCGGAGCGGTAGCGATCGGGGGATAGTGCAAGGAGACGTTCCGAATCGGAACCGCCGGTGTTCGCGTACAGGCCGTCGCGACGGGCTTCCAGATCGACAGCAAGTCCGCCACCCTCGAACCGTCCCATCGCTTTGGCCAGTTCGGCCTTCGAAAGCCTCTTCTCCTGGGCCGCGGGTGCTGCGATTTCGGGCCAGTGATAGTCTGTCGCGACGGCGCGGACGATCTCATCCATCAGCCGTCGCCCCTGCCCGCCATTGGTCAGCACGGCGATGCCCTCTCCTTTGCCGACATAGGCCACCATGAACGACTGAAAGCCCTCGTTCAAACCATCGTGACCAAACCTCGCCGGACCGTTGGTGTAGAGGGCTGGCCCCATCCCCCAATTCGCCGTTATCGGCATCAGCATCTGACGAGTCATTGCCGGCGAAAGACGATGGCCCGGCTGACCGGCGGCGGAGGCCTGCAGATCGATCAGCAAACGCGCAAGGTCGCCGGCGCTCGCCCACAGCCCGGCCGGACCGAGTTCGGGATAGACATGATAATTGCCGCGGATCGGTCTGCCGTTGATATGTCCAAAGGCCATATTGGACTGGATCGCGGGCGATGGCGGCTGGGCATAGGCGCTGCGGCTCATGCCCAGCGGACGTAGCATCTCACGCTCCGCCAAGTCGGGGAACGGCACCCCGACCACGTCCGAGAGCGCAAGCTGCGTCAGGACATAGCCGCCACCTGAGTAGGTCCACTGGACGCCCGCCGGCAGCACACTACGAACAGCACCGCTGTTGCTGGGCGGAGTGCCGTTAAGGATCTGAATGGGTGTCGGTAGCGGCGCATCGGGCAGATAACCTGGAAAGCCGTGAACGCCCAGTCCGGCCGTGTGGCTCAGCAGCTGGCGCAGCGTCACGCCGTTCGGCGCAAGCTTTGGATCGCGTGGCAGCTGCCAGGAATGAAGAGCAGCGTTGATGTCCCCGTCGAGCTTGAGCTTACCCTGTTCGACCAGCCGCAGCGCCAGTACGGCCGTGGCCAACTTGCTGATCGAGGCTGACTGAAACGCGGTATCGGAATTAACGGGCGCGCAGCTGACCGTGTCGCGCACTCCCCACCCCCGCGCCCAGGCGACCTTGCCGCGGTGGATTACGGCTACACTCACACCGGGCACATCATAGTGACGCATCCGCTCGCTCAGAACGAACGGTTTGGCACCAGGTTTGATGACGGCAGGGTTCAGGTTCGCTTCGACGTAGCGGGAGTGCGGATTGCTTGGGCCACCCGCCGAACTGGCGGGGGTGACACACTGCACGCGCTCAGGTTCTGCGACGGCGGGATTACCGATTGCCGAGGCGCCCAATAGCCAGGTCAGGTATGTCGACGGGATCATACGACATGTCTCCTCTTGCTTACGGCATTCGACAGGCAACCGCCCCCTCCTCGACGCGGTTGCAATCGGAGGGACATCGATTGAATCGGCGGCGAAGGTTAGCGCGTGGTCAGTTGCTCCGTGGGTGGCGCCGGCAGATGTTCGTGCCAGTTTGCGAGAACGAGCACCGCCGCCATTTCAACTACCAGCATTCCGATCTGCAAGACGGCTTGCGTTGCGTCCAGGAACAGCGCGGCCATGACTGTGGCGAGCGTCACCGAAGCCGCCAGGATGCGCATGGCCGAGGCGGTCACCCGCGGCCAATCCCGCTCCAGCATCACCCAAGCCATCCGGACCTGCCACACACCGAGCAGCAGCAGTACGACGGTGAGCGCCGGCACCGCAGCTTGGTACGTCCCGCCAAGGAGGGCGGCCTGAACGCTGCCCGGAGCGGCGATAGCCTGAAGTCCCGCGCCACGAGCAAACATATAGGGTAGGTCAAAGACGGCGCAGCCGATCTGAAGCGCTGCAATCGGCAAGATCAAACCCAAAGCAAGCGCGTAGCTAGCGATCACAAACCGCCCTTCTTCTTGCGCCGGCATCTCTCGCAGGGCGGCAAGCAGGCATCCCACGGCAAAGGTCAGAGCGTGGCCGTCGTCAAGCGCGGATCCGAACTCCGCACGCATCGCGAGCGCCCAATCCTGACGTTGCCTGCCAAGGCAGCGTTCCGCCGCCACCATGAGAACCTTCGCGACGAGATCGTTCATGTGAGCGAGACCTTCCACGATGAGACCTTACCCGCACCGGCAGCCGCACGCGCGAGTTCCGCACCGGTGGCCGTCAGCCGGTACGCATGCCGGGCGGGGCGCCCGGGTCGCAACGGCTCGCGCCATTCGGCTTCGAGCAAACCCTGATCGGTCATGCGCATCAAGAGCGGGTACAGCGTTCCGGACAGCAGACCCGTGGCCTTCATCAGGTCGTACCCATGTCGCCATTCCTGCGGCCGCATCGACAGGGCGTCCAGCAGGGCGATCATCTGCTTCGATGGGCCTCGGCTTCGGGTCATACCTTCAACTTACATATGTAGACTTAAAGGTCAACCTGCTTACGTTCGCCGAGCAGGACGCTGCTTATGAACGAAGCTTCTCCCCAACGACTGCGGAGGCTGAGGAGCTATGAACCCAGAGTTAGCGGCAACAGGTCTCAGTCGGTGTTGCCATACGGCCTAGTCGCCCGTTCGGGCACTCGCTTTGAATCATCGCGCTCGCCCTCCCATATGGGGCAACTAGGGAGACGCAGATGGCCGGCGGATGGACGCGCGATGGCGCAGTTCAGGATCAGATTGACGACTCTGTGGCTGACGCAGTGCTAGCTGCGCGGGCGAGCATGCCAAGTGGAACGGGTGAGCCTTTCTGCGCAATCTGCGGCGACGACATTCCGGAAGGCCGACGCCGCGCGGTTCCCGGAGTGCGTACCTGCGTGACGTGTCAAAGCGGCCGCGACAGGCCCCTCGCTACGACGTTCAATCGCCGGGGCAGCAAGGACAGTCAGCTGCGGTAGCGCCCCCCCCCCCCGCGCGTCGGCGATGCGCGCCGTCTCAATTGACCCACTTCCGGCCATTCAGAGCCTGTTCGCCGCTGCCCAGAACCCGCCATTCGTTCATCGAAGTTGCGCCAGCCATTATGGGTTCCTGCGAGAGCCCGCATTACTTCGAAGAGGAAAGGGTTGACGAGGGCGCCAAGCGCATAAGGCGAAACTCAGCAGTTCGCGACATGCTGCTCCACATGCCGTTCCTGGGCAGGGGACACCGCGAAGGGCCAACCTCGGCCGTCGTCGCCAATGCGAACCGCGCGCGGGTGCGTGACATGCCGTTACCCCCCGCCTGCCTGCAGGCGGCGGTCGACATCACCGGTTGAATGAGAAGGTGCGGAGAGATGGTCAGAGAGCGCGTCGAGGAACAGGTGGACCTTTCGCGGCACGTACCGCCGTGTCGGCAACACCGCCCAGATGCCTTGGTCGGGCACGGCACCGTCGGCAAGCCTGATCTCCATAAGCCGTCCGGCCGCCACGTCATCGTGCACGTTCCACTCCGAAAGCTGCACGATGCCCAAACCCCGCATCGCCGCTTCGTGCAGCGCCTCCATGCTGTCCGCGGCGAAGCGGCCCGCTACCGTCTGACGGACGGCGCGACCCTTGTGCTCAAATGTCCACTGCCGCGCGGCCGGAATGCCGAGGCAATTATGCTGTCGCAGTTCGACGACACGCCTCGGGGCAGGATGCCTCGCCAGGTAGGCAGGCGACGCGTAGAGGCCACGCGCATTGTTCGCTAACCGGCGCGCGACAAGAGTGCTATCCCTCAACTCGCCGAAGCGAACCGCGACGTCGATGCCCTGTGCGGCAAGGTCGGCGACAGCGTCGCTCAGCAGCAGTTCCACCTTCAGCCGGTGATGTCCGCCAAGGAATTTGACGAGCATCGGCGTCAGGATCTTGCGGCCGAACGGGACCGATGCAGCAACCCGCAGCAGGCCACGCGCTTCCTCCTCGCCGCCTGCGACCGCCGCGCGACCTTCTTCGGCATGCGCAAGGATGGCCTCGGCATGGGGCAGAAACGCCTCGCCCTCCGGTGTGAGCGAGAGCGACCGCGTGGTTCGGTGAATCAGCCTGGCGCCCACCTCCGCCTCCAGCGCAGCCAGCCGTCGCGACGCTGCAACCGGGGTCAGGCCGAGGCGACGACCGGCCGCTGACAGGCTGCCCTGCTGCACGGCTTCGATCAGGACGGCGAGGTCTGCGAGATCCAGCATATCTTCGTATGATAAGCCGACGTGTCCGAATGCGCTACTTATGCTTCGAGGCGACAAGGTCCAGATGGGGTCGGATTGCTGAACGCCCAGGAGGCCCGTATGACGACCATAGCACCTGCCGCCGACGCGGGGTCGAGCCGCCGGCTCGGCTCCGCGCTCAACTTCGCAATGGCGGCAGCGGCCGGCGTTGCGGTCGCCAACATCTACTACAACCAGCCGATGCTCGGCATCATGGAGCGGGATCTCCCCGGCTCCATCAGCAGCCTCGTACCCACGGCGACGCAGCTGGGTTATGCCGCAGGCCTATTCCTTTTGGTCCCGCTGGGCGATCTAATCGAGCGCAAGCGCCTGATCGTCCTCCAGTTCGCCGGCCTCGCCGTCGCGCTGGCCATTGTGGCGGTCGCACCGGGCGCGACCATGGTGATCCTCGCCTCGCTGCTCGTCGGGGTCCTCTCGACGGTCGCACAGCAGATCGTGCCGCTCGCCGCGCACCTGTCGACCCCGGAACGGCGGGGAGCCACCGTGGGGACGATCATGGCCGGCCTCCTCTGTGGCATCCTTCTCAGCCGCACGCTCGCCGGCTTCGTCGCGACCCATGCCGGCTGGCGCGAGATGTTCTGGCTTGGAGTACCGATGGCGGTCGGTGCTGGCGCGCTCATGGCGGCGATGCTACCGAAGAGCACTCCCGACACGACCCATACCTACGGCTCGTTGATCCGCTCTCTCGGCGGGCTCTGGTCCGAGTTCAGCGCTCTGCGCAAGGCGGCGATCACGCAGGCACTGCTGTTCGCCGGCTTCAGCGCGTTCTGGACGATCCTCGCGCTTCGCCTGCAGGAGCCGCGCTTCGCGCTGGGCGCCGATGTCGCCGGCCTGTTCGGGATTGTCGGTGCCGTTGGCATCCTCGCGGCACCCGTCGCCGGCCGCATCGCCGACCGTCGAGGTCCGCATCTGGTTATCCTGCTCGGTGCCGTTCTTACGCTGGCGGCATGGGCAGTATTCGGCGCTTTCGGCACCATCGCGGGCCTCAGCATTGGCGTCATCCTGCTCGACTTCGGAGTGCAGAGCGCCCTCGTCTCGAACCAGCACGTCGTCTACGCCCTGCGGCCCGAGGCCCGCGCGCGCCTGAACACCATTTTCATGGGCGCCATGTTCCTTGGCGGTGCGGCCGGGTCCGCCAGCGCCACCTTAGCCTGGAACGCCGGCGGCTGGACGGCGGTCGTCCTGCTTGGAGTCGTCTTCTCCGTCATCGGCGTGCTGATCCAGCTCGCTGCCCTGAAGCGGAAGGGCTGAGCCATGCGGATCGCAATCGCTGGCGGGTCGATGGCAGGCCTGTTCGCTGCCGCCCTGCTGCGCCGAGGCGGACATGACGTTCACGTCTACGAGCGTTCGATCAGCGGACTCGAGGGGCGCGGCGCGGGCCTGGTCGCCCAGCGGGAGGTGTTCGACCTCCTCCGGATCATCGGCCGCGACGAGGCCGCTCGGCTTGGCGTCGTGGCGCGCGAACGCATCACGTTCAACCGGGACGGCACTGTGGCCTCGGTCGACGCGACACCGCAGATGCAGGTCTCCTGGGACCATCTCTACATCGCTGTCCGAATGCAGATTTCGGACGACGCCTACCACCTGGGGCGCAGCACCGTGGCGGCGGGGCAGGAGTGCAACGATGCCTGGCTCGAGCTAGAGGACGGAACCCGTGTCCATGCGGATCTCGTCATCGGCGCCGATGGCATCGGGTCGGCCGTCCGCCGCTCGATGCTCCCGCAGGACGGCAGCCCAAGTTATGCGGGCTACGTCGCCTGGCGGGCGCTCGTGCCAGAGGGTCTGTTGTCGGCGACGGCTGCGGACATGCTCTCGGACCGTTTCGCGTTCTATCACATGCCCGGTGGCCAGGCGCTCGGCTATACGGTCGCCGGCGCCCAAGGCGAACTTACGCCCGGCGAGCGCCGCTACAACGCAGTCTGGTACCGCACGACGCCGGACCTGCCGGCCACGCTCACCGACCGGGCCGGACGCGTGCACCCCTATTCCCTGCCGCCCGGCGGCGTTCGGCCCCAGGCTGTACACGAACTACTGGCGGCAGCGCACGACCTGCTCCCGCCACCATTCGCGGATGCGTTCGCCGCAGAGCCGCAACCATTTGTCCAGGCGATCTTCGACATGGAGACACTGCGCATGGTCGATCGTCGGGTGGCGCTGATCGGCGATGCCGCCTTCGTGGCACGTCCGCACACCGCGATGGGTGTCGCCAAGGCGGCGGGGGACGCGATTGCGCTGGCCCGCGCGGTAGCGCTCGGTTGGACGCCGGACGCAAGAAGCGCGTTCGAGCGGGAGCGCCTAAATGCCGGAGCAGCGATCGTGGCCTATGGCCGCCGACTGGGCGCCTCGCTGAGGTAGGAGGCGCCGATCCGCATCAGCCCGTCTTTCGCCTGGCCAGGATGGCCGCCCATGGGTTCGGGCGTGCCGCGCCGACGCGGTGCAGCGTATTGCGATCCTGATGCGCGAATGGCGGTTCGTGTCCTTCGACCAGCAGCTCTGTATCGGTGACATAGCTCCACGATCCATCGGGGTTGAAGGTGATGGTTATCCGATAGCTGTCGGTCCGGAACGACTGTTCCAGGAACGCCGTCGAGCAGATTCCATATTCCGTCTCGCCGCGCGTCGCCGAAACGACGATCTCGTCGGCATCGTGCCGGGCATTGCCGGACGCGAGCGCCACCTGACCACGCGGGATCGCAAGCGTCTGGAGCACGAGCCCAGTGGCCGGTTCCCATAGCCAGAAGCCGACCTGCTCGTGAAAGGTGATGTCTTCCTCCTCCGTAGTTATGTGGAGGTGGTAGCGCAGTCCGTAGAAGAGTTGCGGGCCGTTGGCCTGAGGGTCGATGGCTTGGAAGTCGATGTTCTCGATAAACACCCGCCGTTCTGGCCCTTCCGGCTTTGGTGCGAGATCCACACCCTTGCGGGCACGCCAACGGCCCGCGAGGCGGCGCAACGGTCCGAGGTTCGCGAGCGTATCGGGATCAACGTCAGTCGGCTCGGTAAATATGTCGTGCGGCGCTGGAGTCATGACCGGTGTCCTGCTGGAGCTGTCGGACGCAACGCCCTGATCGGCGTCGCCCACCCTTTGGATACTGGAGGCGTCACGGCGGATGCAGCCATACAAAGGTTTCAGGCGCGTGGTGACGTCTTCCGTTCAGCTTGCCTTGACTAGCTACGACCGGAACCAGTGGACCAGGAACCCCGACCTATGCACCTGCCAAGAACCGTTACCGTTTTCGCCGTACTTGCGACCGCCGCGGCCGCAACAGCAAGCGTGGACACTTCTTCCAAGCCGGGCGGGATCTATCGACTGAAGCCGGGTATCTACGTCCGCGAGGATGTCGCCTGCGGCTCGGCACCCAACGCCGCCATACGGCAGTATGACGGGCGCGGCATCAGCGGCGCGCATAGCCGGGCCTGCCGCGCGCGCATCCTATCGCGGCGCGGCACCCGCTTCGGCGTCAGCCAGTCCTGCATCGACGCTGGCGCGGGCCCCGCGCCGCGCCGGACCGAACGCCAGACTGTCACCGTTTCCGATGCACTAACCTTCTCGCTGCGGACGCGCGGGGCCGCCTCGACCTATCGCTACTGTCCGTCCTCCATGCTGCCCGCCGGCCTGAGCGGGGCGGCACGATGAGCGGCTCGCCGGCCTGTTTCGCGCCACTCGCCGCCATGCTGGTGCTCACGGCCTGCGCGACCGCACCCGGGATCGGCACCCACACCGGGCCGATCGGGGCAGCGCCCGCGCCGCAGGAGACGATCACCGTGGCCCTTGGTCCGTGTTTCGGCTTCTGCCCGGTCTACGAGGCGAGCATCGCGCCAGAAGGCGGCGTTCGCTTCGAGGGGCAGCGGCACACCGCGGTGCTGGGCGAACGGACCCGCAACGTTGGAGCAGCCGTCTACGACGGCCTAAAACGCGACCTCGCGGCGTTCCGTCCAGCCGCTGGCACTCAGGCGACGGTAGACTGCACTGCCGCAGTGTCCGATACCTCTCCCTATACCGTGACATGGACCGATCGAGCGGGTCGGCAGACTATCGCGACGGTTCAGGGCGGCTGTCCTGGCGGGCCGGGCCAGGCGCTCGTCCAGCTGCTACGCGGCGTGCCCGAACGTCTCGGCATCGCCGAATGGGCAAGGCAGACGACCCGCCCCGGGACGTCCCGGGGCTGAACGACCCGATCGCGGACGCCTAGCCGATGGCGTCCGCGATTGCCTCGAGCAGCGTGTCGGGATCGACCGGCTTGGTCAGGAAGGCGCGCGCGCCGCACGCCAGCATCTGCTCTCGCACGGGCGAGGTCGGGAACGCCGTCATCACGATGAGCGGGTGGGCACACCCCCGCCGGTTCAGTTCCTCCTGCAGTTCGCGGCCATCCACTCCGTCCATGTGCACGTCCGTGACGATGCAGGAGAAGCCTTCAAGCTGGGGACTTGCCAGCAACGCGCCGCCTTCGTTGAACTGTACGCCCGTCAACCCGGCCGACCGCAGCAGGCTGACGATGCTGCCGCGAACCCCGGGGTCGTCATCGACGATCGCCACGAGCTGTGATGGGGGCAAGACCTGACTCCGAACTAGGGCGGACATGCCCGAACTCAACGGAAGTGGCGCGGTCGGGCCGGTAATGCCATCATACTCAGATATTATACCGGTGGATGGTCTCGTCCCGGACTCCAAGCTGCTCGGCCATCCGCACAAGGTCGGCCAGCGACTGCGCTTCCATCTTGCGCATCACGTTGCCCCGGTGGATCTTGACGGTGATCTCGCTGAGATCGAGCTTCGCGGCCACCTGCTTGTTCATCAGTCCCGTGACCACCAGCCCCATTACGTCCCGCTCCCGCGGGGTAAGGCGCGCATACAGGGCCTTCAGCCCGGCCGCATCGGCGGATTGCGCGCGTCGCGCCCGATCGACGTTCAGCGCCGTTGCCACGGCTCCCAGAAGTTGTTCGTCGTCGAACGGCTTGGGCAGGAAATCGATCGCGCCCGCCCGCATGCCGCGCACCGTCATCGGAATGTCGCCATGCCCGGTGATTAGCACCACCGGCAGGTCGATACCCTGAGCGGCCAGTCCCTCCTGGAAGTCGAGTCCACTTTCGCCCGAGAGGCGAATGTCCAGCACCAGACACGCCGCGGTCTCGTGTCTGTCGGCGTCCAAAAAGGCGGCCGGACTGTCGTAGAGGCGCACCTCATATCCGCTGGAGCGCAGCAGACTGCCGATCGAGCCACGAACCTCGGCATCGTCGTCGATCACGCATACGCAGTCCGCCGCCGCTGCTCCGACCGTGACCGAGCTCACGCCGCCATCCTCTTGCCGTCGGCGACCACCGGCAGGCGGAAGCTGAACGTCGCACCGCCATCCGGGTTGGTCGCTCCGCCCAGCGTGCCGCCATGCTGCTCCACGATCGATCGGCAGATTGAGAGGCCCATCCCCATGCCGTCCAGCTTGGTAGTGAAGAAGGGTCGGAACAGACCTTCCGGATCCATGTCTGCGAACCCGGCGCCGCAGTCGCTCACCTCGATGACGACGGACGACGCGCCGAGCCTACCATCGACGCACAGTCGGCGCCGATCTTCAGGTGTCGCGGCCATTGCCTGCTTAGCGTTGAGCAGCAGGTTCATCAGGACCTGCTGCAGCTGCACCCGATCGCCGATCACGTCGGGCAGACCATCCTCCACCACCGAACGAACCTCGACGCCGCTGGCGCTCATGTCACGTTCAAGGATAGCGATTGTATCCGCAATGAGCGCGCCGACCTTTACGACCTCCTGCTGCGGATCCGCATTGCGTGCGAGGTCGCGGATCCGGGCGATGATATCCGCCGCACGCCGGCCATTCGACGCGACGTGATCAAGGCAGTCGGCCACCTCTGGCGCATCCGGCGCCTCACGGGCAAGCCAGCGCCGGCCAGACTTGGCGTAGGTGATGATCGCCGAAAGCGGCTGATTGACCTCGTGCGCGATAGACGCTGCAAGCTGCCCGAGTGTGGTCACGCGCGCCATGTGCGTCAGCTCGGCCTGAGCTTCCAGCAGCCGTGCCTGCGCCCGGTTTCGCTGCGTCACGTCGAGCGCGGTGACCAGCACGTGGTTCCACCCGTTGTGGTCGGGCGGGAGTGTGACGCGCAGCACCACCTCGATCACGTCGCCGGACTTGGTGAGGAACTGCACCTCTTCCTCGATCGGTATCTCGCCGCGTAGCAGCCGCTCGAAGATCCGAACCTGCGCAGTCCGTGTCATAGCGGTGTGATGCTCGATGATGTTGCCGCCGATCAGCTCCGATCGATCGGCGTAGCCGAACAGCCGCGCCACCTCCTGGTTGGCGCTTCGGATGTAGGTCCGCGCTGCCGCGCGTTGCACGAGGTCCTCACTGGGCGCCTCGCCGCAACTGAGCAGGTCATACGCGGCCGACCAGTCCGACTCCCAAATCGGGAAGCCGCTGGCGTCGAAGATCATGCCGTAACGCTCATCCGCCCGGCGCCGTTCAGCGGACGCCGTGATCTGACGAGCGCACAACAGGGCGGTGGTGGCGATGGCGACCAGGCTCACTCCAAGCCGCATCGCGGGCGAGCCGAATCCTTCCGCGCCGTGGCTGATAAAATATGCGAGGAACGCCAGGATCGCGCAGAGAATACCCGCCGCGTGGACCAGTGCGCGACGCTGCACACGGGCGATGACGAGCACCACCGCGGTATAGAGCACCGCCACCGCGCCCTGCAGCGGACTGAGCACGTCGAGGGCGAGGATACCGAGCGCGAGTGGCGCCGCCATCCAAATTCGCGCTGCTGCGGGCCATCGAACCGCTTCACCGCCACTCCTCATCGCCATCTCCCACATCGATCCGCAGGATCGCCCGCCAGGAGGCAGGCTGGCCCAGCCCCTCGCGAAGTGCAACCGCCGCCGGAGTCGACAGAAGTTAGAAGCGGACATCCATGCGGAACCGAGTCCCTGGCTTCGCATCCTCCCACGCCGCCGTCGCGTCGAGCTTCGCGACGGTCGCATGGATCAGGCGACTGCCCAGACCCGCCTGGCGACCCGGCGTCCCGCCGCCGCCGCCCCGGTCCTCCACAGTGAACCGATAGGCCCCGTTGGGACGACGGCGGAGTAGCACGAAAATGTCGCCCGGCTCGTCCACTCCATAGGCGTGCTTGCACGCGTTTGTGATCAGTTCGGTCGCGAGGATGCCGAACGCAGTCGCGACATCGGCCGTCACCGGCACGGTATCGGCGTCGATCCCGACCTGTCGCTGTGGGCCGCAGGTGCGCGAAAGCTGCTCTCCCAGATCCTGGAGGTACTCGCCGAGGTCCACCTCCGATTGGCTCCCGACATAGAGTTGCCGATGGACGGCTCCGACAGCGATGATGCGCTGACGCGTGCGCTCGAGCACACCGAGCGTCCCCGCATCGACGACGGTCCGCGCCTCCGCCGATATCAGCGCGCCGATAAGCTGAAGCTGGTTTGCCACTCGGTGGTTTACCTCGTCGGACGCGCTGGGCATCCGGTTGGTCCGGGTGGTCGGCTCATGCGAGGTCATCTCGCCTTCCATCGTCATGTGCATCGGGACGAACCTCGCTCTGGTTGATGCCGTCACCTGACCTGAAGAATAGGACTCCCGGTATCATACGGACGTTTGCATCGGTGCGGGCTGACCCAAACCTGAGTATGATGGATCACGCCACCCGATGGGGCGATCGTTGGACATGTCATGGATGACACAGGTCGTAGCGGCGCACCGCCACCACGGAGATCAGGATGAGACCCATCGACACGCGCGAGCACCAGCGGTTCCCCGTCCTCTCACAATCGCAAATCGAAACGGCGCGCCGCTTCGCCAGCGGTTCCGAGACGCGCTTCGCCCCCGGCGAGGTGCTTTACGGCATCGGCGATCACGGCACGCCGGCCTGGCTGGTGCTTGACGGGGCGATCGAGGTCATGCGCCGCGACGGTCTGTCGCAGGAGGCGGCGATCACAACGCATCATGCCGGCCAGTTCTCCGGCGAGGTCAACCAGCTGGCGGGTCGTCCGTCAATCGCGGCCGGGCGCGCAGGTCCGGAGGGGTGCCTCGCGCTCCCCTTCGATCCTGCGCATCTGCGGGCGCTGATGATCGGGTCGGCGGACGTGGGTGAGATCGTCATGCGCGCTCTCATCCTGCGGCGGGTCAGCTTGATCGAGGAAGGCGGGGCCGGCGCGATCCTCATCGGCATGCCCGGTAGTCCGGACATAATGCGGCTGCAGGATTTTCTTGGCCGCAGCGGCTTGCCGAACCTCGTCCTCGATGTCCGCTCCGACGAAGAGGGCCGCGCGCTGGTGGAACGCACCGGTGTGCTGCCGGAGGAACTGCCGCTCGTGGTCTGTCCGACCGGGCCGGTGTTGAAGCGCCCGAGCGTCGAGGAGTTGGCGGCGTGCCTAGGGGTCGTGCCCGCGATCGATGCCGAGCGGATGTTCGACGTCGCCGTTGTCGGAGCCGGACCGGCCGGTCTGGCAACTGCGGTATATGCGGCGTCCGAGGGGCTGTCCGTCATCGTTATGGACGGACGCGCGATGGGTGGGCAGGCGGGCGCGTCGGCACGGATCGAGAATTATCTAGGATTTCCGACCGGCATTTCGGGTCAGGCACTGGCGGGTCGGGCATTCAACCAGGCGCTGAAGTTCGGCGCGGAGGTCGCGATCCCGATTGCGGTCGAGCACCTCGACTGCGACGGCTCCGAACTCGGTCTTCTCTGCGCCGACGATCGACGCGTGAAGGCGAGATCGGTGGTGATCGCATCGGGCGCGCGCTATCGTCGGCCGGACGTACCCAACCTCACCGAGTTCGAAGGCGCGGGCATCTCCTACTGGGTCTCCGCGATCGAGGCGCGGCTATGTGCGGGCGAAGAGGTCGTGCTGGTCGGCGGGGGCAACTCCGCGGGACAGGCGGTCGTGTTCCTGGCACCTCAGGTTAAGAAGCTGCACCTTGTCGTCCGACGCGAACTGGCGGCGACGATGTCCCGCTACCTGATCGATCGAATTGCCGCGCTGCCCAATGTGGAGATGCATGTCGGCAGCGAAGTCGCGGGGCTCGAGGGCGACCGTGCCACCGGGCTTTCCGCGGCGACGTTCCGCGACCGGCGCGACGGCACGCTGACTCGGCGCGAGGTGCGACATATGTTCCTGTTTATTGGCGCCGATCCCAACGCCGACTGGGCGCACGAGTGCGTCGAGACCGATGGCAAGGGCTTCATCATAACCGGCAACGGTGCGCTGCCGCTGGAAACCAGCCAGCCCGGCGTGTTCGCGATCGGCGACGTTCGCGCTGGCTCGACTAAGCGGGTCGCCGCCGCGGTCGGCGAGGGTGCCGCCGTCGTCGCCCAGATCCACGGCATGCTCGCCGAACAATCGAAGAAGGAGACGCACTGATGCCCTGCACGCACATGAGCACCATTCACGAGGTGACCCCCAGCGCCAGGGGGTGCGAGGACTGTCTGAGGATCGGCAGCGAGTGGGTGCATCTGCGGCTATGCCGCGAATGCGGTCATGTTGGCTGTTGCGACCAGTCACCCCACCGGCACGCCCGCGCGCACTTCCACGCAACGGCCCACCCTATCATCGAAGGCTACGACCCACCCGAAGGCTGGGGATGGTGCTACATCGACGACGTCGAAGTAGAGCTGCCCGACCAGACGCCGCAGGACGGGCCAATTCCGCGATACTTTTGATCCGCCGCTTGGCAGCTTTCGAATGATGCGCGAAAAGAGCAGAGCGGATTTGGTCCGCTCCGCTCGCATCAACCGACCCGACGGCTTCAGCTGCGCACGAACGCGAGCAGGTCCGGGTTGATGACGTCGGCATGGGTGGTCAGCATGCCGTGCGGAAAGCCCGCGTAGACCTTGAGCGTGGCGTTCTGAAGGAGCTTCGCCTGGAGCAGCGACGCATCCTTGTAGGGCACGATCTGATCGTCGTCGCCCTGCAGGACCAGCGTCGGCACGGTGATCGCCTTGAGGTCCGCGGTTTGGTCGGTCTCGGAGAACGCCTTGATCCCCTCGTAATGGGCATTGGCGCCGCCCATCATGCCCTGACGCCACCAGTTGCGGATTACGCCCTCGGATGCCGTCGCATCCTCGCGGTTGAATCCGTAGAACGGCCCGGAGGCGACATCGAGGAAGAACTGCTCACGGTTGGTGGCCAGCGCTGCGCGGAATCCGTCGAACACCTCGATCGGCGTCCCGTCGGGGTTCGCCTCTGTCTTCACCATCAGGGGCGGTACGGCGCTGACCAGGACTGCCTTGGCCACCCGGCCCTGCGGCTGGCCGAACTTCGCAACGTAGCGGGCGACCTCTCCGCCACCGGTCGAGTGGCCGATGTGGACGGCATCGGTGAGGTCCAGATGCTCGACCACGGCCGAGGCGTCTGCGGCATAATGGTCCATGTCATGTCCCGTGCCGACCTGCGACGAACGGCCATGACCACGCCGGTCGCTCGCGACGACGCGGTAACCGTTGGCGAGGAAGAACAGCATCTGCGCGTCCCAGTCGTCCGATGACAGCGGCCAGCCATGATGGAAGACGATCGGCTGGGCGTCCCTGGGGCCCCAGTCCTTGTAGAAGATCTCGACGCCGTCGGCGGTGGTAACGTATGCCATGCTGTCCTCCATCAAAGCAGACGGAGCACCAGCCCGTCCGACGTCAGGTCTGTCGGGCATTCCTCGCTAGCGCGGTATTATACTGAGGTTTCGGGTGCCTCGGTTCCGACCGCAGGCACCCGAACCGCACGGCGCGCCACCTGCAGGGAGCCGCACTTGCCGGCTTACAGGAACGGTGTGCCTCTTCAGAACCAACTTGCCACGGATAAGGTAGGCCGGCTCATGCGCGAGGTGACGAATGATCGATTTCGGTACAGCGGTTTGGCTGGCGCTTGCTGGCATTCACCTCGCAATCATCGTTCGACAAGGCTTTTCAAGACGGGCGGCTGGCCAGCGCAGACGTTACGATCGGCGAGGATCGATGCCCGCACCGCGGCCACAACGCCCCGATGCTGAGACACGCCTGGCTGCGCGGCTTTCGCGAGGGACGGGCAGCTTGAGGAGGCGAATACGCGGAGAACTTTCGCGGCAGCGGCTGACGTCGTGGTCGTTTGCGGGACAGTTTATGAGGCAGCGCCCGCCGGTGTGTTGAGCGTCGCCCTTTTCTGATGCGGAAACCTTATCGTCACGGTCAACCCGTTGACGCTGCGCACGTCGAGCGTTCCGCCAATCTGGCGTACGAGCGAGCGAATGATGCCATAGCCCAGAGACCCTTCACGGGCCTCCGCCATGCCAATGCCATCGTCGCAGATGACGACCTCTATACGATCTCCGTCTGTCCGACGAAGCTCCGCCAGCAGCCGTCCGGAGCGCGGTTCAGGAAAAGCATACTTCAGCGCGTTGGTGATGAGTTCTGTCAGTACAATCCCCAGCGGTACAGCGGTGTCCGGGTTCACCATGATCCCGCTCTCAAGATCCGTCTCGATCTCGATACGCCCTCCGCTTTCCGCGATTGGACGATGCGCCTCGCACAGGTCCCGCATGTAGATCGACACATCGATCCGCTGCATCGTCTCAGACCTGGAGAGCAGGTCATGGACGCGAGCCATGGCCGTCAACCGCTCCTGCGTTTCGTAGAATAGAGCCTGTACGTTCCCATCGACCTGTCTGCGCGCCTGCAGGCTGATCAGCGATGCAGCGATGGAAAGGCTGTTCTTGGCCCGGTGGTTGACCTCGGCCACCAGCATCTCGCGCTCGTCCACGAGTAGCGCCAGCGCCTTGTTTGCGGCCTCGAGCTCACGAGTCCTGTCGGAGACCCTGGACTCCAGCTGCTCCGTCATCAGGCGAAGCCCTTCCTCCGCATCGTACCTTCGTGAAATGTCCAGGTACGACAGGAAGTGGTTGGTAATGCTGCCCTGGCCGTCCCCGAGAGCCGTTGCGAACAGCATGGCGCGAAACGGCGTGCCGTCCTTTTGGTATTGCACGAGTTCAAGCGTCGCGTCTTCGCCGTCCCGCATCGATTGCTGGTAGCTGGCTATCGCCTCGGCATCGGTCCCGTCACCGTTCATGAAATGCGGGTGTTGGCCGAGAAGCTCCTCGACCGAATACCCCGACAGGCCAGTGAAAGCCTCATTGGCAAAAATGATGGGATTCCCCTCAAGCGTCGCATCGGTGACGATCATCGGCATGCGGGTGACCCGCACCGCCTCCACGAACATGCCGCCTTGAAGTCGGACACCTTCCAGATGGCGTTCCGCACGCGACCGGTCCGGCGTGTCCGCCATGTCATGCTCGTAGTTATTCATGGAAGAAATGCACCTTGCGCCCGAGCGCTCATAAATCCGGATGCCGCGACAGGCGTCTCTAATCAGAAGATTGTCAAATCAATATCTAGCTTGAGCGTGATGTGGGAGTGTTTCGCTCCTGGCGCACGGATCGATAGCACGACCCCGAAGGTTATAGCTTAAACTTGCTATTGAGAATTATTTATGTGCCACGTTCTGGTGATTGAAGATGAGTATCTGATATCCGACCATATCACGAGCCTGGCGACAGAGGCTGGCGCCACATCGGTGACGCAGGTCGACACGGAGGAAGACGCGGTTAGCGCCGCCCGCGTTCGCCGACCCGACATGATCATGTCGGATGTGAAGCTGGCCTGCGGCAGCGGGCCCTTGGCGGTCCAGACGATTCTTGCGGAGCACGGGCCGATACCGGTGATCTTCATCACTGGGTCTCCAGAAGCGTGCAGTCCCTGTGATCTGCCTGCCGTGATCCTGGGAAAGCCGATCCTCGAGAGAGCGGTTATCCAGGCCTTTCGGCAGCTATCCGGACAAGACAACTGCCACGTTCCTATCATCTCGGCCTAGACCGCCCATGCGGTTCTCGCCGGTCGTTGCGGCCGAACCGCAGCGTGACATCAGACCACGCTGGATCGCTAATGCACCGTCCACGAACGGTACTCTGGCGGCGCACAGGCCGCCAGAGTCTGTCGATCATGCAGCTTGAAGGTTGACGGCCGAAGTCTTGCCGCGACGGTCCTGCTCCAGCTCGTAAGTGACGCGCTGATCCTTCTCGAGCGTCTGCATGCCTGCACGCTCAACGGCAGAGATGTGAACGAAGGCGTCGCCTCCTCCGGTCTCAGGTGCGATAAAGCCAAATCCCTTGGCGGCATCGAAGAATTTCACGGTTCCGGTGATCATGATGGGTATCCTTGTCCCATGTATGACGGGCACGCGCCAACAGCGGCGCGTCCCGGCTTCGGTGAGGCTAGATAGGGACAAAGGGAGGAGCCAAGGCGGCCCGATATCCGTCGCACGCGACGTCAGCACCTCCTGCATAGCTCAAGCCGCAGCTGCAGGGAACGGCCAAGATGACCCCTGATGCGTCGCATCAAACTCGCAAATGCCACATGCTGAGGCTAGCTGCCGGCCATCTACAAACGTCATCGCAGTCTGCGTCACCGATAAGTTCGACGACTAAGGGACTAGCGCCAATATACGATCTACCTCATGTTTCGCGCGATCGAAGCAGGGGGACGGAAGATGAACAAGGACACAGTTCGGCACCAATCCGGCGTTGCGGTGAGTGGATTGGTCGCTCTGCTGATGATTGCCGACGGGCTCGCCGGATTATTGCAGCCGCAACTAATTGCATCTGACATGGCATCGGATGGCTGGGGCGCGGCAACACTGTTTCCGGTGGCAATGCTCGCGCTCGTGAGTGGCGTCACTTACGCCTTCCCGCGAACAGCAGTTTTAGGCGCTATCCTCATAACGGGGTTCGTTGGCGGCGCACTCGCCGCGCATCTGCGTGTTACCCAGGTCGTGATTTTCCCTGAAGTCATCAACGTGGCGCTGGGCGTCGGGGCTTGGGGAGGGCTGTGGCTGCGTGACCCTCGCCTGCGCGTGCTGCTTCCGCTGCGTCGACCGAGCAGCAGGTAAGCTCGGCTGGCCATGTGTTCGGATTAACCGGCGAGCGGCTTCGTGGCTCAGCGAGGTCTGTGCTATCGCGTTCCTGCCGCTGGTGGTGACTATGTGCTGCAGGGCGGGTCTGCAGACATTTACGCCTATGGAGCCGCCTCTCCGCTTGGTACGTTCACCCAGATCTGACCGAAAAGGCTGAGAGACGTTCATCCCTGATGACGCTGATACCCGGCTAGCTTGAACCGACCTTCTTGGGCTGGTGAGCAGCGTTGCATTAGCTGGAGCGCGCATGAAGATCGCGACCTACAACGTGAACGGCGTCAACGGCCGCCTGCCCGTGCTGCTGCGCTGGCTGGAGGAGGAGCAGCCCGATATCGTCTGCCTGCAGGAGTTGAAGGCACCGCAAGAGAAGTTTCCGGCGACCGCGATCCGCGACCTCGGCTACGACTCGATCTGGCATGGCCAGAAGAGCTGGAACGGCGTTGCCATCCTCAGCCGTGTCGGCGAGATCCACGAGACGAGGCGCGGACTGCCGGACGATCCCGATCCTGCGCAGAGCCGCTACATCGAAGCCGCAGTGAACGGCATTATTATCGGCGGGCTCTACCTGCCAAACGGCAATCCGCGGCCCGGTCCCAAGTTCGACTACAAGCTCGCTTGGTTCGAAAAGCTCATCGCTCACGCGGGGACACTGCTGGAGAGCGGCCTGCCGGTGGTGCTCGCCGGCGACTTCAACGTCATGCCGACGGAAGCCGACGTCTACAAACCGGAACGCTGGACCAAGGACGCCCTGTTCGCGCCAGAGGTTCGAGCGCTCTACGCGCGGCTCATCGATCAAGGCTGGACGGACTCGCTCCGCATGCTTCACCCGGACGAGACCATCTACACCTTCTGGGACTATTTCCGGAACGCCTACGGGCGAGACGCGGGTCTCCGTATCGATCATCTGCTGCTCAGCCCCTCGCTTGCCGATCGCTTGGAGGACGCGCAGGTGGACAGACAGGTGCGCGGCTGGGAGAAGACCAGCGATCATGCGCCGACGTGGATACGGCTTGCGGCCGAGAAGCCGATCAACAAGCCGCCCCGATCGCCGCGGCGGAACAAGGAACACGAATGACAGAGCGCGCCCATGTGGACTTCTACGATGTCGTTCTGAAACCCGATCCCTCCCGCACCGTCGTGCGCCCCTTCGAACCAGGCTATCCCAAGGGGTTCGACGGCGGCCGCACGCGTACGGACGAAACAGTCGAGCTGATCCTGAGCCTCGACGACGAGGAACTGCAGCGCCAGCTCGAGGGCGTCACCGCCTCTCTCGACGAGAACCACCGCAACGTGGATGCGACGCTGCTGCGTCGCTTTGGCGAATTGGTCGACCGCATCCCCGGCGCAGCCAGCCTGTCCCCCGAACAGCAGCGTCTGATCGGCGCCTACTTCAGCCAGGAATACGCCTACGAGGCCGCGGCGCTCTTCAATCCCAGCGCCGTCCCCCACCCCGATCAGTCGGGACTCGCCGACGGCGCGGTGCGCTTCGTCCTCTCGCTGCGCGGCGTCGGCGAAGGCCACGTGTCGTCGGTCACCTTCCGCACGGGCGTGTGGACGCCGGGTGGCGACCTCACGATCGACGATCCGGGATCGACGTCGGTGCCGCCGATCATCGTCCCGCGCGACGAAGACGATGGTGCCGTCCATCTCGACTGCGGCGGATCCCGCAGCATCTCCGAGACCGTGCTCTTCCCGACGCTGCCCAGCCAGCGCCAGGGCATCGAGGACATGCGCCTGGTGCGCTTCGTGGAAGACGACGGGCAGGTCACCTACCACGGCACCTACACCGCCTTCAGCGGCGCTGAGGCCCGCTCGGAACTGCTCACGACGAGGGACTTCAAGGCGTTCGAGATGCGGACCCTCACCGGGGATGTCGCCAGCGCCAAGGGTATGGCGCTCTTCCCACGCCGGCTCGACGGCCGCTACGTGACGCTCGGTCGGCAGGACAACAGGACCATCTGGCTGAACGCGTCCGACGACCTCCTCCATTGGAACAGCGGCTCCAAGCTGATCGAGCCACGCTACCCCTGGGAGTTCGTGCAGATGGGCAACTGCGGCTCACCGCTTGAGATCGACGAGGGTTGGCTGGTGCTGACCCATGGCGTCGGCACAGTCCGCAACTACTGCATTGGCGCTTGCCTCCTCGACAAGGATGACCCAGCGAAGCTCCTGGCGCGGACGCCTCGGCCGGTGCTCGCGCCCAGCCCGCATGAGCGCGACGGTTACGTTCCGAACGTCGTCTATAGCTGCGGCGCCTTGCTCAGCGGACGCAGAATGCTGCTGCCCTATGCCGTCGCCGACAGCTTCTCAGCGTTCGGTTCGCTATCCGTCAACAACCTACTCAAGTGCATGGAGTAGAAGGCGGCGCGCCTGCCGAGGCGGCTCAGCCCCGCGTAAAGAAGACCCACAGTCGGACGTTTACGCCCTCTTTTCCTCTCCCATCATCGGACGCCTGTTCATCGGCTCGATGTGACACGTTTCCGCACGTGTTTTATTTGCGATTTTGTCGATCTGGTGGACAGCGTACTGACGGCTTCGAAAGCCGGCAGCACTGCAAGACGTGCGTCCAATGACCCAGTGGCTAACCTCATTATCTCCGCTATGCTGGATGCATGGATAACGGTTTGGCCATCTCAGCTCTTGGCGCGCTCGCGCAAGGCACCCGCCTCGACGTGTTCCGCCTACTGGTGCGGCAAGAGCTGACTGGCATGGCGGCAGGCGAGATCGCCCGCCAGCTCGACGTGCCGCAGAACACCATGTCGGCGCATTTCGGCATCCTGGCCCGTGCCGGCATCGTCCGATCCGAGCGACACAGCCGGTCCATTATCTACCGCGCCGACCTCGACGGCCTACGGGCGCTGACGCTGTTCCTGGTCAAGGACTGCTGCGCCGGCTCGCCCGAGCTGTGTGCGCCGCTCCTCGCCGAACTCGCCCCCTGCTGCTGAAAGGACGCCCAAGATGACCAAGGATGCGGCCGTCGACATCGTGATCTACCACAATCCTGCCTGCGGCACATCGCGCAACACGCTGGCGATGATCCGTAACGCCGGAATCGAGCCGCACATCGTGGAGTATCTGAAGACCCCACCCTCCCGCGCCCTGCTGATCGAGATGATCGACCGCGCCGGCATCACACCCCGCGATCTACTGCGCGAGAAGGGCACGCCCTACGCTGAGCTCGGTCTCGCCGATGCCTCGCTGACCAATGACGCGCTGCTCGACGCCATGATCGCGCACCCGGTCCTCATCAACCGACCGCTGGTCGTCTCGCCGCTCGGCGTGCGGCTGTGCCGTCCGTCCGAGGCCGTCCTCGATCTGCTGCCGGAGCCGCAGCGCGGCGCGTTCGCCAAGGAAGACGGCGAACAGGTCGTGGATGCCTCGCTGTAATGTGGATCGTTTCGAAGCGTCCTGATAGGGCAATGGATTGTGCGCCGACGGACGCTTCATCCGACGATCGTAAAATGGTCCATCACATCGGTAAGCAGGCGCCTTACGACCTGCTAAGCATATGAATAACATGCGGGCGGAAGTTGAGGCAGCTTCCGGCCAACGCATTAGTGAGAAGGAATGCAACCGGCATCCCCGGCTCGACGCCAACCACGACATCCGCCGAGAACCCACGCGACCGCAGGATGCTGGCCCCGTGGCGGGCAGCGGCGGTGGGATCATCTGCGACCAGCCCGATGCAGGCCGTCGCGCCGCCGACCTTGCTTACAATTGCCGGGGGCGAGTGATTGATGATCGTACCATCCATCATGATCGAAAGGCTTACGCCTCCGGAATCGGCCTGAAGGCGCTCACCTAGCCCTTGCTCCACCAGCAGAGCGACCACGGCGCTCTTCGCCTCGACCGATGTGGCTGCGAAGATACGCGAGCCGGGATCGGGAAAGGGGAACGGATTGCGGGAGGTCGCCAATAGAAAAGACCATGCCGAAATCGCTACGAGCAGAACCCCATTTAGGACGATCAACCATTTGGGGATAAACATTTCCATTCCCTCAGCCGTAGCTATGCTGATCGGATGAAGCCTAGATTGTCACGGCTTGCAAGCATTAGAGGCGTTGAGGCACCGATGGGTCGATCACCGCACGCGGTCTCTCCAGCATGCTGAAGGCCGTGACCCAAAGAGCGGTGGACATGCGCATAGCTTCGTAGGCTGTTAAGAGCCACATGCGGTCATTCAGGACAGCTAGGAATTCTTCTGACACCTGCCGTTCGTGCACCTCGACATCGGAGCTACCTTCGAGCATTTCCTCAGGAGACTGAGTGGCAAGACCGGATGGAACGGACACTCCCGTGCCACGACTGCGACCCGCTATGCAGCTCCGACCCGACACGTGAGTGTGTGATAATGATCCGACCTGCTTACATCGTCGCCGCGCTACTCCTTGGCCAGGTTACGCCCTTGTGCGCGCAAGATGCTCCTCCGTCTTACGACTTTCGCGAACGGACCCGCGCACTTGCATTCGACCCGACCCGCTTCTTCCCCGAACGGTCCGAGCGAGCGATGTCGGTCCGCTACCTTGGGGACGATTACGGCTATCCCGTTTACGCGATCGCGGTTCGCAGAGGCTGCACCGATGCCGACCAGGGCGAGGCACGCCGAACCTGCGGCGAACGTCTGATCGCTCGAATGGTCCGCTCTCCCTTCGAGGGCGCACCGCCGAGGCCGCGGGCTCGAGGGCAGCGACTTTTCGGTATGATAGCGCGCTCAAAGCCGCAGAACGAGGACGCCCTGCTCCGAACGCTCGACGAAGCAGGCCTGGAGTGGCTCGAAGCCGACATCCGTGCATGCCCCACTGCAACGGACCATCTCGCAACCGTTCGGGACCTCAAATTCTCGTCGGCAGTCGATCTGACCGGCCGACCGGTCGAGATCGTGCTGCACGCCGATAAGATCTCGCTCGAGATCGGCGACTACCTAGTGCGCTCGCGATACGAGGGCTGGGCGAAGCCGGGCAGCCCGGGCGCTTGGGCGGCCGAGTTCGCGGCGAGCTTGGAGGCATGCTGGAAACCTTCGACGGCACCAGTGCCCTGGCGGTTTGTTGATCCTCGAGCGAGATAACTCGCCGGCCAGAGTGGCCGTGGCGGTCACGAAGTAAGGGGGCTATCAGCTCGCGGCATTGAGGCGGAGGTGAACCCGGGCTCAGCCTGCTGAGCGACAGCATCGCCTTCGAGCCGCTGGTCAGACCCAGGAGACGACGTTTAGGTGCAACCGACCGCTTCCCAGAAGCCGACGTCAGTTTATCGTCCTCCAAAGTCGGCTACCTCACGGAGCATCGTATGCTGAATGTATGGTGATGGTGGGAAGCAGACAGCAGGAGACTGCCGCCGACGTCCAGGCGAATACCCCGGTCGATGCGAGCCCGAGCGCGCTTCTGACGTCGCGGAGCTCGCCCAATGCGACCAGAACGGAGCGGCTATCAGCGCCTGCATCTGCCAACGCAATCACTTGTTATCAGAGCCGTTGAATGCCCAGAACGATGGCTCCAAGCGCCGTGGCAATCGTACCGACTGAGCCAACCGCCTTGCTCAGCCGATCGATCGTCTGAGGCGACGACACCGCCACGAAGCGCCGGATGGACAGGCTGATGCTCTGCTGAGCCGCCCGTACGCTCCGATGGTTCGGATCATACGTCCTAGTCCAGAGCAAGGATGCGAAAAGCGCCGTCCCGTAGCTGAGCCAGATGCTAAGGGCGAACTCCACCGTGTCCACCCACTCTGTCCGGCTGGTCGGCATGATCGTGGTCGCCTCGCCGAAGGCAGCGCTGGTGACGACGCTCATTGTCACGACGGTGATTATGGAGCTCAGGAGATAGAGCACCAGCCAACGGACGATCCCGCCCTCGCCGCAGCGAAACGCGCCAACGCCGAACGGAAGCGGAATGATCACTGTCGCCATCAGCAGCCATCCTGGCCTGAGGTCCAGCCTGATCACCAGAACGTAGTGCGCGAGCACGAGGAGTAGGAAGGGCGCAAGCAGGTAGATTACGGCCATCGGCATCCAGAGGGGCGGACTGCTCTGCTCGGCTGCCCCGATCGGGTCCGGTGCCTCGGTCTTGCCGCTGCGGAGCTCGTCGATTGCCTGTTGCAGTTCGTCAACGCGGCGCAAAAGGTAGAGATGGCCCGACACGTCGCGGCCGCAGTGCCGACAGGCGAGCGCCTGAAGGTTCAAGTCCGCGAGGCAGAAGGGGCAGGCACTCACCGCGCGACGAGGAGCGTCACGGTCATCGCTCCAAGCCGGCCGTCGCTATCCGCCGCAAGCACCTGCAAGCTGTGGCGGCCGGGCGGCAGCGCGACGTTCGGTGCGTCGACGCCAGCCGTGGAGATCGACGCACTCAGGCGCGGCGTCAGATCCACCAACGGGCTCCGCAGATAGTTGATTCGGATGTTCGCCGGACGGACGGTTGCGCCATTATGGGGCGTAATGCGCACGCGTAAGCGGAAGGGTGTCGTGAGCGCTGACCCGAGCTCTGCCGGCGTAGGCGATTCTAGGGTGATCTTTGGGCCGGGGAACAGCCCTCGGGTGCGCATTGGCGCCTCCGGCCGCGCCGCTTCTTCCGGCGTCACCAACATGGTCGCTCCGGGGTCAGCGGCACTCGCGGCGCTCGCCGCGAGTGCAAGACAGAAGAACTTGATCGTCATGCTCGACTCACCGGACTGGAGTTCATCCATCTTGCTTGCGCCGGTCGGGCGTGGTGTCAAGTTAGCCAGCCAGATCGATCGATTGACCTTCGACGGTTTTCGCCGGCACAGATGCGGAGCCACATGCCCGCATCAGAAAAGTGAAGAGCAATCTATGCGCCTGATTCTTTGCTCGATGACCACCAACTGGCGGAGGGCCAAGTGCTGGCAAATCGGTCGCTTACATATCCTGCTTGTTCTTGCCAGCGTGGCGCTGGCAAGCCCATTGCTATCACAGGAGCAGCCTTCCGGCCCAGGCACACTGACCCAAGCCCCTTCAAGCGACACTCCCGCTCAAGTGCAGGCCCGCGAGCGGGCCGCCGAACTTTTGGAAAAGGCGCAAGATGAACGAAATATGGGGGATTGGGAACTTCAACTGCCGCTACTAGATGAGGCGGAGAACCTACTACTCGTCAACAACGTTCCTGAGTCCGCTCTTCTGGCCGGCATACTGGAGGTGAGGGGGAGCGCACTGTCTATCGCGCACCGCACCGTCGAGGCCGCGGGACCATTGGAGCGCGCCTATTTAGTTCGACGACGGGTACAAGGGGCCACGGCGGAAGACACTTTCCAAGCGCTAACGCAATACACACAATCAAAGCTAGAGCTTGCCACCCTGGCATATGAACGCAACGATGCGGTTTCCGCTCGCCGGTATCAGGATGAAGTAAAAGAGCTTTACTGGAGTGGTTATCTTGATAGCCGCAGTACGAGCGATCGAGATCGCACATTCCGTTTTCTCGACCTGTACTCGATGATGCTCGACGATAAAGATGAAAATGCGCTCAGCGTGTCGCGCGAGCTGGCGGAGCTTTCTATCCGATTGAACGGTCAATCGGCGGCTCCAAACATCATGTACACGGGCTTGTACGCCCGAAGGTTGATGCGCCTGGGCCGTGCTCAAGATGCCATCGTGATCTGGGCGCCTCTTCTAAAGCGCATAACGGCGCAGAATGGAGACGAGGCTCTTACGACGATCAATACTCTTGGCGAGTACGCCATGCTTCTAGTGGCAGTCGGCCGAGAGCAAGAGGCGCTACCGCTATTTGCGAAGGTGAAGAGAACATATCTGACAAGATTTAAGGTAAACACGCGGCGAGAGCGGAGCTCAACAAGCAGTAGCGAAAACACCTTAAATAAATTCGCTCAATATATTAATTTCATCAGCCAGCATTCTTCTGGGTCACGAGATCACGGCCGATACCGTGCTGCGGAAGTAATTGATCAACAAGGACTTGCCTTCGAACTGGCATTGGGCGCAGGTTCGAACGAGTACTACGTACGCGCCTTGGCACTTGTTCGAGACAGGCTCAGCCAGCCCGGGAAGGCGGCACCTGCGCTCGCGGCCGCCCGCCTCGCCGTGCAGTACGCGACCGCGGTCGAACGGCGCCCCGGCGGCGTAGGCATGCTCAGAACCCTCGAAGGTGGTGACACGTGGTTGCGTGAAGCGCATGGTATGCGCGCCGAGGCTGCATGGCAGGTAAGCGTCGTCGACCCTGGCCGACGACTTGATTTGCAACGTGAAGCCTTCCAGATGGCGCAGGACGCCAGCGCCGGGATCACGTCACGATCGGTCGCTGACGCAGCGGCACGTCGTTACGCGGTAGATCACGGATTAGCCGACGCACTGGCGAGGCGAGAGGCCGCGCTGCGGCGCTGGCGAGCGCTCACCGATGACTGGCGCGCGGACTCCGGCGTAGGCCGGATTGGCGGGATGGCGCGCCTTGATAGCAGAGTCGAGCAGCTGGGCATCGCAGACCGGCTTGATGCCGAGGATAGGCTACTTCGCCGCCGCGCACCCGCCCTCTTCAGGCTCCTTGAGCAGTCAGGCCTACCCGCCCTGCATTATCAATCGCTGCTTGGTCCTGACGAAGCATTGCTTCTGGTCGTCCCGACTGCCTATGGCACGCAGATCTTTGCGATCGACAAGCATCGAGTGACATGGGCTCGGTCGGCCCTGACTTCGGAGCAGATCGCATCGATGGTGACGCGGCTCCGCGCCGATCTTGATCCCGCCGCGATCCTAGCACGGAGCCTTACCAGTACGGCGCGCCCTGGCTACGACGCGCAGACGGCGTACGCGCTGTACCAGGCGGTCGTTGCACCCGTGGCCACCCTCCTTCATGGCAAGCGGGTTCTCTACGTGGCAGCGGCCGGCCCTTTGTCGACCATGCCCTTCCACGTGCTGCTGACCGGTAGCCCACCGGCCGGTGCGGATTTGAGCCACCCCGCGACGTTGCGCGCACTGCCGTGGTTCGGCAACCAACTGGCGCTTGTCCAACTGCCGTCGCTCCAAGCGCTCGCTTTGATCCGGCGTTATGGCATCCGCCGGAGCGACGCCTCAAAGCTGGCGAGCGGCTATTCGGGCTGGGGCGACCCGACGCTTCAGGGCGCCACCGACACGCCGGCCGCCGCCCCGACACCGGCAGCGACTTCTACCCAGCGAGGCGCACGGGTAAACGGCCGGCTGATCGCGCGATCGGTCCTTCAGGAGCTGCCTGCACTGCCGGAGACCCACCGTGAACTCGAGGCCGTCGGCGGCGCCTTTCCGAAGTCGCAACAGTGGCTCCACATCGCCGAGCAGATGACGGAAGGGGCTCTGCGAACCGCGTCCTTTGCCCGCGTGGGTGTTCTTCACCTAGCGACGCACGCCCTAACCGAGGAGGAGAGCGGCGACCTGCGCGAGCCGGGGCTGGTCTTCACGCCTCCGGTGACGCCCAGCGAGCGAGATGACGGCTACCTGTCCGCGTCGGAAGTCACCGAGCTGCACTTGGAAGGCACGCGGTGGGTCATCCTGTCGGCGTGCAATTCTGCCGGTGCGGGGGGCGACCAGCAGTCCTCACGCCTGTCGAACCTCGCTTCCGCCTTCTTCTACGCGGGCGCGACCTCGCTGCTCGTAAGCCACTGGCAGGTGTACGATAATGTCGCCGCTGCGCTAATTGTCGAAACCCTGAGGCTGACCCGCGCGGCCGGGTTGCCGAGAGCCCGCGCGCTTCAATCCGCCATACAGCGCATTCGCAACGATCCTCGTTTGGATGCCGCGCATCCGTCCGCCTGGGCGCCGTTCACGATCATGGGGGAAGGGCAATAAGGCGCTAAAGGCGTGGGTCGCCTTAGCGTGCTGAGCGGTTCCCCCGCAACGCGTCGGCTTGGGAACCCGCAGATCGCCGCCGGCGCCATGCTGCGTAGCGTGATACGCGCCCGCAATGGGGAAAGGCCCGGTGAGCTGCCTTCCAGCTCGACGGGCGTCAGCGATCGAGGGCGGTGGCAGGGCCTTTGACCAGCCCCTAGTGCACGTCGACGCCCCCCGGACCCATCGCCTGGTCTGGCGTCACCAGAACGGAACGGCCGGACTTGCAGCGGCCGCCGCGCTCTCCACGAGCGCAAGGAAGAGGTGTTTCGATCATCATGTTTGACTCGCTGGTGAGTTTCCCAGCCCAGCTTCGTGTCCGCTGATGGACCTCGTCTGTCCATCGTTCTTACCCAGCCTCGGTCTTTCGCCGCCGTTAAATTACGCGCGTGAAGATACCTTAGTTTGTTGGACCGGCGTGACCGAAACGTACGGCGCCACGTTTAGGGAGATCAGCCCCCTGCTACGTCTCCTGAACGAACGGCTGCTTATGTCCGGTCGGCGCCCGGGAGCGGACTGGCGGCTTCCCACCAGAAACGCCCACGAGCGGACGGTCTGCCGCTTCTCAGAAACACGTGCTGCCGCACCCCAGCCTTCGGAACGCCCGGGTTGCGGCGACGCATACATGACGGCAGCCGTTGAAAACGGTACCTGCGATCAGGTGACGCTCTCCTTCCAGTCTTTCGTCAGTACGTCCGCGCTCAAGCAGGCCTTCCGGGTCGCCGCGGCCTGCGCGGTCGCTTACGCGGCATACAGGCTGCTAGATCTGAAGCAGGGTTACTGGGCGGTGTTCACGGTGCTCATCGTGATGCAGGGCTCCATCGGCGGGACGCTTGGCGCAGCGTTCGATCGGCTGCTCGGCACGCTGGTCGGGGCAGCGCTCGGCGCGCTGGGTGCCTGGGCGCACAATGGCGGCGTGATCAGCACGGGTGTTGCGCTGGTCGCCGTAGCAGCCCTTGGCAGCTATCTGGCCGTGCTCCGCCCTCAGCTGAAAGTTGCGCCGGTCACGGCCTCGATCATGATGCTGACGGTGCCGCCGGCCAGCCCCATCGCAGACTTCGTCATCGACCGTGTCGCCGAAATCATGCTTGGCGGGGCGATCGGCGTCGCAGCGATGGCGCTGATCCTGCCGGCGCGGTCGGGGGCACTCGTCGCCCGCCGCATTGCCGCGGTGCTCGACACCATGCACGTAACGCTCGGCGACATGGCAGATGCCATCGCAAGTGGCGCGACGCTGTCGCTGGGTTCATCGCTGGTGGCGCTGCGTCCCGCGCTCGCCGGTGTCGAACAGGCGCTGAAGGATGCTGACCGCGAACATGCCGCGCGATTGTGGCGGCACGCCATCTCGCCTGCGGTGCCGCGAACCTTGTGGCGCATCCGCTCGGACCTCGTGCTTGTCGCCCGCGCGCTCAACCCGAGCTTCCCGGACCCGGTTCGCGCTGCGCTGGGAGCGCAAGCCGCGGCACTGGTTCGCCAGCTCGGCGCCGAGATCCTCGCATGCGCAACGGCGCTGCGAACCAGACAGACCGTCGCACGTGGTGACCTCACGACGGCGCGACAGGCATTCTCCAGCGCCCTTGCTGCATTTCGCACCAGCGCCGAGGGGAACGCACTGGATCTCGACATGGCGGGACACGTCTTCGGCTTCTCGTTTGCGCTGGACGAACTCGCACGCGACCTTCGGGATCTCGCCGACCGGATCGACGAGATCAACGCGTAAAGCTGTGTTGATCGTGAGCAGTCATTGATGATCTAGTCCACATTGCCTTTTGAGAAGCACCTCATGCTGACCGGAAGGCCGCCTGCCGCCTCGCTGAGCGCGCCAGAGATTAGCTGCTCTCAGCGTCGCCGGTGCTGCTGATGGCGCTTGCGATCATCGCAGCCAGCGTCTCCTCTGCGCGCTGCCGCTGCAGCGGATCGCGGGCGGCAAGGTCCACCCTCACCCACTCCGGCGCGCGGGCGAGCACCTTCTCAACGAGATCGACGAGGCTGGCAGATGGCATGATGATGGGCTGTCTCACGGGCCACTGGCCGTCACAAGACGCTTGGGCGACGCGCTGTTCCATTCCGAGCCAGCATCGCTCAGCGACGATGCGGCTGCGCTTCGCGAGCGGCGTCGACGACATCGGCAATCGTCTGCAGTTCGCGAGCGACGTCCCGCAGCTCCTGGGCCCGCGTTGCAGCCAGAGGATCCAGCAGCGCCTTTGTGGCCATGTCCTCCATGATCATGCCCGCTGCGGTCATGTAGGTGCGGATAAGTTCGTCCGGTGTCATGCTCAGCCTCCTGAGCATGACCACAGCCCTGCGTGGTGGCAGAAGTCGATATGCAGCTTTCGAGCGTTGCCACGCACCCCTCATCGCCGTCGCGGCGGATCCTCCCGGCCGGTCCGCGGATCCACGCGAGTGAGCATCCACATGCGGTGGTTCTTCTGGTGGCGAACGAAATGGCTGAAGCTGTCCACCTGGTCGTCGTGCCGTCCGTTGGGAAAGGCCCGCAGTTCCCGGCGGAACTCGTCCAGCCACGGTGCGGCCGTGGGCAGCAGGATGTTGCCGGCCTCGACTTCCCCGAAGGTCCCGGTGAAGCGCGATATCTTGTCCACGTCGGTCTTGCTCATGAACGGCCGAAACTTGTTCCTCAGCCTGATATCCTGCGCCACCGATTTGCCAGCGCCGGCGTCCTCGATGATCACCCGGTCGGCCTTCCACTGGTCATGAAGCCGCTCCACCGCCCGCCGGAGTTCAGGATAGTCGAGCCGCTGGCGGAAGACGTCCAGCAGGTACCATTTGTCTCCGCAGAAACCCCATGTCGTGCAGACCGAGAAGTCGCTGGTCGGTGCTGCACTCATGCCCGTGTCCCAGCTTTGCACGACCCTGGTGAAGTTCCGGCGCGCTGGCGGCTCGTCATAAGTCTGGAACCACTCCATCCGGATCGAATTGCCTTCCGGCGCCACCGGGTTCTGTTGATACTGCGCCGAGAACACGACGGGCCCGAGTTCGATGCGCATGCGATCCAGCAGCGCGCGGTCCTCGCGATCCGGGTTGAGCAGGTCGCCGACGACGCGCCGGTGAACCTTGCCGGGGCCAATCGGCACGTCCTCGACCTGCTCGGCGATGGCGGGCAGATTGAGGTGGCGATAGCCACGCTCCAGCAGCATCGCGGGCAGATCATCCTCGTGGAGGCGCTGCTGGATCGAGATGATCCGACCGGTCTGCTTGTCATTGAGGCGCGTGAGGAGCGTATTGGCAAACCAGTTCTTCACCTCCTCGCGCAGCGTGACGCTCTTCACATCGTCAGCCTTCATGCAATCATCGACGATGATGAGATCAGCGCCGAAACCGGTCACCGTCCCGCCGACCGACACGCCCTTTCTCACCCCGCCCTGCGTAGTGATGATCTCGAGTGCCCGGTTGCCGCCATCGGCAATCCGGGTCTTCGGGAACAGGCTCTGGTACCAGTCGGACTCGATCAGCGTCCGGCACTGGCTGGCGTGCAGGCGCGACAGATCCTGGCTGTAGCTGGCGACCATGATCTTCATCGTCGGATCACGCCCGAGCGCCCAGGCGACGAACGCCACCGAGGCGGTCACTGACTTCAGGTGGCGCGGCGGCACCGTAACGACCAGCCGTCGCTCATCACCCGCCTCGACCCTCTCGAGCCAATGGCACATCGCATCGAGGTACCATGCGTGCGCCAGTGGTTTCTCCCCCGGGTGCAGCGTCTCGAACGCCTTGATGAGAAAGAAGGACAGGCGCTGGCGGCGTACTGCCGCCAGCGCATTTACATGCAAAGGGGTCATGCCGTGCCCCCGTTTCCGGTCGCCAGACCAGCCATGATCTCAGCCGTCAGCTGTTCGTGCAGCAACTGCAGGCTGAGCGCGTCCGCCTCGGTCAGGTCGGGTTGCGCGTCGCCGGTACCCGATGCCGCGTCTGCCCGTGCGGTCTGGATGCCTTGTGCCTGTCCGTACTGGCGCAGGACCTGGTCGATAGCACGCGGGTTGCCCTTCACAGCCAGTTCCAACTGCTTGCGCAGGAGGACCTCGATGCGCGGAACCCGCTTTGGGCCTGCCGGCGAGTTGACGGCGATGCGCTCGTCGCAGATCGCAAGCACCATCGTGTCGAGGTTCTCCGAGCCTTTCTTGCGACCCTTCGGGTTTCCCGACTGCCCACGCTGAAAGCGCGTGTGCAGCGGTGGCTTGCGGTAGCCGACCTCATAGCTTCCAGGCGGCGGCGGCTCGGCCGCCGTCGGCGATGCGGCAGGTGCCGTCATTACCGGAACCGCCGCTGGTGAAGCCGCAGCAACTGATGTTGGCGCGGCGATGCCCCCAGACGCTATGGGTCGCGTGCGCTTGCGAGCGGGTGGAAGATTGTCAGGCAGCAACATGGCACGCCTCCCCCTGCTCAATATCATCGGCACCGCTGGCGTCGTCACGTCGCGAAAGGCGCTCCGCCGCGACCCCTTCCCAGCTTTGGCCGGTGTCCGCGAGCACGGCCATGCCGCCCGTCAGCTCCTGCCAGCGTCGGATCGCAACATCGACAAAGCGCGGCTCGATCTCGGTGCCATAACCCAGCCGGCCGGCGCGATCCGCCGCGAGCAGCGTCGTGCCCGAACCCATGAACGGGTCCAGGACGATGTCTCCCTTGCACGTGACATCGCGGATTGCATCGGCAACGAGGGCGAGAGGCTTGACGGTGGGATGGTCCGCCAGGTCCTGCATACGACCTGCACCAAAGCTGTTGACGCCGGCATAGTCCCACACGTTCGTGCGATACCGACCGTGTTTGCCGAGTTCGACGTTATTGATGTGCGGTGCCGTACCCACTTTGGTGACGGCAACGATCTCGTGTTTGGAGCGGTACAGGCTGCCCATGCCGCCGTTGGTCTTGTTCCAGATGCATATGTTCAGAAGCGACAGCTGATTATCATCGATGGCTGCGTGCAACTCGCGCAGGTGACGCCAGTCCATGCATATGTCGATCACCGCGCCGTCGCGTAGATGACGCTTGATGGCGGCCAGGTAGGCTGAGAGAAAGTCGGTGAACTCTCCCTGGCTCATCTCTCCCGACGCCATCGCAAACTCGGCATGTTTGACCTTGCCCAGACCACTGACATGGCCACCGACCTTCACGTTGAAGGGCGGGTCGCCGAACGACATGGCGGCCATTTTGCCGTCCAGCAGGCGGTGCCAGGAGGCATCATCAAGCGCTGATCCACACAGCAGCCGGTGCTGGCCGAGCAGCCAGAGGTCACCGGGTCGCGCCACCGGTTGCAGCGGCGGCTCGATCTGCGTGTCGGCAGGGTCGCTTTCTCCTGCATCGTTGATGGGTGCGATCAGCAGCACGTCGAGTTCGGCGGTTGACCAGCCGATGCTCTCGACCTCGATCTCGTCGAGCGAGATGATCTCCTCGATCTCGATGGCGAGCGCCTTCATGTCCCACAATCCGAGTTCAGCCACGCGATTGTCGGCCAGTCGGTAGGCCTTCACCTGCGCAGGTGACAGGTGCGTGGCCGAGATCGTCGGCACCTCAGGAAGCCCGAGCCGCTTCGCTGCCTGCAGTCGCGCATCACCGGCGATGATCTGGCTGTCTCCATCGACCAGTATCGGCATGTTGAAGCCGAACTCAGAGATGGACGCCATCAGCGCGACGATCTGGCGTTCGGGATGTTTGCGCGGATTGCGCGCATAGGCGATCAGTTCGTCTGGCCGGCGATAGCTGATGGGTCCAAGCCGTGCGAACAGCATGTTGCTGCTCCTGGCCTTCGCCTTTCGTGGACGCGATGTGGTCATGGTTCGTCTCCAGTGAACGGGCACCGGGCACAGACGCGTGTTTCCGATCCGCGAAATTGCGGTCGCGCGTAGAACATCATTCCCGCAAGGCGTGGGGCATGCTGCTGGATGTGCCGACAGCCGGTGGATCTAAAGACCCGCACTGGCCCGGTAAGGCCGATTGGCCTGCGCGCTATTTTGGATGCGCGACTCCGGAGCACAAGAGCGCCCAAGTCATCAATTCGGTTAAGTCAAGATTTACTTTTGAGAGCGAGCGAATGTCTAGGTCTGTTCGAGCTATGCGGCTCCCTGCAGCATGCCCGCAATCTCCCTGCTCCAGTGCGACCCTTCGCTGCAATTTCCCTGCTCACTGCAGCAGGGAAATTAGCTGCGAAACCCGCGCAAATGCTTCGTTCCTGACCCACTCCGGCGCATCGGCGGACGGCGAAACGGCTCTAATTCCCTGCAGATTCGCGTGTTATGGGAAATCAAAGCGGCACATCTGCAAACCGTACTGGCGGCCAGAGGCGCAGAGAATCAGGGCAATCTGGAGCCGCATCTCTCCTCCCGTGACGCTCTCCGCAGTAGCGTTTGCAGACGGGAATGCCGCAGAACTGCGCCGCTTTCGCGGGCATTCTCTGATCAGGTTTTGCACTGAACGACTGGGTGGCGGAGCGGGAGGGATTCGAACCCTCGATACGCTTTTGGCGTATACTCACTTTCCAGGCGAGCGCCTTCGACCACTCGGCCACCGCTCCGCATGTCCTGGAAGGGGGCCGATAGGACGGGTGGCGCGCGGGTGCAAGCGGTTGCTTGCGTCGCGATGCTCGGGCAGGCTGACGATATGCTGCCAATCCTCATCTTTGCCGCCGTGCAGGCCGCTTCCGCCACCCCGCTCGCCACACCCGCCACACCCGCCACACCCGCGGCCTCGGATGCGCTGCCGGCGGATTGGGTCGCCATTCCGGACGATCAGATCCTGGTGATGACGCTGGCCGGCGGCGGCACCGTCGTCATCCGGTTGGCGGCGGCGCAGACGCCCCGGCACGTCGCGAACATCCGCAAGCTCGCAAAGGCGAAATGGTGGGACACCGGCGGCAGCGTCTACCGCGTACAGGACAATTACGTCGCGCAATGGGGCGACGTGACCGAGAAGAAGCCGCTGCCCGCGGATGTCGAGGCGAACCCGCCCGCCGAGTATGAGTGGCAGGGCGCGGCCCCCGTCGCAAAGCTCACGCGGCGTGATCCCTATGCCGAATGGGGCGGCTACACGCGCGACGGCTGGCCATTGGCGGGCAGCGGCACGTTTCAATGGCTGCCGCATTGCTATGGCATGGTCGGCGTCGCGCGCGACCTGGCGCCGAGCACGGGCAGCGGCGGCGATCTGTACGCGGTGATCGGCCACGGCCCCCGCGCGCTCGACCGCAACATCGCCATCGTCGGCCGCGTCGTGGAGGGGATCGAGCGGCTGTCCGCCCTGCCGCGCGGCACCGGTGATCTGGGTTTCTACAAGGCGCCCGCGGAGACGCCCGTCGCAATCATGTCCGTGCGGCTGGTGAGCGACCTGCCCGCCGCGGAACGTCCGCATTTCCAGTACCGGGCGACGGACAATTTCCGCTTCGCCGCCTGGATCAGGGCGCGCGAGAACCGGCAGCCGCCGTTCTTCGTCGTCCCCGCGGGCGGCGCCGACATCTGCAACGCGCTGCCGCCGGTGCGCCGCGCGCCGGCGGCGTCCGGCGTTACTTCAGGCGCCGCACACTGACGAGACGCATCGGCGCGGCGAGCGTCTGCTCGCTGGTCGCGCCCATGCCGCCGATGGCGGAGCGACGCGCGTCCCAGATCCGGCGAACCGCGTTGATGCCGTCCACCACGCGGCCGAACACAGAGTAGCCGCTATCGTCGCCGGGCTTCGCAGCATCGGCGTCCAACTACGCCGGCACAGGCCGATATCGGACGCAACCGCTGCCGGATCGACGATCCCCCGACCCGCGTTGCGCCCGTTTGGATCAGAAGTGGAAGGCCGCGCCGCCGGAGAACGCCCAGGGGTCCAGCCGGGTACGGCCGACCACCGGCGCGCCGCCGAAGCTGCCATAGGCGTTCGGCCGCAGCAGCGCCTTTTTCACGTCGGCGAAGATGCCCCAGTTCTGGCTGACCATGATGTCGGTGCCCGCTTCGAACGCCCAGCCCAGATCGTTGTCGACCTTCAGGTTCCGGAACGCGCCGTCCTTGGTGTCGAACACGATCATGTAGCTGGCGCCAATGCCGACATAGGGGCGGATGCGGCCGCTGCGCGTCGGGTGATACTGCACCGTCAGCATCGTCGGGCCGTAGGTCACCTCGCCCAGCTTCGGCAGCGCGCCGATGCTGCCCGCACCACGGATGTCGATCGTCGGCGGAAAGCCCAATGTCGCGTTCACCGCGATGTTCTGTGTCAGGTAACGGCCGATCTGGATCGACGGCGTCTGATGCTCGTACGTCGACAAGCCAGCACCCGGATAGACCGCTCCCCCTACCGACAGGGCGACCTTGTCCGCCAGCGTCAGGCTGGTGAGGCCGCCGCGCAGCACCCACTTGGTGGTGTCGGTCTCGATTCGGGTGTCGCTCTCCGCCGCTGCGCCGCGACCGAAGCGCGCGACCACGCCGAGCTGGATCGTCAGCGGATCGAGTTCCGCCTTCGCATCGACGCTGGCGAACTGCGTATAGGTCGCATCCAGCGGCAGCAGGCCGGTGGCGTTGGTGTGGTAGAACGCCTTGCGCACGTCAGCGAACAGCCCCCAAGTCCGCGACATCGCGACGTCGACGCCGGCATGGACATAGGGCCCGTAGGCGTTGGGGATGTTCAGCCCGACGCCGAGCCCGTCCCGCTCCTGCGTGGTGAAGTGGCGGATGATACCGCCGCCGACATAGGGTTGGAACTTGCCGCGAAAGGGATGCAGGCTGACGCCCAGCGTCGCCATCGTGAACTCGTCGTCGCCCAGGTTCGGCGTGCCCAGCAGCGATCCCGCCGGCAGATTGTCGGTGGTCGCGGGGGTGGAGATCGATGCCTCCACCGCGATGGAGTTGGCGATGTAATAGCCGCCCGTGACGACGCCGTGGAACGTCTCGCGCGTGGAGTAGCCGGCGGCGGGATCGAGCACGCCGTTGGTCTTCACGTCGCCCTTGTCGACCAGCTTGGTCCGCGCGGCGGCGACGCGGACATAGGCGTCACCGGCCTCCTGCGCGACGACCGGAGACGCGGCGATCATGCCCAACAGGCTGGCCGACATCAACGCGGCGATGTTCATCTTCATGGCAGGGAGGTTCCTTTCGCGGGCTAACCTGTAGCAACCCGCAGTAAACACGACGTAAACCCTCAGGCGGCGAGCGCACCGCGCCCACCGCCCCGTCTGGTCCGGGCACACGGCGCCTCCGGCGCCACCACCGTCCGGCGGACGACGGGCCGATCCCGTTCCAGCGTCTCGATCGTCGCCGCCCCGGTTTCCAGCGCGTTCATATCGTCGGTGGCATCGGCGACCGCGGTCGACAGGCGGTGCACCGCGTCGATGATGTCGTGCTGGCTGTGGCGCGCCATCACCTGCAACCGGAACCGTGCCTGCCCCTTGGGCACCGCCGGGAACTCGACCAGGTTGGCGAGCATCCCGAGCGACGGCAGGCGACGGCTGACGAGCCGCGCCAGCGCCTCGCTGCCCATCTTCACGCACACGATCGCGGACGGATCGCCATAGACCTCCAGCCCGCATCCCTGCAGCAGGCTGCGCAGCATCAGGATGTTGTCCATCAACTTGCGCCGCAGCACCGCGCCCTCTTCCGACGCGACGATATCGAACGCTTTGCCGACGATCGCCGCGTTGGCGGGCGACATCGCGTTGGAGAAGGTGTTGGGCGAGCTGTAATAGCGCATATACTCCTTCACGCCGCGGCCCCGCGCGGCGACGAAGCCGCCGTTCGACGCGAAGGTCTTGGAGAAGCTGCCCATCACCACGTCGACCTTGCCGAGCATGCCCTGCGCCTCGATGAAGCCACGCCCGGTGGGGCCGAGATTGCCCAGGTCGTGCGCGACATCGACGACCAACGTCGCGCCGTATTCGTGCGCCAGTGCCTGCAACGCGCGAATGTCTGGCGTATCCGAGTCCATCGAGAACAGGCTCTCGGTCACCAGCAGGATACCGTTTTCCGTATCGGTGCTGCGAATTTTCGCCAGCTTGGCGCGCGCCGCCTCGACCTGATTGTGGCGGAACAGGTGGATGTTGCGCGTCGCCGCCTGTGCGCCTTCCTGAAGACAGGCATGGCTCAGCGCGTCCATGACGATATGATCGTTCGGCCGCACCAGCCCCTTGATGACGCCGAAGCCCGCGGCCCAGCCGGTCGGGAACAGCGCGACATGGTCGTAGCCGAGGAAGTCGCCGATCTTGCGTTCCAGCGCGATCGACAGCGACGTGTTGCCGACCAGGGCGGGCGATCCGGCGCTGTGCACGCCGAACGCGCGCATCGTTGCGATCGCGGTTTCCAACACCCCGTCGTGCGAGTTCAGGCTGAGATAGTCCTGGCTCGCGAAATTGACGCCGTCGAACAGCTCGCCCTCGTCGGTGCGCGCGGTGCAGCGGCTGAACGCACCCTGCTCCGTCGAGCGCCCAAGCGGCCAGACACCCGCCGCCCGGCGCGTCTCCTGCCACTGGTAGAAAGCATCGACGCGGGCCAGCAGGTCGGCACCGGGCAGGTAGCGAAAATCGCGCATGCTGCCAGCGAGGGCGCCGAACTGCGGCGTATCCGTGGTCATGATGGGCCTCGTATGGGATCGGGTCGGGAACTGATCCGGGATAGTTTCGCAACCCATAAGCATCGGCGAGCGGACCTGGTTAAAGATCCGGTAACTCGACGATTTGCGAACATTTACGCGGCGTTGCGCACGGTGGCATGCTGCTCGATCTTGGCGATCAGGTCGGGCAGCGACACCGGCTTGGTCTCGAAATCGACGCAGCCCGCTTCGATGCTGCGCAGCCGGTCGCTCTCCAGCGCGTGCGCGGTCAGGGCGATCACCGGGATCGTGGCACTGCGCGGATCGGCGTGGATCGCCATCGTCGCCTCCCACCCGTCCATATCGCCGAGTGCGACGTCCATCAGGATGATGTCGGGCCGGCTCGTCGTCGCCATCGCGATCCCCTGCGGCCCATCGACCGCACACGACACCGCATAGCCTTTCCGCTCCAGCCGGCGTTGCAGCATGTCGCGGTTCAATTCATTGTCTTCGACGATCAGGATGTGGGTCATATCGGAAATCCGGTGTCAGGCGGCGAAGGGGAGCGCGGGCGCGGCGGAGGTCAGTTCGGGCAGGGTCAGCACCGTGGCCGGCCGGCCGTCGGCCAGATGCACCGTACCGATCGATCCGCCGAGCAGCTGCGCCAGCTTGTACGCCAGCGCGATCTCGATCCCGGTGCCCCCGTATTTGGTCGGCGAGGCATCGTCGCCATGTTCGAACATCTCGTGGATGATCGGCACCGCGCGCGCGCGACCGTTCGGGGCGGTGTCGATGAAGGTGAAGGACAGGCCGCCACCCTCCAGCGTCCGGCAGTCGATCGTCAGGGCGCCCGCGCCGTGCTGCACGGCGATACCGGTGACGAGGTGGCGGACGGCGGAACCCGTCGCGGTCCAGTCCATCGACCATTCCGTCGCCAGCGCCCCGCTCGGCAACACCTCCACGGTATAGCCGCGGACGCGATCGCCCAGGTCGCGCAGCCAGATCGGCATGCGCGCGCCGACCGAGCCGATCGCCGGGTTGACGGGCATCTTGCCCGCCTCAATGCGGGAATAGGCCAGGATGTCGTCGATCAGTCGCAGCAGGTCGGACCCGGCCCGGTGGACATGGCCGAGATCGGCGACGGTATCGTCGTCGTCCTCGTCCTCCGCCTCTTCGAGCAGCAACTGGCTGTACCCGATGATCGCGTTCAGCGGCGTGCGCAGCTCGTGGCTCATCCCCGCGACGAAATCGGCTTTCGCCGTGCTCGCCTGATTGGCGGCGGCGGTCAGGTTGCGCAGGTTGTCGGAGGTCGAGACCAGCGAGTTCAGCTCACGCGTGAACTCCCGCTGCTCGTGGAACATCTTGGCGAAATACAGCGACATCATCGCGAAATAGAGCGCGACGCTGGCCATCGATATCATGCCGATGACCTGGAAATCGGACAGTTCCACCGCCGGCAGCGGTGTGCCGTCGTAACAGCGCGCGAGGAAGAAGGCGACGTTGCCGAAGATCTGGATCAGCAGCACGTTGCGCACCCATCCGACCGGCGGCAGGTACAGGAACGCCAACAGGGGAAAGATCAGGATCCACGGCAGGAACGGCGAACTGACGCCGCCGAAGGAATAACACGCCCACAACGCGCAGAAGATCAGGTTCTGCACCGACAGGAACGCCAGCAACTGGTACCGCCCCGTCGCGCGCAGCACGAACGGATAGATCCAGAACGCCAGGATCGACAGGAAGAAGACGGTCGCACGATAATCGCGGCAGATGCCCGCCACCACCAGGTACAGCGGGATCGCATTTCCCAGGATCGGGCCGAACACGTGGCTGAGCATGAACATGCGCGCGCGGCGATGCGATTCCGCGTGCACCTGCATCTCGGCGGGGATGAAATGGTCGAGCAGCGCTGCGAGGGAGAAGCCGGGATTGATGCTGCGGGGCAAGGCGCGCGCCGTCTGCATTGCGGGTACATCCTCCGGGAAAGCGGCCGTCGATGCAGCCCGCTTAGCGGGCGACCCCTTAAACCCGGTTAAACCTGACCTTCATCAATCTTTAGGGGTGGTTGGCTATCACCAACGTCGATCCCGGGGGCATGATGCACAAGCAGTTCTACCGCGCCATTGACTGGTTCATCCCGGCCGCGATGCTGCAAGGCGACTCCGACCGGCTAATGGCGCGCACCTTCGTGATGCTGCATCTGGCGGGTCCGTTGATGGGCCACAGCGTCACCTTCTTTCTGGCGCGGACCCCGGCGGGGGAGACGTGGCAGTTCTGGGTGACGGAGGCGATGGTCGCCGGCTTCCTCGCCATCCCCGTGTTGCTGAAGGCGAGCGGGAGCATGCGCCTGCCCGCGATGACCAGCGTGCAGATGCTGGTCGGCCTGTCCCTGTTCGGCTCCTTTTACTTCGGCGGCATCAGCTCGCCCCTGCTGCCGTGGTTCCTGATCGCGATGGTGCTGGGGTTCTTCTACCTGTCGGAATCCATCAAACTCGTGCTGACCGGCATCGCCATGCAGTTGGCCGCGTTCTTCGTCATGCGTCTCGCCTACGGGCAGTTTCCGACGCTGATCGACGCGCGCGACCTGCATCTCGCCAATACCTTCTCGATCCTCGCGGCGCTGGCGTACATGACGATCCTGTCGCTGTTCTACGAGACGGTGCTGCGCATCAGCTTGAGTCTGGAACAGGAGACGATCGACCAGCGCAGCAAGCTGACGCTGGTGCGCGCGGCGATGGAGGCGGCAGAGCTCGCCAGCAAGCGCAAGTCCATCTTCCTTGCGAAGATGAGCCACGAACTGCGCACGCCGCTGAACGCCGTCATCGGCTATGCCGAGATGCTGCGCGAGAATTTCGAGGATCGCGCCGACGCCAGCCGCAAGATGCAGGATCTGGATCGCATCCATGCCGCGGGTCGCCACCTGCTGGCGCTCGTCAACACCGTGCTCGACCTGTCGTCGATCGAATCGAACCGGCTGGAATTGTCGACGGAGGCGGTGGACGTCGCGTCCCTCGTCACCGAGGTCACCGCCACCGCATCGCCACTGATCGCGAAGCGCGACAACCGCCTGATCGTCAACATCCCGCAACCGCTCGGCACGATGGAGCTCGATCCGCTGAAGGTGCGCCAGTCGCTCCTGAACCTGCTCAGCAACGCCGCCAAGTTCACCACCAAGGGTACGATCATGCTGACCGTCCTGTCGCGCACGACCGACCGCGGCGAGTGGATGACGCTGGAGGTGACGGACAACGGCATCGGCATGAGTCCGGAGGGGCTGCGCCGTATCTTCGAGGATTTCAGCCAGGCGGAGAACGACACCGCCAGCAAGTTCGGCGGCACTGGCCTCGGCCTCGCCCTCACCCGCCGCTTCTGCCGGATGATGGGCGGCACGATCGACGTGCGCTCCGAACGCGGGGTCGGCACCAGCTTCACGATCGAGATCCCGATCGTGCGCGTGCAGGCTCCCGCCGCTGCCGACCTGCCGCTGGATATCGCGGCATGAAGCCCGTCATGTTCGACGACGATGGCCACCGGCCCCTCCTGTATCAGGCGGCGCGGCGATCGCTCCACCTGCCGCTGACGGCCGCGCTGCTCGCGGTCGTGGCGACGGCGGTGATCGCCGGTGCGGCCGCAGGTCTGCTCACGGAGCCGATGACGCCGTTGTGGCCGGTCGCCGCGGCGCTGATGGCGCTCGCAACCGGTGGCGGCGCGGCCGTCATCGCCGCGCGGCTGCTCGCGAGGTCGATCGTGCGCGCCACGATCGCGCCGCTGGAACTGCTCGTCGGCCAGCTCGAGCCGGAAGACCTCGCCGCCTTTCACTGGCAGCGGGGCGACGCCCTGTCGCGCAGCGAAATCACCGCCGACACCAAGCTGCTCAAGCGCCGCATCCGCGAGATCGCGCGTCGCGCCCGGGAAACGATGGGCGCCCTCGAACAGGCGCGCGAACAGGCGAACCAGCAGAATATCGCCAAGTCGCAATTCCTCGCGACGATGAGCCATGAACTGCGCACGCCGCTGAACGCGATCCTCGGATATGCGATGCTGCTGCACGAGGATGCCGCCGACGTCGGCAATGCCGCAACGATGGCGGACCTCGACCGGATCCAGCATGCCGGCCGCACGCTGCTGGCGCTGATCAACGACATTCTCGACCTGTCGAAGATCGAGGCGGGACGCACCACCGTCAGCCGTGTCGTCATCGACGTGAAGGCGCTCGTCGCCGCCGTAGTGGCGACCGCGGGCACGGAAGCGCCACCGAACGGCAATCGCTTCACGATGACGGTCGACGACGGCGTCGGCATCATGATCGGCGATGTCGACAAGGTGCGTCAGTGCCTGTCCAACCTCATCAGCAACGCGTTCAAGTTTACGCGCAGCGGCGAGGTCGAGCTGACCGTTGCGGCGCATGAGCGCGATCACCAGCCGTGGATTGCGTTTACCGTGCGCGATACCGGCATCGGCATTCCCCCGGAGCATGTCGAGCGTCTGTTCGAGGCGTTCCAGCAACTCGACGGCAGTTCGACGCGCCAGTTCGGCGGCACCGGACTCGGCCTCGCGATCGTCCGCCGGCTGGCGCGGATCATGGGCGGCGACTGCACCGTCGACAGCGTGGCGGGCGTCGGCTCCACCTTCCGGCTGGTGCTGCCGATGGGCGACGCGGTGATGCGCCGCGACCTGCTGGACGTGCCGGCGGCCGGCGTGGAGGACACCCGCTTCCTCGAAACGCCGAGTGCGGAGCATACCGCGCTGGTCGTCGACGACGATCCCGCCGCGATCGACCTGACGCAGCGCTGGCTGTCGCGCATGGGCTACAGCGTCCTGTCCACCACCAGTGCGGACGCGGCACTGGATCTGGCGCGGCTGCACATGCCCGATTTCATCCTGCTCGATGCCCTGCTGCCGGGGCGGACGGGTTATGACGTGCTGGAGGAATTGCGCCGCGATCCGCGCATCGGCCACATTCCGACCATCCTCGTCACGATCGACGACGACCGTGCCCGCGGCCTGCGTGCCGGCGCGACCGACTATCTGCGCAAACCGGTGACGGAGGCGCAGTTGCGCGACGTGCTCGACGTCTATCGCCTGCGCGCATCGGGCGAGGTATTGGTGATCGACGACGACGACGATGCCGCCGACCTGCTGACCCGCTGCGTCGCACAGGTCGGTTTCTCCACCCGGCGGGCGATCAACGGCGTTCAGGGATTGGCGATGGCCGCGGATATCCGCCCCGACGCGATCGTGCTCGATCTGGCGATGCCCGCGATGAACGGGTTCGAGGTGATGCAGCGACTGGCCAAGGACGACGACTTGCGCGACGTGCCCCTGATCGTCGTGTCCGGCTGCGACATCACGCTGGACGAACATCGCCGCCTCGCCGCGGCGGGCCATCGCTTCTTCCCGAAAGCCGCCTCCACCCCCCGCGAGATCGCCCAGTCGCTGAAGGAGTTGGCCGTCAAGGCCCGCGATGTGAAGACCCTCAGCTACACAGACATGGCCCATAAGGAACTGGCCGCATGACCGCGCCGCTGCCGACCTCCATCCGCGCCCAGAAGCAGGTCCTGATCGTCGACGATGTCGAGGACAACCGCATCCTGCTCGACCGCGCGCTGCGTTCCGGGAACTATGGCACGCTGCACGCCGACAGCGGCCGGGCGGCGCTGTCGATCATCTCTGCGCGATGCCCGGACATCGTCCTGCTCGACTGGATGATGCCCGGCTTTTCCGGGCTGGAAACGCTCCGCGCGATCCGCGAGCTTCACCCGAAGACGCGCCTGCCCGTCATCATGTGCACCGCCGTCGACGAGGAGATGTCGGTGGTGACCGCGATGTCCGAAGGTGCCAACGACTATATGCTGAAACCGATCAGCCTCGCCATCCTGCGCGCTCGCATGTCGAGCCACCTCGACCAGCGCGACGCGCTCGCCAGCGTCACCACCGAAAAGCAGCAGGCCGAACGCCGGCTGGGCGAACAGGCGCGTCAGATGTTCACCGCGATGGGCCGCGACCGGCCGGCGGTCGGTGGCCGTTACACCCGGTGAGACTCGGCTCTGCGTACGGACGGTTGCGATCGGTGCCCTGGCGGTCATCGCTGGGGTGGTCGATGGCGGCTGCGTCCGGTGCCGGCTCGCTCGGCCTGCTGCTGCTCGGCGGTGCGGGCGCCTGCACCGTGGCGGGGCTGACGGCGACGATCGTCGCGCTCGGCTGCGAAACCGTCCGCCACAGGTCCCTCGCTCATGCCCTGCTCGTCGGCAACACCGAACTCCGCGCGCTGCTCAACGTCGATCACCTGACCGGCCTGATGAACCGCAAGGCGTTTCATGCCGCGCTGGAGGATCGCGCGCTGCTCGATCACGAAATGCTGATCGTGCTGTTCTTCGACCTCGACCGGTTCAAGGACGTGAACGACACGCTCGGGCACAAGGCCGGCGACGACCTGTTGCGCAAGGTCGCGGAGCGCGTCCGCCGCACCATCCCCTCACCCGTCGCGCTGGCGCGTCTCGGCGGTGACGAGTTCGCGGCGATCCTGGCGTGGCGGCCCGACGTGTCGGCGGAGGATCATGCCGAGGCGATCGTCGCCGTCGTCGCCGAACCCTTTGATCTCGGTGGGAGCCAGGTCGAGGTCGGCGCATCCGTCGGCCTCGCGATCGGCGATCCGACACGGCTCGACGGCACCGAGTTGCTCCGTCGCGCCGATCTCGCCATGTACGCCGCCAAGGCCGCGTCCAAGGGCTGCTACCGCGTGTTCGACGACGCGATGGACCGGCGCGAGATGCGCGAAAGCTCGGTGCGGGTCGAACTCGGGCGCGCGATGATCGAGAACCAGTTCTCGCTCCATTACCAACCGCTGGTCGACGCCCGCTCCGGCGCATTCGAAAGCGCGGAGGCCCTGCTCCGCTCGCAATCGGCGGCGCTGCGCGACGTCAGCCCCTTCGCGCTGATTGCGACGGCGGAGGCGAGCGGCCAGATCGTCGCGCTGACCGACTGGACGATCGAGACCGCGCTTGCCGCCGCCGCCCGGCTGGAGAACGCGCCGGTCGCGGTCAACATCTCACCCGTCTATTTCCGCCACCCCGATTTCGTGTCGCGCATCGTCGACCAGTTGCTGGCCGCGCGCGTCTCGCCCGAACTGCTGAAGGTGGAGATCACCGAGGGCGTCCTGATCGACAATCTCGACAGCGCCCGCCAGTCGGTCGACCGCCTCCGCGAACTCGGCGTGCAGGTGTACCTCGACGATTTCGGCACCGGCTATTCGTCGCTCAGCTATCTCCAGCATTTCGAACTCGACGGGCTGAAGCTCGACAAGTCGTTCCTGCGATCGGTCGGCGATCGCCGCAAGACCAACCAGATCATCCGCTCGATGATCGACTTCGGCCACAGCCTCGACATGCGTGTCGTGGTCGAGGGCGTCGAGAGCGACTGGCAGGCACGGCTGCTCCAGATGCTCGGCTGCGACCTGTTGCAGGGCTATGAGATCGGGATGCCGATGCCGCTCGACGACCTGATAATCTGGCGCGCCGGACATGACGCGACCCAGTGGCAGAACCCGCAACCGGCGACGCGCGACGCGGGGGCCGTGGCGGCTTAGACTAGAGGGCGCGCCTCTGCCCTCCCCTTGGGAGCAGCAAGGGGTAGAAGGACCAAAGCCTCACCGATCTACCGCAGCCACATCCTCCCGCGCCCAGCCACCACCAAACGTCTGGTACAACGACACATACGCCGCCAGCCGATCGGCCCGCGCCTGGATCAGCGCCAATTCGGCGGTCAAAAGCGCCCGCTGCGCATCGAGTTGCTCGATGTAAGCCGAATACCCCGCCCGGTAGCGATTGGAGGCGATCCTGAGCGCCCCCGCCGCCGCCGCGCGCTGCCCCGCCAGCGCCGTGGCCTGCTGTCCCGACCGCAGCACCGACGCCAGACTGTCGTCCACCTCCCGAAACGCGATCAGCGCCGCGCGTTGATAGCTCCACGCCGCCTGATCGCGCCGCGCCGCCGCCGCGTCGGCCTGCGCCCGCAGCCGACCGCCGTCGAACAACGGCGACAGCACGCTGCCACCGATCGAGAACACGCCGATCGGGTTCGCTAAAGCCGTCGACAGCACCACGCCCGCACTGCCGGTCAGCGCCACGTTCGGCATCATCGCCGCCCGTGCGCTGTCGAGGCTGCGGTCCGCTGCGACCAGTGCCTGTTCCGCCTGGAAGAGGTCCGGGCGCCGCCGCAGCAGGTCGGCGGGCAATCCGTCCGGCACCGCCGGCGCGAGCAGCCGGTCGAGCGACAGGCCGCGCGGAATCGGCCCCGGCGACGTGCCCAGCAACAGGCTCAGCGCATTCTCCTGCCGCGCCACCAGCAACTGCGCCTGCGGCACGAGCTGCTCGGTCGCACGATACTCACCCTCCGCCTGCCGCAGTTCCAGATTGGACGTATAGCCCGTCTCGGCCCGCCGCCGGGCGATGCGCAGCGCTTCGGATCGCGCCGCCAGCGTCTCCCGCGCGACCGCCAACCGCAGGTCGAGCGCGCGCAACTGGATGTACCCGGACGCCACAGAGCCGACGATCGCGAGCCGCACCGTATCCCGCGCGCCCTCGCTCGCCAGCGCCTGCGCCCGTGCCGCCGCACTCGCCTGACGCAAGCGGCCGAACAGGTCGAGGTCGTAGCTGGCGGTGATCGACGGCTGCGCCCCGAACGCCGTCGATGGCGTGCCGAACGGACTGACGGTCTGCCCCTCCGTCGTCGGCAGGCCGGCGTTCAGCGTCGGCGTGCGCTGTGCGCCTGCCAGCCTTTCGGCCGCGCGCGCCTCCTCGACGCGCGCCGCCGCCACGCCCAGATCGGGGTTCGCCGCCAATGCCCGCGCGACGAGATCGACCAGCACCGGATCGCCGAACGCCGTCCACCAGTCCGCCCGGATCGGCGCGCCCGGCCCGTCCAGCACCGTCCGCCACGCCGGCGGGGGCACTACCGACGCGCCTTGCGGCGGCGCGGGTCGGGGCCCGGCGCACGCCGCCAACGTCTGGGCCAGCGCCAGCCCCAGCAGCAGCGCGCCCCGCTTCATCGGATCGCCGGACCGCCCGACGTATCCACCCGCGCCTGCACCGACATCCCCGGCCGCAACCTTTGCGCCAGCGGCTGACCCGGATCGACACGGATGCGGACCGCGATCCGTTGCGGCACCTTCGTGAAATTGCCGGTCGCGTTGTCCGCCTTCAGCACCGCGAACTCCGATCCGGCGGCGGGCGACACCCGCTCGACACGCCCGGTCAGCCGCGCATCCCCCAGCGCGTCGACGGTGAACGACGCCGGCTGACCGACCGCCATCCGCGCGATCTGCGCTTCCTTGAAGTTCGCAATTACCCACGTCTCCGGGGGTACGAGGAACATCAACTGCGTGCCCGCCGTCACATATTGGCCGACGCGCACCCCGATCTCGCTCAATCGCCCGCTTTCGGGCGCACGCACGATCGTGTTGGACAGGTCGATCTGCGCCAGTTCGCGCGCCGCCTGCGCACCGGACACGCCCGCGCGCTGGCCGCCGCGCCCCACCTCGACGGTACGGATATCCTGCCGCGCGATCTCTCGTGCCGCGCGCGCCTGCCGCACGCCGGCCTGCGCCTGCCGCAGCGCCGCCAGCGTCTGGTCGCGTTCGCGCAGCGACACCGATCCGTCGGTGACGAGGTCATTGACGCGCGCCATGTCCGCTTGCGCGCGCATCAACTGCGCCTCCGCATTGGCCACGGCGGCGTCCTGCGCGGTGAAGCTGGCGGCGCGGCTGCGTTCGGATTGCAGCGCGTTGGCGAGGGTCGCCTGCTGCGCCGCGACCTGCGCCTCCGCCTGCTCGACGCGCTGGCGATAGATGCGGTCGTCGATCGCCACCAGCGCGTCGCCCTGCTTCACATCGGCGAAATCCCGCGCCAGCACCCGCGTGACATATCCCGACACCTGCGGCGCGATCACCGTCGTCCGCCCGCGCACATAGGCATTGTCGGTCGACTCATAGTCGCTGGTGAAGGGCGGCAGCCGCCACGCCGCCAGCACCGCGAGCACGCCCGCGATCGCCACCAGCGCCAGCACGATCACCACGCGGCGGCTGTTGGCCGGCGGTCGCCAGCCCGACCCGACGGGCGGTGCGGCCGGCGTCGCGCCGATCTCTGCCGCCCGCTCCTCGGTCACCGGTCCGGGCGCAACGGGTCCGGTCGCCGCCGGCGGCACGGGATCACGAATGTCGGTCATGCCGTCATCTCCGACCGCGCCGCCCGCCGCGCGCGCCAGCTCCGCCGCCCGAGCAGGAACGCCAGATAGCCGGACGTCGCCGCCGCCAGTACGCCGATCAGGCGGAACACGTCGTCATAGGCCAGCACGTTTGCCTCCCGCGTGGTCGTCTGCGACAGGATCGCCGCACCCTCCGCCGATCGCAGCGTCGGATCGCCAACGACGCGACCCACCGCTGCGCCGCCCGCCTGGATGCGCTGCGTCACGATCGGGTCCGTGGGCTGCATCTGCTGCACCAGCGCCGCACTGTTCGCCTTCTCCCGTATCTGCTGATAGCTGCCGAGCAGCGCCGTCCCCGCCAATCCGCCGATCGAATTCACGATACCGAACAACGCGATGAAGCTGATGATGTGTCCCGTCCCCGCCTGCAGCGCGCGAGTCATCCCGAACAGCAGCGATGGCCCGAGGAAGAACGTCGCCGCGAACGCGATCAGAGCCTGCGTCCAGTAAAGCTGCGGTCCGCGCGTCAGGCTGGTCGACTGAGCATCGAAGAACGCCGCCACCGCGACCAGCCCGATCGCCAGCATCACCGGATGCGCCAGCCGGTTGACGTCCAGCACCACCGCGCTGGCGACGACGCCGACCACCGACGCCGCGAACACGATCAGGAAGAACGTGCCGAGCTGGTCGTTGTTCTGGCCCAGCACGGTCAGCAATCCGACCGCGGCATAGGTCTGTTCGGACAGGACGATGCGCGCCATGATCGTCACGATCGTAAAGCGCAGGATGTCCGCGCTCCCCAGCCAGCGCGTATTGAGCAGCGGATTGGCGCGATTATGCTCGATCATCAGCGCCGCCGCCAGCATCGGGATCGCCGCGATCAGTGCCCAGCCGATCCAAGGCGCATTCGTCCACCACACGATCCGGCCCAGCCCCAGCACCGCCGAGAACAGCGCCATCGCCCCCGCGAACAGCACGAATGTCAGGAAATCGAGCGGCTCGAACGCCTTCTGCCGCGTCGTCGGCGGCAGGCGCAGCCACGCCACCGCCGCCAGACTGAGCAACGCCAGCCCCAGTTCGAACAGGTACAGCGTCCGCCACTGCGACATCGCCAGCAGGTCGGGAGAGAACAGCCGCGCCAGCGGCGTCGCGCATTGCGGCACGCCAATACCCAGCACCACCGCCTTCAACCGCCACTTCGCGGGCAACGCCTGCATCATGTAATAGAGCGCCAGGCTCGACACCGCCGCACCCGCCATGCCGCTGGCGGCCCGCACCGCGATCGCCGACGCGAAACCGTGCACGAACAGATGCGCCAGCGTCAGCGCGGCATAGACCGTCAGGAAGATGATCGCGAACGGGCGCAAGCCGAACTGCTGCCGGAACTTGATCATGATCAGGTTGATCGACACGTTGGTCATCACATACACGGTCGGCAACCACGCGATCTGCGCCGGATCGAGGCCGAGCGCACCCTGCAACGTGTACGTGTTCGCGGAAATCAGCGCGTTGCCGAACCCCGCCGTCAGCCCGAGCAACACCGAGATCGATCCATAGGCGAAGCGGCGCGGATGCGGATGCTCCGGCGATCCGGGGGAGCCGGGCATCACCGGCGCCTCATGCGCGGCGAAGGCCCAATCCTCCTCGCGCAGGAAATGTCGCATCCGCTGGATCATGACGACGATGTAGACCGGTGCCGGCCCGCGGCAAGGTGATGCAGCACGATGCCCCCGGTCGTTGCGACGTTCAGGCTGTCGAAGCCCGCCGCCATGTCGATCCGCACCCCCCGTGCCCGTGCGATCAGGTCCGCCGCCAGCCCCGGCCCCTCCGCGCCGAGCAGCACCGCATTGCGCCGTCCGGGCACCACCTCCGCCAGCGTCGTCGCTCCGCCGGGCGTCAGCGCCAGCGACGCGAAGCCGTGCCGCTCCAGCAGCGCAACCGGATCGTCACCGCGGGCCAGCGTCGCGTAGGGCGTTTTCAGCACCCCGCCGACCGATACCCGGATCGCCTTGCGATACAGCGGGTCGCAGCATTCGGCGTCCAGCAGCACCGCACCGACGCCGAACGCCGCGGCGTTGCGGAACAGCCCGCCCATATTGTCGTGATTGGCGATCCCGCTCAGCACCAGCACGTCCACGTCGTCCGGAAGGTTCGCGAGCAGCGCATCGGGCGACGGCGGATCGACCCGCCGTCCGATCGCCAGGATGCCGCGATGCATCGGGAACCCCGCGATAGCGTCCAGCACCGATTGCTCCGCCGCATAAACCGGCACATCGCCGGCCAGCGGCGCGACCAGATCGCCGACGGAGTCCATCCGGTGCGCCGCGACCAGCACCGACTTCGCACGATATCCGGTCGCGGCGACCAGCATCGCCAGCACCACGCGCCCTTCGGCCACGAACAGCCCCTGCCGCCCGACCAGATCCCGCTCGCGAATGTCGCGATACGCGGCGATGCGCGGGTCGTCCGCGTCGTGGATGGGCAGGATCGTCGGCATGGTTGCGCGCTACCGCATCGCGCGCGTGGCATGAAGAGCGAGCGAGATGCTCGAGACAGCTACTCCGCAACCGACGAAGGGCATGCCGTTGCCCGATCTCCGCTCCCCTCCCGTTGGGGAGTGGTTGGGGGAGGGCCTCGCCGCGAGCGCAACGCTGCCCGAACACCGCCGCACGCGCATTTTGTTGGACCCAACCCCTGTCCTACGCGCCCGACCTGTGACACGCCGGACCCGCTCTTTCTCATGCGTCGCCGGTCATCGGGCTCGCCCGGCCGACACGCCCATCCGACACGCTGGCGAAACACCGCATTGGACTAACCTTAGCCTAACCTTCCAAACGCAACGCCCGCCTACGATCTTCCGTCATAAGCGAAAATCCGCTGCATCGGCAGCCACTTGGGACCCGCCGGGTCGATCGCCCGCTGGTACACCCCCATTTCCGCTTCCCACGCCGCGACCACCGGATCCAGCGCGGGATCGGTCGCCCGCGGATAGCCGTCCGCCGCATCGAAGATCATCACCAGCCGGTCGGCGACATGCCACAGCTCCAGATCGTTGCAGCCGATCGCCTCCAGATAGCGGATGATATCGGGCCACACCGCCCCCGGCCGGTGCCGCGCGCGATATTCGGCGATCAGCGCCGCATCGTCGACCAGATCGAGCACCTGCACGACACGGCTCATGCATCCTCCATCAGCAGGTGCAGCGTGTCCGGGCGCACCCAGACCACCGCCCGCGCACCCAACGCCGACAGCGCCGCGGCATCGACCCTGTCGCGCGCCGCCACCACGATCCGCAACCGCCCCGGCAGCCGCGCGGCCACTACGACATTGTCCGCGCCGATCGCCGCTGCCACCCGTTTGGGCAAAGCATAGGCCACCGGCGTTGCCACTGGCGCCGCGACCACCGCAGGACCAGCGTCCAGCACCGCACGCATGTCCATCGCCAGCCCGTCCGCGATCCCGCCGACCACGACCTGCACCGCGGTCGGCGACGGCCGCAGGACGCCGCGCGCACCCAGCCGCTTCAGCGCGGGCTCGTCGATCGCCTGCGCATCCGCGACGGTCAGCCGCAGCCGGGTCGTACAAGCATCGACCCCGCGCAGGTTCGCCGCCCCGCCCAGCGCCGCGACATAGGCCGCCGCCCGATCGCGGACCGGCACCGGCGCCGCGGGGGCGGTCGCCTCCTCCGCCTCGCGCCCCGGCGTCGGCAGGTCGAACCGGACGATCGCCCAACGGAACAGCCCGTAATAGACCGCGGCATAGGCCGCACCGACCGGCAGCAGCAGCAGCGGCTTCGTCGCCTTGCCGAAGTTCAGCACATAGTCGAACAACCCCGCCGAAAAGCCGTAGCCGAGCCGGACACCCAGCGCGTTCATGATCGCCTCCGCCGCGCCGGTCAGCACCGCGTGCACCGCGTACAGCGCCGGCGCGAGGAACATAAAGCTGAACTCGATCGGCTCGGTCACCCCGGTCAGGAACGACGTCAGCGCCAGGCTGAACAGCAGTCCGCCGACCGCCTTCCGTCGATCGGGCAGCGCGGCGTGGTACATCGCCAGACACGCGGCGGGCAGGCCGAACATCATCACCGGGAAGAACCCGCTCATGAACCCGCCCGCGGTAGGATCGCCCGCGAAGAAGCGCGACAGATCGCCCGTCTTCCCGTCGTAACTCCCGACCACGAAGTACGCGACGTTGTTCAGGATGTGATGCAGCCCGGTGACCAGCAACAACCGGTTGAGCAGCCCGAAGGCGAACAGCCCCCACCCCCCGGCCGCGACCACGCCGTTGCTCAGCGCGTCGACACCCGCGCTGACACCCGGATAGGTCAGCCCCAGTACGCCGGCGATGACGAGGCCGGCGAGCCCCGCGACGATCGGCACGAACCGCCGCCCGCCGAAGAAGGCCAAGTAATCCGGCAGCTTGAACGTCGCGAACCGATTGTAGAAATGTCCGCCGACCAGCCCCGCGACGATGCCGATCGGCACCTGCAACTTGTCGATCGCCGCCGCTTTCCACGCGCTCGTCACCAGTCCTGTCGCAGTCTCCGGCACGCCCGCCAGCGTCGCCGCCGGCACGGTCAGGAACACTTGCGCACCGTTGCCCGCGACCAGATAACAGACGATCCCCGCCATCGCCGCGGCACCGTTACCGTCGCGCGCGAAACCGGTGGCGACCCCCACCGCGAACAGCAGGCCGAGATGCGCGAAGATGGCATCCCCCGCCGCGGACAGGAACGCGATGTCGAGCAGATCCGGCTGCCCCAGCCGCAGCATCAGCCCGGCGACCGGCAGAACTGCGATCGGCAGCATCAGCGCGCGACCGAGCGGCTGGAGGAACGCCATCGGCGATGTCATGCGACCGTCTCCTCGGCAAAACGTCTCGCCAGCGTGCGAACGTCGGCAGCCGACTCGCACGCCAGCGCCTGAAGCGCGTGGCCATGCGCCCGCGTCACATCGACCGCAGCGACGCCGGCGCGCGTCGCCGCGATCCGGCCCGCCGGCACTGACAGCGACGTGACGCCCAGCCCGGTCAGGATCGGCACCGCCAGCGGATCGGCCGCCAGCCCGCCGCAAACGCCGACCGGCACCCCGTGCCGCGCCGCGCCCTCGCACGTCGCCGCGATCAGGCGCAGCACCGCCGGATGCAAACCATCGAGCCCCACCGCGACCGCCGGATTCCCCCGATCCATCGCGAGCGTGTACTGAGTCAGGTCGTTGCTGCCGATCGACAGGAAATCCGCGCGCCGCGCGATCAGGTCCGCGCCGATCGCCGCCGCCGGCGTCTCGATCATCGCACCCAGCAAGACCGGCCGCGAGCCGCGCAAACGATCGACGACGACGCGCACCGCATCCAGTTCGGCGACGCTGGCGATCATCGGCACCATGATCCGGCACGGCGCACCCCCGGCCGCATCGAGGATCGCCGCGACCTGAGTCTCCAGCACATCCTCCCGCGCCAGCACGACGCGAACGCCGCGCAGCCCCAGCGCCGGGTTCTCCTCCGCCACGATCGCCAGATATGGCGCAGGCTTGTCGCCGCCGATGTCGAGCAGCCGGATCGTCAGCGGCCGGTTGCCCAGCGCCGTGCCGATCGCGCGATATTCCGCCGCCTGTTCGTCGCGCGTCGGCGCGGTCGCCCGATCCAGGAACAGCAATTCGGTCCGCAGCAGGCCGCACCCTTCCGCCCCCGCCGTCACCGCCGCCGCCGCTTCCGCCGCGCTGCCGAGATTGACGTGGACGCCGACCGCGACGCCGTCCGCCGTCGCCGCCGGGCGACCCGATGCCGCCGCCGCCAATGCCTCGGCCTCCGCCAGCCGGGCGGCCTCGACCTTCGCCCGCGCGGTGTTCAGGGACGGGGCGTCCGGATCTGGCAGCAGCGATCCGGCGTCGCCATCGAGAATCAGCGTCGCGCCGTCGGCGACGGTCGTCAGGGGATCGCCCAGCGCGACCAGCATCGGCACGCCGAGCCCCGCCGCCATGATCGCGACATGCGATGTCGGGCCGCCGCGAACGACCGCGATGCCGGCCAGCGCCGTCGCATCCAGCGCGGTTAGTTGCGATGGCAGCAGATCGTCGGCGAGCAGGATCGTTCCCGACGGCAGGACAATGGCGTCCGGCTCCGTGCCCAGCACCGCATGCGCCAGCCGCTGGCCGATATCGATCAGGTCGTCGCCGCGCTCGGCGATCCGCGCGTCGCTCGATCGCGCCAGCCGCGCCGCCTGAGCCCGCGTCACCGACAGAGCCGCCGCCGCCGCACCCTCCCCCGTCTCGACCGCGGCGATCAGCGCCGCGTCCAGATCGGGATCGTCGAGGATCGCCCGGTGCGCCGCCAGCACGCTGTGTCCACTCGCCACCGCCAGCGTGTCGCGCAGCCTCGCGATCCCGGTGACCAGTCGCTCGCGCTCCGTTGCCACGTCGTCGGCCGGCGGCACCTCCGGCGCGGCGACCCTGAGCCAGCGCGCAATCCCGATCGCCAGACCCGGCGCCGCCGGCACGCCCGCCAGCGCCCCGTCGGCGACCTCCGCCGGCGCAACCGGCACCGCACGCGGCGCAGGCGGGTCCGCGTCCTCGTGGGAAGTGAGGATCGCGACCACCGCCGCGACCGCCGCGTCCGCATCGCCGCCCTGCGCTGCGATCGTCAGCGTCGATCCGTGAACGGCATCGAGTCCGAGCATGCCCGTCACGCTCAGCGCCGACGCGTTGCGATCGTCGCGCGTCAGTGTCGCGCTCGCCCCCGCCGCGCGCACCGCCGCCGCGATCCGCGCCGCCGGACGGGCGTGGATACCATGCGGCAACGCCACGCTGACCGTCGCCGAGGCGCTTGTCGTCGTGGCTACCGTTCGCTCGCGCTGCGCCGCGCCGGTCGGGACCAGCCGCAACAGCGGCGCGCCGACTTCCACCAGCCCATCACCCGCAACACCCTCGATCCGAAAATCGTCGCCCGACGTCAGGACGATCGGTGTCGCCAGCGCACTCGCCCGCTGCGCGATCAGATCGACATCGAAGCGGATCAGCGGCGTGCCTGCCGCAACGTCCTGCCCCGGCTCCACCAGTCGCTCGAACCCCTCGCCACCCATCGCGACGGTGTCGATGCCGATATGGATCAGCACCTCCGCACCTCCCGCCGTCCGCAGCGTCACCGCATGGCCCGCGGCGTGGATGCTCAACACTGTGGCCGCGCACGGCGCGTGCAGCGTGTCGCCGGTCGGATCGATCGCGACGCCCGCGCCCATCATCCCCTCGGCGAAGACCGGATCGGGCACCGCCGCCAACCTCATCAGCCAGCCGGCGAGCGGCGCGACGAGCGTCTCTGCGCTCACGCCACCGCCCTCCCGCCGATCCAGGTGGCGACCGGGCGGAACTGCGCGTCGAGCTGTACCCAGTCGGCGCGCAGCCCCTTCGCCAGCGTGCCACGCTCGTTCTGCAAGCCCAGGAATGTCGCCGGGTTCGTTGCGGCCATTGCAGCCACCGTGGTCACCGGCACGTCGAGGTCGGCGACCGCGTTCGCCACCGCCTGCGCCATGTCGAGGTCGGACCCCGCCAGCGTTCCGTCCGCAAAACGGCAGATGCCGTCCGCGACGCGGATGGGACGGCCCTGCAACACGAAATCCTTGTCGACCGCACCGACCGACGACATCGCGTCGGTGACCAGCATCATCCGGTCGTGCGGTCGCGCCCGCATCGCCACGCGCAGCACCGCCGCCGCGACATGCACCCGGTCGACGATCAGCCCGCACCACGGTCGAGCATCGTCCAGCGCCGCGCCGACCAGCCCCGGCTCCCGCTGCATCATCGGCGGCATGGCGTTGAACAGATGCGTGATGCCGGAGAGGCCGGCGTCGAATGCTGCCTTCGCCTGCTCGAACGATGCCTCGCTATGCCCGGCGCTGACGATCACGCCCGCGGCGACCAGTTGCGAAATCGTGGCGGCGTCGGTGAGTTCGGGCGCAATCGTCAGCATGACCGTGCCACGATGCGGGCGAGACAGCAGCGCGACCGTCTCCGCATCCAGCCGGCGGAACCGCTCCGGATCGTGGATGCCCTTGCGCGCGACGTTCAGGAACGGTCCCTCGATATGAACGCCGACGACGCCCGGCACGCCCTGCGCAATGGCGGCGTCAGTCGCCTCCAAGGCGGCAGCGATGCGGTCCGGCGTCTCGCTGATCAGGGTCGGCAGCAGCGCCGTGGTACCAAAGGCGGCGTGCGCGCGCGCGATCGCCGCCACCGCGCCGACGCTGATGTCGTTGTTGAACAACACCCCGCCCCCGCCATTGACCTGCGTGTCGACGAACCCCGGCATCAGCCAGCCACCGTTCAGATCGACATCACCCGCGCCCTTAAAGGCATCGATCTCGGCGATCCGCTCGCCGTCGACCGCGATCGTCGCCCCTGGCCATACCGCACGACCGGCCACGACATGGCCGTTCCCGAACCGCATCGTGGTCATAGCGTGCGCGTCACCTTCGACAGGAACGGCGGTTCATCCGGGTCGAGCCCCCGCCGCCGCGCCAGCTGTTCCGCCAGCCCATAGAAACTCGCCAGCAACAGGATCGGCTCGATCGCCGGATGCGCCGCGGCGGCGGGCAGCAGCGACGGCCCACCCGCACGCGCCAGCAACACCGCCGCGCCGCGCGCCTCGAACTCGCCCGCCGCCTTCACCACGTCCGCACCCGCTGCGTCGGATGTCGCCAGCGCCAGCAACGGGAACCCGTCGCGCACGATCGCCATTGGGCCATGCCGCACCTCGGCGGCGCTGAACGGCTCCGCTTGGATCGCGCAGGTCTCCTTCAGCTTCAGCGCACATTCCTGCGCCACCCCGAACCCGTACCCGCGCCCCAGCACGAACATCTGCGTCACCCCGGATAGCGGCTCGATTGCAGCGCTCCAGTCCTGCCGCACCGCCTGCGCCAGCGCCTCGGGCAGCGTCTCCACCGCCGCCGCAAGCCGCGCATCGCCGGACCACGCCGCGACCAGCCCCGCCAGACCTGCCATCGCCGCGATGCAGGACTTGGTCGCCGCCACCGATCGCTCCGGTCCCGCGCACAAGGGGAGCAGCGTGTCGGCACGCTCCGCCAGCGGCGAACCCTCATCGTTGACCAGCGCGGCGACGTGAGCGCCCGCATCGGCATGCGCCGCAACGGTCGCCAGCAGGTCGGGGCTTCGACCCGATTGCGAGATCGCAATGCACAGCGCTCGCCGCGTCGTAACGCTCGCCTCGAACAGCGACACGACAGAGGGAGCCGCCGACGCAACCGGCACGCCGACCATCGTCTCGATCAGATACTTGCCGAACGTCGCGGCGTGATCCGACGATCCGCGTGCGCAGGTGACGACGACATCGGGAGCCTCGGCCCGCAACCGCGCGCCAAGCTCGGCGAACGCGACGGCGTTACGCGCGATCATCTCCGCTACGCGCGCCGGGGCCTCCAGCGTTTCCGACCGCATCAGCGTGGTCGTGGCAGGCGTTCGGGGTGCGTCGGTGATCACGAAAGCCTCTTGCTCAGAATCAGATGTCGGACAGCTCGGCCACGAAGTCGTAGGCGTCGCCGCGGTAATAGGAGCGGGTGAATTCGACGGCGCGACCATCGCGCAGGAACCCGCGCCGCTCGATCAGCAATCCCGGCTGGCCGGTATCCACGCCGAGCATGCGGGCATGTTCCGATCCGAACGGAACCGCGCGTAACCGTTGCAGCGCACGCACCGGTCGATGGCCGGCCGCGTCGAGCGCAGCGTACAGCGAGTCGCCGACGGCCTCTACCGACGGCAGGCAGAACCCTGCGATCGTCGAGAACTCCAGGGCCATCGGCACCTCGTCCGCATATCGTATCCGAACGAAGCGAAATACTGGCGCACTTGGCGACAGGCCGAGTGCCATCGACTCTTCCGGACTGACGGTACCCGTCGCGCGCGATACCCAGGAACTGCTCGGAACCCGCCCGCGGGCGACCATATCCTCGCTGAAAGACGACAGTTTGGAGAAGTTCTTCTCCACCCGCCCCGCGACGAACGTGCCCGCGCCGCGACGCCGCGTCAGCAGCCCCTCCTCGACCAGGCCGGCAATCGCCTTGCGCACGGTGATCCGCGACACGTCATAGTCGAGCGCCAGATCGCGCTCGGCCGGAATTGCATCGCCACGCGCGACCGACTCGTTTTCGATCGCTTCGCGGATCAGCTGCTGAAGCTGGATGTAAAGCGGCGAGGCGTTGCCGCTTCTGAAGCGACCGATCCTGCCGGTAAAGTTGTCCGATGCGTCCATCGCCCTGCCGTCCCCTCGGTCATGGCCTGCCCGGTTCGCGAACAGGTCACGGCACGGGCATGATACAGCCTTATTGTCTTACATTGGACTTGTTGTCTAATGCCATCTTCAAGCCGGCCACCACGCCGGCATCGGTAGTCCGTCGCGCCGCCGACGCGAACCCCAGTGCGACGACGCGGTCATCGCGTTCCCCCATGATCCCGCCGGCGGAAGCGTGCACGGCGGGGACGGCCGTCGCCGCCACCAGCGCTGCGACGTTTTCGGGCCGCACGCCCGACCCGGCGATCACCTCCACCCGACCTGCGGCGCGAGCGACCATCGCCGCAATCACGCCATGCGCCTCTCCCGCCGTCGGTGCCCCCCCCGATGTCAGGATGTGGGTGAACCCCAGCGCAGCGATGCGGTCGACCGCTGCGACCGGATCGTCGACCAGATCGATCGCGCGGTGGAAGACCAGGGCGGCGGAACGACCGATGCCGCCGCACACGCCTTCCATCCACCGCGTCGCTGCATCGACATCCACCTCACCGTTCCGTGCCGCACCGAATACGAGACCGTTCACGCCCCGATCGGCCAGTATGATGGCCTCGCGGATCGCCAAGTCGATCTCATCGGTGTCGTAAGCGAAGTCGCCACTGCGGGATCGTACCATCGCATGCACGGCGATGCCTGCGTCCGCGGCGCGGGCGACGGCGAACTCCGTCAGTGCACCGCCGGGCGTTAATCCACCCACGTCGAGAGCGGAGCACAGTTCGATCCGATCTGCCCCGCCTGCGATCGCCGCGCCAATGCCGGCTGGAGAATCGACGCAGATTTCCAGCGTGATGCGCGTCCCATTTCGGGATTCGGTACAGGTCATGCCCCCGCCCTTGCGCGGCCATCCGTCCCCGTTTTTCGGCGCTTAGTCACTTCAATCATTATACGATTCCTCCACTGAAATCGATTTGTCATTTTTGGTAGCACCTTTGGGCTATATTGGTTATGAAGATGCGTCACAAACATCGTATCGGGCCGATTGATGCGCCGGAGCGGACAGGAACAGTGGCCACCGCCAGCAACGCGGTGATTTCGGGGGGCTGCGCTGCTGGGCGCATCCCGAAAGGGACTTGCAACATGACCATCCGCCAACTGATCCTGTTCACCACCGCCTTGTCCGGCGCGATCGGTTTCGCCGACATCGCCGCCGCTCAGGAAGCCGGCCAGAGTGGTGCTCCGAGCGACACCCAGATCGGGACCGAAGACGAAATCCTCGTCACCGGATACCGCCGCAGCCTTGCCGATGCGATCGAAACCAAGCGCCGCGCCGATTCCATCGTCGATGTCATCAGTGCCGAGGATGTCGGCAAGCTACCCGACAGCAACATCGCCGACTCGCTGGCGCGCCTGCCCGGCGTGACCGTCGACCGCCAGTTCGGCGAAGGCGAGCAATTGTCGATCGCGGGCGTCGAGCCGGCACTCAACCGCCTGACCATCGACGGCCACTCGGTCGCCTCCGCCGACTGGGGCGGCAACCCGTCCGACCGATCGAGCCGCAGCTTCAACTATTCGCTGCTGTCGCCGACGATCATCAGCCAGGCCGTCGTCTACAAGACCCCGGAAGCGCGTCTGCAGGAAGGTGCGATCGGCGCGACTGTCGACATCGTGACGCGCAAGCCGCTCGACCTCAAGGCGAACACGATCGCCGTCACGGCCGGCGGTGAGTATAACGACCGGGCCAAGCGCGGCAGCTTCCGTGGCTCGGCGCTGTACAGCTGGCACAATGCGGACGAGACGATCGGCTTCCTCGGCGCGGTCAACTACGACAAGGAACAGCTCAGCCGCGCCGGCGTCGCGACCTACTGGTACCGTACCGGCGCCGCCCTGCTGGAGGCGTATCCGCGCGATATCAACGGCAACATCGTCTATGATGGCCCCGGCGGTACCGTCGCCACCGGCCCGACGATCAACGGCGCGCGGCCCAATCGGGCGACGATCGACGCCTTCAGCAGCGCCCGTTACGCCTCGTTCCTGGCGCGCGAGTTCTTCAAGCAGGAGCGTGAGCGGATCGGCTTCAGCGGCGCGATCCAGGCGAAGCCGACCGACAATCTTTCGGTCGTCGCCACCGGCCTGTTCATCCGCGGCAATTACGACAACGTGTCGAATTCCATGTACACCTATGGCTTCGAAGGGTCGCGGATGAGCGCGGCGACCTTCGACAACGGCATCGTCACCTCCGCGACCTTCACCGGAATACCGGACGGCACCAACGGCGCGACGGGCCAGCTCGACACCAACTTCCGACGTACGCGCATCAAGAACGACTCCGTTGCGATGCTGATCGACTGGCGTCCGGACCGGTGGGAAATCACCGGTAATTTCGGCGGCACGCGCGCGTCGGGTGGCAAGAACCCCGAATATCTGCTCGATTTTCGCACGAAGCAGGGGTTCACCGCCGGTGCCAATGGCCGCAATACGATCGTCAACTGGAACTCGCCCGCCAGCGACCCGACCAAGTGGCTGAGCAACTTCACCGCGCTCGGCGGCGAAAATCTCAGTGCGTCCGATCGCGAAAACAATGGCGGCCGCAATTTCTTTGGTCGGCAGATCGGCGGCATCCCGCTCCAGTCCGGGTTCACGCTCGACAAGGAGATCTTCGGAGAGGCCAATTTCAAGCGCGAGGTCGACATGGGACCGATCAAGAGCCTGTTGTTCGGCGGGCGCTACGTCGCGCATGAGAACAGCAACAGGACGTTCAGCAACGCGATCTTCACCAACCAGAATTTCACGCTGGGCGACCTCGACTTCTACGTCCTCGACGGCGATCTGTATAACGGTCTCGGCACGTCCGGGAACGGCACGCCCTATGCCACGCTGGACCGCGACGGCATCATCGCCGCGCTTCGCAAGTTCGGCACCACCAACGTCGAGCGCGGCTTCTCGGCAGGCGACTATTGGCTGGTGAGGGAGAAGATCGCGTCCGGTTACCTGCAGGCGAACTTCCAGTCCGGGAAGCTGCGCGGCAACGTCGGCGGCCGGTTCGTCAACACGCGCGACGAGTCGAACTTCTTCCTCCAGAGCAACGGGCGGTTCGCCCCGACGCAGATCACCAAGAGCGACAATCGCTTCCTGCCCGCCGCCAACCTGATCTTCGACGTCAGCGACAGCGTCGTGCTGCGCGGTGCCGCGGCCAAGGTCATCGCCCGACCGCGCTATTCCGATCTCGCCGGCTCGATCTCGCTCGACGACGCCTCCCGCTCGGGCAGCGGCGGCAATCCGGATCTGAAGCCCTATGCGGCGAACAATTTCGGGCTGTCGGCGGAATGGTATTTCGCGCCCGGCAGCTTCCTGTCGGGTGAGGTCTTCTACCGCGACATCACCAACTATATCGGCAATTCGGTGACGGATGACGTGACGTTCACCAACTTCGTCACCGGCATCACCCAGACCTATTCGATCTCGCAGCCGATCAATATCGCCAACGCCTCGGTCACCGGCTTCTCGCTGTCAGGCAATACCGCGCTGAAATGGGGTTTCGGCATCCAGGCCAACTACACCTTCGCGGATGCGCAGACCTCGATCGCGACCGGCCTGCCGTTCCTGTCGCGCAACACCGTCACGGTCGTGCCCTATTACGAGAACGGACCGCTACAGGCGCGGTTCAGTTACAATCGCCGGTCGAAGTATTTTTATCGCGTCGGCCGCCTCCAGTCGCAGGATTACACCGATGCCTATCGTCAGCTCGACGCATCGATCTCCTATGCGCTGACCGACAACATCCAGGTCCAGGCGCAGGCGTCCAACCTGCTCGACGAAACCTATTACCAGTATAGCAGCACCAAGAGCGCGCCGACCTCGATCTACAAGAACGGTCGCGTATTCTCGCTGAGCGCCAGCTTCAAGATGTGATGACCGACACGGGGCGATCCCTGCACGATATCGCTCCGTATCGCCCGGCCTTCCCGTGGCGTGCCGTCTCTTGGGGCACGCGCCCTACCTCCCGCTCGCTGGCGTCTCGCCGGCGGGCGGTTTTTCTATTGTCCTGTCGGCACCGCCCGCCCGACGCGGTATGGACCATGTCCGTTATCTTCAGGAGCATGCCTTGATCGCCCTTCGCCTCTCGCCGGCCATCGCAGCCCTTCTCTGCTCCACGCCCCTCGCGGCGCAGTCGCTGCTGCCGATCCCCGCCTCGGTGACGCCGGGCAGGGGCAGCTTCACCGTCGCCGACGGCGCACGGATCGGCGCGGCCGCGGACGACGCCGGTGCGACCACCGCCACGAAACTGCTGGCCGAGCATGTGAAGAGGGTCCGCGGCCTGACGCTGGTGCCCGGCACGACCGGCCCGATCCGCTTCGTGCGGGACGCCGGCATCAAGGGCGACGAAGCATACCGCCTGACGGTGACTTCCACCGGCATCGTCGTCGCCGCATCGGGCGACCGCGGACTCGTCCACGGCGCGATGACGCTGGCGCAGCTGGTCAGCCCCGATGCGCAGTTCGGCAGGCCCGTCACGGTCGCCGCAACGACGATCGCCGACGCGCCACGTTTCGGGTGGCGCGGCCTGATGATCGACCCCGCGCGGCACTTCCTGCCGATGCCCGCCCTGCGGGCGATCGTCGACCAGATGGCGGCGGTGAAGCTCAACTCGCTCCACCTGCACCTGACAGACGATCAGGGCTGGCGGTTCGAGGTGAAGCGCTATCCGAAGCTGACCGAGATCGGCGGCTTCCGCACGCCGCCCTCGACCGGCGGCGCGCCGGGGCCGAAGGTCGGCGGCTTCTATACCCAGGCGGACTTGAAGGCGCTGGTCGTCTATGCACGCGACCGCGGCATCACGATCGTGCCGGAGATCGACCTGCCCGGCCACGCACAGGCGCTGGTCGCCGCCTATCCCGAGCTTGGCCTGCTCGGCGACCGGCCGGAGGTCAGCAACAACTGGGGCATCATGCCCTATCTCTTCAATCCCGGCCCGAAAGGCATCGCGTTCGTGAAGGCGGTGCTGGACGAGGTCATGGACGTGTTCCCCGGCACCTATATCCATCTCGGCGGGGATGAGGCGGTGAAGGACCAGTGGGAACGCAGCCCGGACGTTCAGGCGCAGATCAGGGCGCTTGGCCTGAAGGACGAGAACGCGCTGCAAAGCTGGATGATCGACCAGTTCGGCACCTATCTGCAATCGAAGGGCCGCCGCCTGATCGGCTGGGACGAGATCCTGGAGGGCGGCCTGCCCGCGTCCGCATCGATCATGTCGTGGCGCGGCGAGAAGGGCGGGATCGACGCGGCCAACATGGGCCACGACGTGGTGATGTCGCCGGGCACCCCGATGTACCTCAACTATACGCAGAGCGACCTGTCCGACGAACCGCCGGGCCGGTTCGACGTGCTGCCGCTGGATAAGGTGTACCAGTACGATCCGATGCCCGTCGGCATCGCGCCCGATCGGGAGCGGCACGTGCTCGGCGCGCAGGCCAATCTGTGGAGCGAATACATCGCCACGCCCTATCAGTTGCAGCACCACATCTTCCCCCGCGCCGCCGCCGTCGCGGAGGTGACGTGGGCGCAGAAGGGCGGCAAGGACTTCGCCGCCTTTCTGCCGCGCGCCCACCAGCAGGGCGAACGGTGGAAGCGCGCCGGCATGCAGGTCGCCGACAGTGCCTTTGCGGTGGCCTTCGCCGTGAACGGCACTCGCGGCGACGCGCTGCGCCGGAACAGCATCCCGCTGACGCTGAAGACGCAGGCCCCCTACGGTACGATCCGCTACACCAAGGACGGCAGCACGCCGACCGCACGCTCCAAAGCGTATGCCGCGCCGCTGTCCGTGAAGCCCGGCACCGTCGTCCGCGCCGCCGCGTTCGACGCCACCGGTATGGCGACCGCGACGCCGCGCAGCTTCGACACCGCGCGCGCCGCATTGCTGGCGGGGTCGAGTTCGGACATGCGCGCCTGCCCGAACGGTTCGCTCGGGCTGAGGCCGCCGCTGACATCGGAATCGACCGCCAACGCGCCGGCGTTCAACATCAACCTGTTCGACACCTGCACGCTCTACCCGGATGCGCCGCTCGACATCGCGCGCGGCTACACGGTCGATGTCGTCCGCCTCGCGCGGCATTATGGACTGGCGCACGAAGCCCGCATGCTGCGCGAGCATTACAACGTCACGGACCACGGCGAATTGCTGGTGCAGGTCGGTTGCGTCGCCGCCGCCGCCGCGCGCAAGGCGGGTGACAAGACCGCGCGACCGGTCGCGGCGGGGGCGTTCCCGCTGCCCGATCCAAAGACCGCGCCGCAACGCTTCACGTTCAAGGGCATGTTCCCGAAGATGAGCGGCGATCGGGCGAAGGATCAGGACGTCTGCTTCCAGTTCACCTCGCCGCTCAGCGACCCCTATTACACCGTCGAACGCGTGCAGTTGACGGAGGGCGACCGATGAGGATCGCGTCGGCCCTGACTGCCGCGCTTCTCCTGTGTCCGACCGCCGCCTGGGCGGGTCCGAAAACGGTCACGCCGCTCGACGCCGGGTGGCAGGTGCGGATCGACCCCGCCGACGCGGCGGCCACGAAAGCGCATCCGAAGGCCGCCCGCTGGCTGAAGGCGACGGTGCCCGGCAGCGTGCAGCAGGACCTGATCGCCGCGCGCATCGCGCCCGACCCGTTCAAGGGTACGAACGAGGCCGCGATCCAGTGGGCGGGGCTGACCGACTGGCAGTACCGGCTGGTGCTGGACGTGACGCCGGCGATGCTGGCGCGCGACCATCTCGATCTGGTGTTCGACGGACTCGACACGTTCGCGACCGTGTCGGTCAACGGCCAGCCCCTGCTGTCCGCCGACAACGCGCACCGGCGCTGGCGCGGCGACGCCAAGCCGCTGTTGAAGGCGGGACGCAACGAGGTGACGGTCCGCATCGCCTCCCCGATCAAGCGGCTTCAGCCGATGGTGCTGGCGGAGAAGAACCCGCTGCCGGGCGAATATGATTCCGCATTCGGCGACGAGCCGAAGGGCAAGCAGACTTCGCCCTATCTGCGCAAACCCAAATATCATTATGGCTGGGACTGGGGCCCGCGGCTCGTCGCGATCGGCGTGTGGCGGCCGGTGCGGCTGGAGGCGTGGGACGATGCCCGGATCGAGGCGTTCCGCGTCGATCAGCAGGCGCTGAACGACGCCGAGGCGCGGCTGGCCGCGACGTTCGACATCGTCGCCGACGCGCAAGCCACGACCGAGGTCCGCGCCACCGTCACCGGCCCGACCGGCACGCCCGTCACGGCGGCGCGCACCGTCACGCTGGTGGCCGGACTGAACGTCGTCACGGTGCCGCTGACCGTCGCGCACCCCGAGCGGTGGCAGCCGGTCGGGTACGGCGCGCAACCGATGTACCGCGTCGACGCGGCGCTGGGTGGGGACGATAGCGCCAGCCGCCGCATCGGCCTGCGCACGGTCGAACTGATCCGCGGCGGCGGCGCGTTCGGATTCCGGGTCAACGGCATTCCGATCTTCGCCAAGGGTGCGAACCTGATCCCGTTCGACAGCTTCCCCGCGCGCGTCACGCCCGCGTCGATGCGCCCGCTGCTTCAGGGTGCGCGCGACGCCAACATGAACATGCTGCGCATCTGGGGTGGCGGTTATTATCTCGACGATGCCTTTTACGACATGGCCGACGCGATGGGCCTGATGATCTGGCAGGACTTCATGTTCGGCGGCAGCGTGACGCCGCCCGACGCCGCCTATCGCGAGAACGTCCGGATCGAAGCGGAGGAACAGGTCGCGCGCCTGTCCTCGCATCCGTCGATCGTGCTGTGGGCGGGCGGCAACGAGATCCTGTCTGGCTGGGAGAACTGGGGCGACCGCAAGGCGTTCAAGAAAGCCGTCGGTGCGGACGAGCAGGAGCGGATCGGCGCGAACATGGCCGTGCTGTTCGACCGCGTGCTGCGCGCGGCGGTGACCGCGAAGGCCCCGCAGACGCCGTATTGGGCGAATTCGCCATCGACCGACTATGACGGCCCTGTCGACACCGACGCGGCGGGCGACCGGCATTTCTGGGACGTGTGGTCGGGATCGAAGCCGATCGAGCGCTATCTGGATAGTTGCCCGCGGTTTATGTCCGAATACGGGTTCCAGTCGATGCCCGACCTGTCCACGATCCGCGATTTCGCGGGGAAGGGTTCGCTCGCCGCCGAAAGCCCGGTGATGAAGGCGCACCAGAAGTTCCTGGCCGGCGAGGGCAATGCGCGTCTGCAACTCTACCTCGACGCGCGACTGCGGCCGGCGAAGGATTTCGCCGACATGGTCTATCTGACGCAGGTCAATCAGGCGCAGGCGATCGAGCTGGCCGCGCTGCACCACCGCGCCTGCCGGCCGGTGACGATGGGGTCGCTCTACTGGCAGTTGAACGATGTCTGGCCGGCGATCTCGTGGGCCAGCATCGACTATTCAGGGCGGTGGAAGCTGCTCCACTACGCCGCGCGCCGCTTCTTCGCACCGCAGGCGATCGTCGCGGAGAATGTGAACCGGGTCACGCGGGTGTCGCTGATCTCCGACCTGACCACGCCGACGCCTGCGCGGTGGCGCATCACGGTGCGCGACATGGCCGGGGCGACACTATCGACGCGCGACGAAGCAGTGACGCTCGCGCCGCTTGCGGCCACATTGGTAGCGACGCTGGACGATACCGCGTTGTTCGGCACGGCAGCGCCGACCGCCAGCTATGCGGTCGCGGAGCTGCTGGTGGATGATAAGCCGGTCAGCCGGGCGATCGTCGAGCGCGCGCCGCCCAAGGACATGGCCTATCCCGCGCCCGGCCTGTCCACGCGTTGGAACGGGCGCGACGTGACGATCACCGCCACCGCACTGGCGCGTGCGGTGATGCTCGATTTCGGCGATGTCGCCGCACAACCGTCTGACGATGGGTTCGACCTGTTGCCGGGGGAGAGCATCACCGTCGCGGTCGCCTCCGAGGCTTCGCCGGCGACGCTGGCCAAATCGCTGACATTGAGGACGCTGGCACGATGATCTGGCTATTGTTCGCGCAAGCTGTCTCGGGTTCGGGTGACCCCGTCGCCGCATCGATCGCGACGATGTCTGTCGCCGAAAAGGCCGCGCAACTGCAAAGCAGCGCCCCCGCCGATGCGGAAGCCGGCCTGCCCGCCTATGACTGGTGGGGAGAGGGACTGCACGGCTTGGCGCGGAACGGCCACGCCACGGTGTTTCCGCAGGCGATCGGCATGGCCGCGACCTGGGACCGCGATCTGGTGCGCCGCATCGGCGACACCGTCGCGACCGAGGCGCGCGCGAAGTTCAACGCGCAACCCGTGGCGGCTCCACGCCGTATCTACGAAGGGCTGACGATCTGGTCGCCCAACATCAATATCTTTCGCGATCCGCGCTGGGGGCGGGGGCAGGAGACGTATGGCGAGGACCCGTATCTGACGGGCACGCTCGGCGTCGCGTTCGTCACCGGCCTGCAAGGCCCCGATCCGCTCCACCCCAAGGTCGTCGCCACGCCCAAGCATCTGGCGGTGCATAGCGGGCCGGAGGCGGGGCGCGACGGGTTCGACGTCGATCCCTCCCCCCGCGATCTCGAAGCGACCTACCTGCCCGCGTTCCGCATGGCGGTGATCGACGGCAAGGCGCGGTCGTTGATGTGCGCGTACAACTCGATCCACGGCACCCCCGCCTGCGCGGACGGCGCGTTGTTGAACGATCGCATCCGCGGGGCATGGGGGTTCAAGGGCTTCACTGTCTCGGACTGCGATGCGGTGGCGAACATCCACCTGTTCCACCACTACCGGCTGGACGGCGCGGCGGCGGCGGCGGCGGCAGTGCGCGGCGGCACCGACCTGAATTGCGGCAACGCGTATAGCGCGCTGCCCGCCGCGGTCGCGCGCGGGCTGGTCACCGAAGCCGAACTCGACACCGCGTTGACGCGGGCGCTGACCGCGCGGCGCGATCTCGGCATCGCCTATGGCGCGAACAGCCCGTGGTCGCGGATCAAGCCGTCGCAGATCGGCACGCCGGCCCACCGCGCGCTGGCGCTGGAGGCGGCGCGCAAGGCAATCGTGCTGCTCCAGAACACAGGCGACCGGCTGCCGCTGGCGACCACGACACGGCTTGCGGTGATCGGCGCGGACGCGGACGATCTCGGAGTGTTGCAGGGCAATTACCACGGTACCGCGACCGCGGCGGTGACCCCGCTGGAGGGTCTGCGCGCGCGTTTCGGGGACGTCGTCTATGCCCAAGGCTCGATCCTCGCGGACGGTGCGCCGGTGGTGGTGCCGGAGACGGCGCTGACCGGACTGAAAGCGGAATACAGCGTCGAAGGCCGCACCGTCGCGACGCGCACCGAACGTCGCATCGACCTCGACATCAACCGCGCCGCGCCGGTGCCGCAGATCCGCGGCGACCGGTTCTCCGCGCGCTGGACGGCGCGTTTCACGCCGCCGGGTCCGGGCACGTATAAACTGGTCGTCGACGTTCCCGCCTGCTGGAAATACTGCAAGTCGCACGACGCGGTGCGGCTGTGGATCGGCGACCGTCAGCTTGCCGCGGGCGAGGTCGCGAAGGGTCGTGTCGAGGTCGATTACGTCAGCGACGGCGCGCCGGTGCCGCTGCGGCTCGAACTCGATCACGTCAGCGAGGACGAAGGCATCCGCCTGATGTGGCTGCCTCCCGCAGAGCCGTTGCTGGCGCAGGCGGTGGCCGCCGCCGAGTCCGCCGATGTCGCGGTCGTATTCGCCGGCCTGTCCCCCGATCTGGAGGGCGAGGCGCTGCCGGTGCAGGTGCCCGGCTTCGTCGGCGGCGACCGCACCGACATCGCGCTGCCGTTCGCGCAGCAGCGCCTGCTCGCCGCGCTGAAGGCGACGGGCAAGCCGATCGTGCTCGTCCTCGCCAGCGGCAGCGCGGTGGCGGTCGATCCGGCCTCCGCCGACGCGATCCTGACGATGTGGTATCCTGGCGAGGCGGGTGGCACCGCCGTTGCCGACACGCTGGCCGGCGTCAGCAATCCCTCGGGGCGGCTGCCGGTCACGGTCTATGCGCGTACCAGCGACCTGCCCGCCTTCGTCGATTACGGGATGAAGGAGCGCACCTATCGCTACTTCACCGGGACGCCGCTCTGGGGTTTCGGTCACGGACTCAGCTATACGCGCTTCGGCTATGAGGGCGTCGCCGCGCCGGGCGTCGCGACGGGTGCGCCGATCACCGTGACCGCACGTGTCGCCAACACCGGTGCGCGCGCTGGCGAGGAGGTGGTGCAGGCTTACTTGGTCCCGCCGCCGTCGGACGAGCCCGCGGGCTTCACCGATCCGGTGCTCCAGCGCCAGCTTGCCGCCTTCACGCGCGTGGCGCTCAAACCCGGCGAGACGAAGACGGTGTCGCTCCGGATCGATCCGCGGACGATGGGCAGCGTGTTCCGCGACGGCACGCGCCGCGTGCTGCCCGGCACCTATCGCCTGTGGGTCGGCGGCGGCCAGCCGGATGCGGCGGCGGGACGCTGGATCGACGTGGCGGTCACGGGATCGCCACTCGACCTGCCGAAATGACCCTTACCGGAGTAGCCGCATGACCGAGTTTTCGCGCCGTACCCTGCTGGCATCCGGTCTGGTGTCGGGGCTGGCCAGCGCCGCTCCGGGCCTGGCCGCAGACGGCGCACCCAAGGCTTGGGGTGCGACGCCGTCTGCCCGGCAATGGGCGTGGCACGGGCACGAGCAATACGCGTTCGTGCATTTCTCGATCAACACCTTCACCGACAAGGAATGGGGCTATGGCGACGAAAGCCCGTCGCTGTTCGACCCGACCGATTTCGATCCCGACCAGATCGTGGCGGCGGCCAAGTCGGCGAACATGCGCGGCATCATCCTGACCGCCAAGCATCACGACGGCTTTTGCCTGTGGCCGACGATGCTGACCGACCACTGCATCCGCAACAGTCCCTACAAGCAGGGCAAGGGCGACATCGTCGGCGAGATGGAACGCGCCGCGCGCCGCGCCGGGCTGATGTTCGGGCTGTATCTGTCGCCCTGGGACCGGAATCATCCCGAATATGGCCGCCCCGCCTATATCGACTATTACCGCAAGCAGGTGGTCGAGCTCTGCACCCGCTATGGCGAGCTGTTCGAATTCTGGTTCGACGGCGCCAACGGCGGCGACGGCTATTATGGCGGCGCGCGCGAGACCCGGACGATCGATGCACCGAAATATTACGACTGGCCGTCGATCATCGCGCTCGTCCACCAGCACCAGCCGATGGCGTGCACCTTCGATCCGCTCGGCACCGACATCCGCTGGGTCGGGAACGAGGACGGGGTGGCGGGCGACCCATGCTGGCCGACGATGCCCAATCACCCCTATGTGCAGGCGGAGGGCAATGCCGGCGTGCGCGGGGGCGCGCTGTGGTGGCCGGCGGAGACCAACACGTCGATCCGGCCCGGCTGGTTCTATCACGCCGACGAGGACGCGAAGGTGAAGAGCCCCATGCGGCTGCTGAGCTATTACGACGAGTCGGTGGGGCGCGGCACCAACATGCACCTGAACCTGCCGCCCGACCGGCGCGGACGGATCGCCGATCCCGATGTCGCATCGCTCACGTCGTTCGGTGCGGCGATGCGCGCGACGCTGGCGTCGAATCTGGCGGAGGGGGCGGTCGCGTCCGCCAGCGCCACGCGCGGGGCTGCGTTCGCCGCCGCGAACGTCCTCGACGGCCGGCGCGATACCTATTGGTCCAGCCCGGACGGCGACACGACGCCGTCGCTGACGCTCGATCTGCCGCCGGGACGCAGCTTCGACCTGATCCGTATCCGCGAATATCTGCCGCTGGGGGTGCGGGTGACGCGGTTCGCAGTCGATGCGTTTTCGGATGGCCGCTGGCAGACGCTGGCCGAACGAGACTGCATCTCGGCGCAGCGGATCATCCGCCTCGATCGGCCGGTCGCCGCGCGCCGTCTGCGCCTGCGCATCCTCGACGCCCCCGTCTGCCCGGCGATCAGCGAGATAGCGCTGTTCCATCAGGTCGCGCCGCAGCCGGTCGCCGCTGCCCGGTCGAGCGACCGCACGATCCTGTCCCCCGCCGGCTGGTCGATCGTCGCCGCCTCCGCCCCCGGCGGCGAAGCGCTGATCGACGATGACGCCGCGACAATGTGGACGATCGATGCACCGACGTCGACCTCTCCGGCCACCGTGACGATCGATCTCGCCCGTGCCGAAACGCTCGCCGGATTCAGCCTGACCCCGTCACGCGCGCCGCCGAACGGCTCGGTCCCGCCGCGCGGCTACCGCGCGGACACCAGCGTCGACGGACGCGCGTGGCAGGCCGGCTCCAGCGGCGAGTTCGCGAACATCGCCTACGCCCTCGCCACCCAGCGCATCGCCTTCGCCCAACCCCGCACCGCGCGCTTTCTGCGATTGCGCTTCGACGCACCCGCCGTGGCGGGCGCGACCCGCGTCGCGGTGGCCGGGATCGGGGCGTTTACCACGCCGCAGGGTGCACCGCAGCCGCGGTAGCGCTCCCGCCATCTTGCATTAGTCCCGTCATGGCCGCAAAATACTTTCCGGTACAATTGTTTGCACGCCGGCTCGCCGGTCGTGACTTTGCCGTTACGACCGGTTAGCATCATCTCATGACAGGCCAAAAATTGCCCGAGAACGAGGGAAAGTCTCCCACCTATTCAGCCCCCGCGTTGGAAAAGGGGCTCGACGTGGTCGAGCTGCTCGCGCGGGAGCCGTCCGGTCTTTCGATCGGCGAAATGGCGGCGCGGCTGGGTCGCTCGATCAGCGAGCTGTTCCGCATCATCGTGGTGCTGGACCGGCGCGGCTGGTTGCAGAAAATTCCCGGTGGGGACCGCTACCGTGTGACGTACAAGGTGCTGGAGGTGGCCCACCACGCCACGCCGGCCCGCGAACTGACCCACGTCGCCGCACCCCTGATGCACGATCTGGCGGCGAAGATTCAGCAGTCGTGCCACATGGCGGTGATGAACGGCGACCACGGTTTGGTCGTGCTCCGCCACGAAAGTCCCGGGCCGACCGCGTTCGCCGTGCGGCTGGGTACGACGATCGACCTGCTGACCAGCTGTTCGGGCCATGTCCTGCTCGCCTTCGCCAGCCCGGAACGTCGCGAGGCGCTGATGTCGGCGCTATCCGCCCCGGCGGGACTGGACGCCGAACTCGAAACGATCCGCGAACGTGGGTATGAGCGGCTGGCCAGCGCGCGCCTGTCCGCGGTGTGCGACGTCAGCTGCCCGATCTACGGCTTCGACGGCAAGGTCGTGGCGGCGCTGACCGTTCCCTATCTGGAGGCGATCGACCGCGACGGTCACGCCGATCTGGACGCCTCGCTGGCGGAACTGCAAAGCACCGCGGCCGCGATCTCGACCGCGCTCGGCTGGTACGACCGCTCGGACCAGCCGATCATGCCGACCCTGTCGGTCGCCACGCCGCCGCCACGCCGCCGCCGCGCCCCCTGATCGCGCCGGCCGGAGCGACGGGCGGCACGATGGGCGACCGCATCCTGATCCTGTACGGGTCCTACCGATCCGATCGGCAGGGCATCAGGCTGGCGGACTATCTGGTCGCCAGCTTCACGGCGCGCGGCGCGACGGTAGAGTTGATCGATGCGAAGGCGATCGACCTGCCGATCCTCGATCGCATGTACAAGGAATATCCGGCGGGCGAGGCACCGCCGAAGCTGGCGGAACTGGCGGCGAAGATCCGGGCGGCCGATGCCTTCGTGATCGTGACCGGCGAATATAACTGGGGCGTCCAGCCCGGCCTGAAGAACCTGACCGACCATTTCCTAGAGGAATGGTTCTGGCGACCCGCCGCCATCGCCAGCTATTCCGCCGGCCGGTTCGCCGGCGCGCGGGCCGGGCTGGCGTGGCACGGCACGCTGTCGGAAATGGGGATGGTCGTCATATCCAGTTCGCTGGCGGTCGGCGGCATCGGTCAGGCTTTCGATGCGGACGGTACACCCGTCGGCTCGGGCGGCGCGGCGCTGGAACGCGCCTTTCCACGCTTCGCCGACGATCTGGCGTGGTGGACCGAGGCCGCACGGGAACAGCGCGCGAAACGACCGCCGCCATATTGATGGTGGTGCGCGGCAGCCGCTCTCTCATGTCACCCCGGCGGAAGCCGAGGCCAGTCGGGATGTCGGCGGCAATCGACTGAGAACGTCAGCCGAACGCGACTTCGGCCTTTGCCGGGGTGGTAGTGACGGGCAGCTTCGCTATGAAGCCCCGCCCGAGCCCACGGCGTCCGCCCCCGTGACGTCCCCCAGCAAGTCCCGCGTCGCACTGATCCGCGCATTCTCCAACAGCGCCGCCGCCCGTTCGTCGGGATAGGCGCGGGACAAGGCGACCGTGCCGACCATCTGCGCCAGCACCGATGCGGCGCGCGCATGCGCCACGTCCGCCTTCAGCCCCAGCCGCTCGAGCAAATCCGCCACCCGCCCGACCAGACGGTCGATCGCATCCGCGAACCGGGTCTGTGCGGCTTCCGGCAATCGGTGGATCTGCCCCGCCAGGATCGGCACCGGACACCCCTTGGCCAACGACTCACGGTGCAGCATCGACATATAGGCATCCACGAAGCGGCGCAGCGTCGCCGCCGGATCGTCCCCCTCGCCTTCCAGAAACCGCCCGTACCGCTCGTCGAACATGTAGCGGACGGCTTCTCCCAGCAGGTCGTCCTTCGACTTGAAGTGCGCGTAGAAGCCGCCATGCGTCAGCCCGGCACGGTTCATCACCGTCGCCACCGCCATCCGGTCCGCGCCTTCGATCCGGATCGCCTTCGCCGCCTCTTTCAGCACGCGCTCGCGGGTCCGGGCCTTGTGTTCGCTGTCGTAGCGCATGCCGCATCCTATCCCCTCTTGTGACATGACGTCCATCATATTATGAGCATCATATTACGATTAGGAACGCTCTCACATGAGTCAGGATCAGGATACCGACGGCCTCGACGGACTCACGCAGTTGCGGGCGATGATGGAGACGAACCGGCAACCGCCGATCGGCGAGACGCTCGGCTTTTCGCTGGTCGAGGTCGATCGCGGCCATGCGGTGTTCACGGGCGCGCCCGGTCGCAGCGTCTACAACCCCATCGGTTCCGTCCACGGCGGCTATGCCGCGACGTTGCTCGACAGCGCGTGCGGGATCGCGACCCATTCCGCCCTCGCCGCCGGCCAAGGCTACACGACACTGGAGCTGAAGGTCTCGTACGTGCGCGGTCTCTCCGATCGCAGCGGCGAAGTCCGCGCGGTCGGCCGGCTGGTGTCGATCGGCCGCCGCGTCGCCTTTGCGGAGGCGACGCTGCACGACGGCGACGGACGCCTCTGCGCCACCGCCACGTCCACGCTGCTCGTCTTCGAACAGCCGCGCTGACCCCCGTCCTGCCGCCCCATTCTATCGGAGAAATACGATGATGATCGTCACCGCCACGCTCGCCCTGTTCGCCGCCGCCGCCCCGCAGACGGCCGAGGCTCCCAAGCCCGGAAAGTATCTGACCCAGGCCGACGGTCGCCAGATCGCCCGCATCCAGCGCGTGCTGGCGGACGGTTCCGTGGTCGTGATCGTCGGCGAAAAATACGTGACCGTCCCCGCCGCCACCGTGTCGGTGAAGGACGGGAAAGCCAGCACCACGATGACCCAGCGCGAGATCGCACGGATGTAGCCGGCCGGCGACGCACCCTTCCTCGCCCCGTCCCGTTCGGACTGAGCCTGTCGAAGCCCCTGCGCCCATCGACGACAGTGCCGGCGGGTAGCAGCCTTCGACACGCTTTGGGCGAACGGACTGGGCGAGTAGCCGTCGTCACCTCCACGGCATCACGGGATCAGCCGGTCCGCGCGCAGACGATCGAACAGCGTCAGGAACGCGTCGTCCGTCTCGCGGTAGCCGGTGAACCCCAGCCGCCGACTCTTGGACATATCCGTGACAACCTCGATCGGTCGGCCAAGATCGGCGTCGGTGTGCCACGGCGACGCCAACCGGGCGAGGTCCGGTTCCGCCAGCCCCTCGCGCAGCGCCAGTTCGCGCCAGATCGGCGCATCGTTCGCCATCTGCTGCTCCAGCGGATGGACGGTGCCGTCGAACGGTGCCGCCTCGACCCCGAAGGCAGCGGCAATGCGGCCCCACATCCAGCTCCAGCGGAAGACATCGCCGTTGACGACATTGAACGCCTCGTCGCGCGCGGCCGGCGTCGTCGCCGCCCATAGCAGATGCTCGGCGAGTAGGCCGGCGTCGGTCATGTCGGTCAGCCCGTTCCACTGCGCCGCCGATCCGGGAAAGTAGAAGGGCCGTCCGGTCTCGCGACACAGCGTCGCGTAGACCGCCAGTGTCGTGCCCATGTTCATGGCATTGCCGACCGCTTTGCCGATCACGGTATGCGGCCGGTGCACGCTCCACCCGAAACCGTCGCGCGCGGCCGCGGCGAACACCTCGTCCTCCTGCGCGTAGTAGAAGTTCTCGATATCGAGCCGCCCCTGCTCCTCGCGGAACGGCGTCTGCGGCAACGTGCCCTTCCCATACGCCTCGAACGGCCCGAGATAATGCTTCAGGCCGGTGACCAGCGCGACATGCCGGGGCGCGCCGCCGGGTCGCAGACCGTCCAACAGGTTGCGGACCATCGCCGAATTGACGCGGATATTGTCCGCCTCGCTGTCCTGCCGCAGCCATGTGGTGATGAACACCGCGTCGGGCGTCACGCCCTCCAGTGCCGCCGCCGATCCAGCCGCATCCGTCAGGTCGGCGACGATGGGCGTCACGCCCGCCTGCTCGACCGGCCGCCGTGCGAGACCCTGCACGCTCCAGCCCCGCTCCACCAGCAGCGCCGCCGTCGCGCTGCCGACGATCCCGCTCGCGCCCACCACCAATGCCGTCTTCGCCATCTTTCCAGTCCCTTGCTGCTGCGGACGGCAGCTAGGCAGCGGATGCGTGCGTTCCTAGACGGCACCAAGAGGTAACCACATGCAGGCTGGCAGCGACGATAACGACTGGCGGGAGGATTGCGCGCCGCGCCGCGTGATGGAGCTTTTCGCGACGAAATGGACGAGCATGATCCTCCACACGCTGCACGCCCGTCATGCCGGGGCGGCGCGCAGCGGCGTGCTGCTGCGCAGCCTGCCGGGTATCTCGAAGAAGATGCTGACTCAGTCGCTCCGAGAGATGGAGGGCAGCGGCCTGGTGTCGCGCCATGTCGAGGACACGACCCCGCCCGCGGTCGAATACCGGCTGACCCCGCTCGGCTCGCGCTTCGTGGGCGCGGTGGAACTGCTCTACGCCTGGGGCCGCGACAACGCCGATGCGCTCGATGCGCTGGGCGCGCGACCGTCGTCGCGGCGGGCTGGCCCGGCTCCTCCCCGGCAAGGGGAAAAATAGCGCTCGCCGCCAGAAATCCTCCCCTGCAAGGGGAGGTGGCAGTCCGCAGGACTGACGGAGGGGTGTCCACGCTGATGGCGCCACCCCTCCGCCGCTCCGCGCCCCCCTTGCAAGGAGGGATTACCGCTCGTGCAACCGCGCCAATGCGCCACCCGCCAGATTCTGCGCCCGCTTCACATACCGAACCCGCGGCCCCTGCCCCGCCGTCGCCTCGACGAACACAGCATGATGCCACGCGTCCCCGCCCCGCGCCCGCACCGTGCCGTTCGCCTGCGCCACGACCGCCGCAGAGTCGCCGATCAGCACGACTGCGTCCCACCCGATCGCCCGCGTCAGCTCCACCGCCTGCAGCAACGCGAGCCATTCCGCGTCCATGCTCGTCCCCGGCCCCAGATCGCGGCGGACATGCGCCTCCCCGCGGATCACCACCGCCGTTTCCATCCCTTCGGGACGCAGGCCGCCGTCGAAATACACCTTCAACCGTGACAATCGCGGGCTCCTTTGCGCTAAGGCGGCGCTCATGCTGCGTATCACCGAACTGAAACTGCCGCTCAACCATCCGGAGGAGGCGCTGGCCGCCGCCATCCGCAACCGGCTGCGCATCACGCCGCGCGACCTGATCCGCTACACGATCGCCCGCCGCGCCAACGACGCGCGCGACAAGATGGACATCCAGCTCGTCTATTCGATCGACGTGACGCTGAAAAACGAGGCGCAGGTGCTCGCCCGGTTCAAGCGCGACCGCCACGTCAACCCGACGCCCGACACCGGCTACCGCTTCGTCGCCAAGGCCCCCGCTGGTTACGACGGTCCGCGCCCGATCGTCGTCGGCGCGGGTCCATGTGGGCTGTTCGCGGGGCTGTTGCTGGCGCAGATGGGGTTCCGCCCGATCATCCTCGACCGTGGCAAGGTTGTGCGGGAGCGGACCAAGGACACCTGGGGCCTGTGGCGGCGCAGCGAGTTGAACCCCGAATCCAACGTCCAGTTCGGAGAGGGCGGCGCGGGCACCTTCTCCGATGGCAAATTGTGGAGCCAGATCAAGGACCCGCGCCATCTCGGCCGCAAGGTTCTGACCGAGTTCGTCAAGGCCGGCGCACCGCCCGAAATCCTGACCGAGGCGCACCCGCATATCGGCACGTTCCGCCTTGTCACGATGGTCGAAAGCATGCGCGAGACGGTCGAGAAGCTGGGCGGCGAATACCGCTTCGGCACCCGCGTCGAGGATGTCGACATCGCGGAGGACGCGGACGGCACCCGCCGCCTGACCGGGCTGACCTTCCACACCGGCGAGCATATCGACGCCGGACCGGTCGTGTTCGCGGTCGGTCACAGCGCGCGCGACACCTTCGCGATGCTCCACCGCCACGACGTGCATATGGAGGCCAAGCCTTTTTCGATCGGCGTCCGCATCGAACATCCGCAAAGCTGGATCGACGAGGCGCGCTTCGGCCCCTGCGCCGGTCACCCCGATCTCGGCGCCGCGGCCTACAGCCTGTCGCACCACTGCAAGAACGGGCGCACCGTCTACAGCTTCTGCATGTGCCCCGGCGGCACCGTCGTCGCCGCCACGTCGGAGGTCGGCCGGGTCGCCACCAACGGCATGAGCCAATATTCGCGGAACGAGCGCAACGCCAATTCGGGCATCGTCGTCGGCATCGATCCGGCACGCGACTATCCGGGCGATCCGCTGGCCGGTATCGCGCTGCAACGCCATTGGGAGGAACGCGCGTTCGCGGCGGGCGGCGGCGACTACCGGGCCCCGGCGCAGCGGCTGGGCGACTTCGTTGCCGGGCGACCCTCGACGGCGCTCGGCAGCGTCATTCCCAGCTACAAGCCCGGCGTGACGCCGACCGATCTCGCCGAGTGCCTGCCCGATTTCGCCGTCACCGCGATGCGCGAGGCGCTGGTGGCGTTCGGGCAGCAGATCCCCGGCTACGACCATCCCGACGCGGTGATGACGGGCGTGGAGACGCGCACCTCCTCCCCCGTCCGGATCACGCGGGGCGACGACTTCCAGAGCGTCAACACCGCGGGGCTCTACCCTGCCGGAGAGGGCGCGGGATATGCCGGCGGTATCCTGTCGGCGGCCGTGGACGGCATCAAGATCGCCGAGGCGGTGGCCGCGCAGCTGACAAAGGATTGCAGCGGCTAATTCACATCGATCAAGATAAAAGTCTTATTTTTCCAACATATATGCATTGAGGCGAGGCAACACGCGCGGTATAATTGCATCACTCACTTCGAGCGGAAGGCCGCCGAAGCCGCTTGGGGGATGATGCGATGAAGGCGAAGATGGCGTTGTGGATGGGCATGTCGGCAATGGCCGCCATGACCAGCCTGTCGCAGGCGCAGGCGCAGACGGCGTCACCGTCGAGGACACAGCCGCAATCCGGTGCGGCCGACCTGCCGCGGCCGGAAACGCCGTCGGATCAGAGTGCGAACACCGCCGCGCCACTGCCGGCGGTGCAGGAAACCCCGGAAGAGGGCGGCGACATCGTCGTCACCGGCCTCCGCCGCAGCCTCGAATCCGCGCAGGCACTGAAGCGCAATTCCGACGGCATCGTTGATGCGGTCGTCGCGGAAGATATCGGCAAACTGCCCGACACCTTCGCCTCCGCCGCCCTCGCCCGCATCTCGGGCGTGCAGGTCACGCGCGGGGCGGGCGAAGCCGCGGGTGTCCAGATCCGCGGCCTGCCGGACATCAGCACCACCTATAACGGGCGTGAGATCTTCACCGCCGAAGGGCGCTTCGTCGCCATCCAGGACTTCCCCGCCGGCACCGTCGCCGCGCTGGAGGTCTACAAGAACGGTACCGCCAACCTGATCGAGGGCGGCATCGGCGGCCAGGTCAACGTGCGCGGTCGTCGCCCGTTCGACTTCAACGGGTTCGAGGTGTCCGGTTCGCTTAACGGCGTGAACTGGGAGCATTCGGGCCGGACCACGTGGAATGGCAACATCCTGATCAGCGACCGTTGGGACACCGGCATCGGCGAGATGGGCCTGCTGGTGAACGCGTCCTATGTCGGGCTGAACTATCTCGACGCGACGCGCGAACAGTCCACCGTGATCGGCACCACCACCGCCGAAAATGCGCCGGGCGTCGGCGCGGGCATCCGCTATCCCGATGCGCAGGGTCGCTTCACCAGCAACGGCGACCGTTTCCGCCCGTCCGCCAACGCCGCGTTCCAGTGGCGGCCGACGCCGGAGCTGGAAATCTACGTCGACGGCCTGTTCCAGGGCTATCGCGGCAAGGACACCAACCAGTGGATGTTCGTGCCGATCTTCGGCGGCCCCGACTTCCGGCTGGAGAATGTGACGACGCGGGCCGGGCGTTCCAACGTGGCGCAGAGCGCGACCGTCGTCGGTGCGACCGCGCCGGACGGCTACTACACCTCCGCCAACGGCCACACCGACACGTATCAGGCGGGCGGCGGCGCGGTGTGGAAGCGCGACAACCTCCAGATTTCGGGCGACATCGCCTACACCAACAGCAAGTATAAATTCGACCTCGTCAACATCGACTATGCGATGGCGAGCTCGCCGACCCGCGACGTCGTGTTCGATGCGCCGGGCACGAACGGCGGACCGACCTTCGCCTTCCGGAACTTCGACGTCACCGATCCGTCGAACTACATCGCCCGCGGGCTGTTTCAGGAATATCTAGTCGTCAGCGGCAAGGACATCCAGAGCCGCGCCGACGTGCAGTATGAATTCGACAGCGGTTTCCTGAAGCGCATCCAGTTCGGCGCGCGCTACAACGACCGCGATGCCACGCGCGACCGCGGTGCGCCCTACGTCAACACGATCAACGGCGTGCCGGTGCCCGACCTGCGCATTCCGATCTCCGGCTTGCCCGTCTCCGTCCAGAACACGCGTCCCGCCTTCACCTTCGACAATACGTTCGGGGTGCGGACCTTCGCGGGCATCTCGTCGGCGAGCATCCGCGACAATCTGCCTGAGTTGCGCGCGTTCTTCCAGGCACCGGAAGGGCGGCCGGCGTTCAACCCGACCGAGAATTTCGTCGCCAACGAAAAGGCGTATGCCGCCTATGCGCAGCTCAAATACGGCTTCGATCTCGGCCCGACCATGTCCGTCGACGGTTTGATCGGCCTCCGGGCGGTCAAGACCAAGACCCGGATCAGCGGCTTCGTTCAGGAAGAGACGACGCCGGGCGCGACGCCCAGCTTCTCGCCGACGACGGCGTCGAACGACTATACGGACTATCTCCCCAACGCCAGCGCACGGCTGATGTTCACGCCGGAACTGCAACTGCGCCTGAACTACAACCAGACGCGCACGCGCCCGAACTTCTTCGACCTCAACCCGACCCTGACCGTCGGCCCGCCGCCGACGATCTCGCCGGAATGTCAGGCGAACCCGGCGCTGCCGCAGTGCATCAACAGCAACCTGCGCAACATCACCGGCGGCAATCCCGATCTGCGCCCGCTGACATCGGACAATTACGACATCAGCCTGGAATGGTATTTCTCGCGCTCCGGTTCGCTGACGGCGGCGGTGTTCCGCCGGGACGCCAACGGCTTCATCTCGCGCATCAACCGGGAGGGCGTGGATGTCGGCTACGGTCCGTCGCGCCTGAACCTGCCGGAGAATACGGGCAACACCCGCTTTCAGGGTGCGGAGCTGCAGTTCACCAGCTTCCTCGACATCGACGGCCTCCCCGATTGGGCGAAGGGTTTCGGCATTCAGGCCAACGGAACCTATGTCGACTCGAAGGGCGACCTGCCGACCGATCTCGCGAACTCCGCCAATATCGCGGGAAGCCCGCAGCGCTTCACCGGCGTGTCGAAATGGTCGGGCAACCTCGTCGCGCTGTACGAGCGCCCGTTCTTCTCGGCGCGCATGGCGTATAACTACCGCTCCGACTTCGTGTTCGAATACGGCGTCGTGAACCTCGACGTCGATGCGAACGGCGTACCGCGCACCGGTGCGATCATCGAAAAGGGTCGCGGACAGCTCGATTTCTCGACCACGGTCACGCCGATTCCGAACATCACGCTGGCGTTCGACATCGTCAATCTGCTCGGCAATCCGCTGAAGCGCACCCGCGAATTCGGCAGCGACGGCGACGCCTTCCCGCGTCAGGTCGTCTATCTCGAGCGCGTCTACTCGCTGGGCGTCCGCTTCCGGTTCTGAACGACATACGCGCCGTCATGCGGGGATGGTCCGGCATGACGGACGATGATTGTCGATCGTGCTGCTCCAGATCAAAGGAGGCGGCGGTTGAGGGTGACACCCCCCGCCCCCGGGACTAGACGGCACGCGTGATCCCGGTCCGCCGCCTGATCCGCGACTATCGCGCTGTCGCCGCCCTGCTGGTGGCGCTGGCGTTGGCGCTCCGGCTGCTGGTGCCGGCCGGGTACATGCCGATGATCGCGCAGGGCAGCGTCGTGCTGGCCATCTGCGACGGTGCCGGGCCGGTGACGATCACCGCGCCCGCCGCCAGGACACCGATGGCCGGCATGCACCATCATTCCGGCACCCCTGCCGACACCGCACCGGTACCGTCCAAGCCCGCCAGCGCCTGCGCCTTCGCCGACCTGTCGACGCCGGCGATGGCGTCGGTCGACGCGGTGCTGCTGGTCGCGGCGATCGCGTACGCCGTGGCGCTGGCGATCCGCCGGGTGGTGCCGCTGCGGGTCCGCGAACATGGCCATCTGCGCCCGCCACTCCGGGGACCACCGGCGCTCGCCTGAGCCCGTCCGTCTCCTCGCCCTGCGGCCCGGCCGCGGGGCCAAGCTGGTATCGTCATGTCCCGAACATCTCCGCGCGTCGCCGCGGCCGCACTCGCATGCGTCCCGTGCGCCGTCCTCGCGCAAGTCGCGCCGCCGCCCCCGCCCGTGCAACAGCCAGACGAGATCATCGTCACCGGCACCGCCCTGACGCTGACCACCGGCATCGCCGGCCAGACCGTCACCACGATCGACACGCGCGACATCGCGCTGACCCCCGCCACCACGATCGGCGACATCGTCAAGCTCGCGCCCGGCGTCGCCTTCATCCAGGGTAACGGCCCACGCGATGTCGGCGTCTCGATCCGCGGCTCCAACGCCCGCCAGAGCTTCGGCGCGCGCAACATCCAGGTGTTCGAGGACGATTTCCCGGTCACCCAGCCGGACGGTCTTGCCCGCTTCGACCTGACCGATCCGCATGCCTATGGTGCGGTCGACATCGTCCGCGGTCCCTCCTCCGCGCGCTACGGCAATTTCGCGCTCGGCGGCGCGGTCAATTTCCGCAGCCGCAGCGGGCGGGAGGTCGACGGGCTGGAGGTCGGCAGCGACGTCGGCCGCTACGGCTACGCCAAACTCTATGCAACGCTCGGCAAGGCCGGGCCGGGTTACGACTACAGCATCTTCGCCAGCCTCGTCGGCGGCAAGGGTTCGACCGGACACACCGATTACCGCACCGGCACGATCAACGCGCTCGGCACCTTCGCTGTCGACGGCAACGATCGCATCGCGGTGAAGCTGATCCACAACACGGGCGAGTTCCGGCTGTCGACGCGGCTGTCCTACGCGCAATATCTGGCGAACCCGTATCAGCAGGGGTGCGAGCGTGCCGCCACCGCCGCGCCCGGCTGCGCGACGATCCAGGTGTTCGTCAACGGTCGCAACGGCCCCCGCATCGCGCAGACCGCGGCGGAGGCCGATCTGGCCCGCGACGACAAGCGCACGATCATCGGCGTCCGCCACGAACATGATCTGTCGTCGCACGCCACGTTGCGGACGCAGGGCACATTCGATCGCCGCGACGTGTACCAGCCGACCAGTGCGACACCGTTCCGCGGCACGCTCAACAGCTACCAACTGTCGTCGGACCTGACCGTCCGGTCGGGCAAGACGACCGGCTTCGTGCAGGTCGCCTACGGATCGCTGGAGAACCGCAGCTACAGCTTCGCCAAGACCCCGGCGGGCCGCGACGGGTTCGGCGCACCGACACAGTTCGTGGTCGGCGACGTCCGCAACCTCGCGATCCGCGCGCGCGGCGAAACAGCGCTGACGCCGCGATTGCTGGCGGTGGCGGGCGTCGGCGCGGAACGGTCGTGGATCGACGTCGTACAGACCGGCTTCACCTATCCGCTGAACTCCACGCGCATCGTCACCGTCATCCCGGCCCAGCGCCGCTTCGACAATCTCGCGCCCGAAGCCTCGCTGCGCTGGCGCGCGATCGACCCGCTGACGCTCCACGCCCGCGTCGCGAAGGGTTACGGCATCCCGCAGGCGGGCGGCCTGTTCGTCACGCAAGCGGGCATTCCCGGCGACAACCGCGCGCTGAAAAGCCAGCGCAACACCGGCGTCGATCTCGGCGCGACGGTGGCGCTGGGCGGCACGCTGACCGCGGAAGCGACGGTGTATCAGGAGTGGTTCCGCAACGAACTGGTCAGCCAGTCGGCGGGCGTGAACCTGCTCGCCTACACGTCGAACGTACCGCGCTCGGTCCACCGCGGCGTCGAACTCGGTCTCGACTGGCGACCTGTCGCGGGCCTGCGTGCGCTGGCGAGCTATGGCTATACCGACCAGACCTATCGCGATTTTCAGGAGCGGCTGACCACCGGCACCGTCTCGCGCACGATCGACCGGCGCGGCAATGCGATCCCCGGCGTGGTTCCGCATTTCGGCAATGTGCGGCTTGGGTACGACCAGCCGACCGGGCCGGCGGCGGGGCTCGGCGGGTTCATGGAGACGACCGTCCGCAGCCGCTACTGGCTCGACAACGGCAACCGGCTGCGCGTGCCGGGCTATGCGCTCGTCAACCTCAACCTCCATTACGACCCGCCGCCCGGCGACGGCGCGTGGCGGCGCTTGAGCTACTTCGTCTCGGTCCAGAACGTCGCCGACAAGACCTATGTCGGGTCCGCCGGCATCGTGTCCGACAGCCTGTCGGCGGCGGGTGTGGAGAACAGCGCGGCGGTGCTGCGCAACGTCGGCGGCGCGCTGTATGCCGGTCAGCCGCGGACGTGGTTCGCGGGCATCAGGGCGCGCTTCCAGTGAAGCGCGCCTGGCCCCGCTATCCGACCGTCTGGCGCTGGCACTTCTATGCCGGGCTGTTCTGCATCCCGTTCATCCTGTGGCTGTCGCTGACCGGCGGCGTGTACCTGTTAAAGCCGCAGATCGAGGCGTGGCTCGACCGCCCCTATGCCACCGTCGCGCAACCCGGCCCGCGCGCCGGCCCGGCCGCCGAAGTCGCCGCCGCGCTGAAGGCGGTACCGGGCGGTACGCTGTCGCAGTACGAATTGCCCGCGACCCCGACGCAGGCGGTGCAGGTGCTGGTCAGCGACGGCGACCTGACGCAGCGTGTCTATGTCGATCCGGCGACGCTCACGGTGCTGAAGGTCGGGCGGGAGGATCGCCGCCCGATGAAGATCCTGTCGCGACTGCATGGCGAGCTGCTGGCGGGTCCGGTCGGGTCCTACGTCGTCGAACTCGCCGCATCCTGGGCGATCGTCATGCTGGTGTCGGGTCTGTTCCTGTGGTGGCCGCGGGGGCAGGGCCTCGCCGGTGTGGTCTACCCCCGCCTGCGCACCGGCGGCCGCCGGTTCTGGCGCGACCTGCACGCCGTGACGGGGTTCTGGGTGTCGGCGGCGGCGCTGTTCCTGCTGGTGTCGGGCCTGCCCTGGGCGGCAAGCTGGGGCGCGTATCTGAAGATGGCGCGGCACGTGGCGGAGGGGCAGCCGGTGAAGCAGGACTGGTCCTCCAGCCACAGCGGACACGACGGGATGGCCGACATGGCGGGCATGACGATGCCGAAGCCCGCGTCCGTCCCCCTCGCGCCGCTCGACCGCGTGGTCGCAACGATCCGACCGCTCGATCTCGCCGCGCCGGTCCTGATCGCGCCGCCCGCGCAGGCCGGGCAGTCGTGGACGGCGAAATCGAACGCCGCGAACCGCCCGCTCCGCGCCGACCTGACGCTCGACACCGAAGGTGACATCCTGACCCGCGAAGAGTTCACGCAGCGGCCATTGGTTGATCGCCTCGTCGGCTGGGGCGTGGCGATCCACGAGGGGCAGGCGTTCGGCTGGATCAACCTGCTCGTGAACCTCGTCACCGCGCTGATGCTGTTGCTGCTGTCGATCAGCAGCGTCATGCTGTGGTGGCGACGCCGCGCGCCGGGGACGCTGGGCGCTCCGAAAGTCGCGGTACGCCCGGCGCTGGCGTGGAGCTTCGCCGCGATGGTGGCGCTGCTGGCCGTGATGCTACCGCTGTTCGGCGCGTCGCTGCTGCTCGTTCTGCTGATCGACCGCATCCTGCCGGCTCGGCCACGCGCCTGGCTCGGGCTGGAGGCGACGTGAAAGATAGTTAACTTGGCAGTATCCTTTTTCTTGCAATAGCGCGGGATCAGGGAGCGAACATGTCGGAAAACCCGGTCTTCTACGATGCCACGGGACGGCGACGGCGCCGCTTTCTGGTGGCGGCGCTGGCATTCGCGCTGCTGCTCGTGCTCGCGGTGGCGGCGTTCGCCGCGACGGTGCTCGACGTGGTGCCGCAATCCGCGCTGCCGTTCCACGCGGAGCGCGCGCAGTTGCGCAAGCCCAGCGGGGCGGAGCGGCTGGTCGCGCAGGGTCGCCAGACGCTGCGTCACACCGTTCATGCCGGCAAGCGCCTGTTCCGCACCGGTCCCGCCGTCAGCCCGCCGCTGGCGGTTGCCTTTCACGCGCCGTGGGACGATGCCAGCGCCGCCTCGCTCCAGCGCAATATCAGCCAACTCGACTGGCTCGTGCCCGGCTGGCTGTCGATCACGGGCCCGCAGCATCAGGTGACGCTGTTCCCCGACGCTCGCGGACGCGCCATCATCGCCGGGGCTGCGCGCAGACCCAAAGTGCTGCCGATGGTCCAGAACGCGCTGAACGGCGAGTGGGACGGTGCGGGCGCGGCGGCGCTGATGCGCGACCCGACCGCGCGCAAGGCGGCGCTCGACCGGATCGAGGCGCTGCTGGTGCAGACGCATGCGGACGGCGTGTTCTTCGACTTCGAAAGCCTGCCCGACACCGTTCATCCCTATTATCGCCGATTCCTGACGGAGGCGCGTGCCCGCTTCGCCCCGCGCAACTGGGTCGTGTCGATCGCCGTGCCCGCCGCCGATCCCGCCTGGGACCTCGCCGCCTATGCCAAGGTCGCCGACAAGCTGTTCCTGATGGCCTATGACGAACATTATGCCGGCGGCACCCCCGGCCCGATCGCGTCGCAGGAATGGTTCGAGAACGTCGTCGCCCGCGCCGCCCGCGACGTGCCGGTCGGTCACCTCGTCGTCGCCGTCGCGTCCTACGCCTATGACTGGCACAAGGGCGGCACGGACGCGCTGGCCGTCGACGAGGCGTGGCTGGCCGCCAAGGAATCCGACGTCGTTCCCCGCTACGACCGGGCGAGCGGCAACAGCGCCTTCGCCTATGACGAGGATGGTGAGCGGCATGAGGTCTGGCTCGCCGACGCCGCCTCCGCCTATCACCAGATCGACTGGCTGCGGAAAGCCGGCATCCAGTCGCTGGCGCTGTGGCGGCTGGGGAGCGAAGACCCGTCGCTGTGGCGCTTCTTCGGCCGCAATCACCGCAAGCTGCCGCCCGCCAACGTCATCGACGAAATCCCGGCGGGTACCGATGTCGATATCGAGGGGACCGGTGAGGTCCTGCGCATCGGCGATCCCCCCGTCGCCGGCCATCGCAAGGTCACCGTCGATGCCAAGGGCGAGCTCAGCGACGTCGTGTTCTCGCAGCTCCCGTCCCCCTGGACGGTGCAGCGGACCGGTTACCGCCCCGGCCTGGTCGCACTGACGTTCGACGACGGTCCCGATCCAAAATGGACGCCGCAGATCCTCGACGTGCTGAAGGCGAAGCACGTCCCCGCCACCTTCTTCATCATCGGCGACAATGGACTGACGCAGCGCGGCCTGCTCCAGCGGCTGATCGCGGAAGGGCATGAGGTCGGCAACCACACCTACACCCACCCCAATCTGGCGACCACGTCGGACGACACGACGATGCTGGAACTGAACGCGACGCAGCGGCTGTTCCAGGCGTTCACCGGCCGCTCGCTGCGCCTGTTCCGCGCGCCCTATTTCGGGGACGCCGAGCCGAGTACCGCCGACGAAATCGGCCCCGCCTATGCCGCGCAACAGCGTGGATACCTGTCGGTCGGCCTGCACGTCGATCCCGACGACTGGATGCGTCCCGGCGCGCAGGCGATCGTCGATCGCACCGTGGCCGGCGTCGAAGCCGGCGACGCGGAGCGCAGCGGCAACATCGTCCTGCTTCACGACGCCGGCGGCGACCGCGCCCAGACCGTCGCGGCACTGCCCGTGCTGATCGATCGGCTGCGCGCCAAGGGGTACCGGTTCGTGCCGGTGTCGGAGCTCGCCGGCCTGCCCCGCGACATGGTCAACCCGCCGATCTCGTCCGGCGACCGCTGGGCCGCGCGCGCCGACCTGGGCCTGTTCCTGACGCTCGGCGGGCTGACGGTAGCGATCAAATGGCTGTTCGCGGTCGCGATCACGCTTGGTATCCTGCGCGCACTCGCCTTGTCCCTGCTCGCCCTGATCCAGGCGCGGCGCGAGGCGCAGACGGTATTCCCGGCGATCGATCCCGCCACCGAAGTCACCGTGCTGATCCCCGCCTTCAACGAGGAACGCGTGATCGAGCGGGCGGTGCGCCGCGTGCTCGACAGCCGCGACGTGGCCGTGAAGATCGTCGTGATCGACGACGGCTCCAGCGACCGTACCAGCGCCGTCGTCGCCGAGGCGTTCGCCGACGAACCGCGCGTCCGCCTGATGACGCTGGCGAACGGCGGCAAGGCGCGCGCGCTCAACACCGCCTTGCTGGAAGTGACGAGCGACATCGTCATCGCGCTCGACGCGGATACCCAGTTCGAGGAAACGACGATCGCCCGCCTCGCCCGCTGGTTCGTCGATCCGAAGCTGGGTGCGGTCGCGGGCAACGCCAAGGTCGGCAACCGGGTCAACCTCATCACCCGCTGGCAGGCGCTGGAATATATCACCGCGCAGAATCTGGAACGGCGCGCGCTGGCGCGGCTCGACGCGATGACCGTCGTGCCCGGCGCCGTCGGCGCATGGCGGGTCGCAACGCTGCGTCAGGTCGGCGGCTATCCGACGGATACGCTGGCGGAGGATCAGGACCTGACGATCGCCATCCAGCGCGCCGGCTGGCGCGTCCATTACGACCAGTACGCCGTCGCCTGGACCGAAGCGCCGGAAAACATTCGCGGCCTTGCCAAGCAGCGCTTCCGCTGGGCGTTCGGCACGCTGCAATGTTTGTGGAAACACGGGCGGGTCATCCGTGAAGGCCACCCGAAAGGTCTTGCCCACGTCGGCCTGCCGCAGGCGATCCTGTTCCAGGTCGTGCTGGCCGCGATCAGCCCGATCATCGATCTCGCGCTGATCCTCAGCGTCATCGGCACCTGGACCCGCGTCGCCGCGCATGGCTGGGCACAGACGCAGACCGACGTGTTCACGATGCTGACCTATTGGCTGATCTTCACCGCGATCGATTTGCTGGCGGCGTTCATCGCCTTCGCGCTGGAACGGCGGGAGAAGTGGCGCCTGCTCTGGCTGCTGATCCCGCAACGCATCGGCTATCGCCAGATCATGTACTATGTCGTCTGCAAGGCCATCGTGCAGGCGATGCGCGGCCCCTCCGTCGGCTGGGGCAAGCTCGACCGCAGCGGCCGGGTGACCGCGGCATAGCGACGCTTTAACCGCCGTCATTGCGAGCGTAGCGAAGCAATCCAGAGCGTGGAGGTCGGCCCTGGATTGCTTCGCTACGCTCGCAATGACGGGTGAATTGCCGGTCGCTCGCCAACCTTCAAACCGTGAAGGCCGAAACGCGTCAAAACGCCCCCGCGAAGTCCGGCACCACCGCACACCCCGTCCGCGCCGCCTCCGCCGCCGCCTCGACCACCGCCATCACCGCCAGCGCCTCGCCTGGCGGTACGGGGTTCGGTGCGCCCGCCGTCAGCGCCGCCGCCAAACCTGCGTAGAAGCGCCGCTGATCGCCCGCGATCGCCGGCACCACCCGCGGCGCGCCACCGCTGCCGTCATAGACCAGCAGCGGGTCCGGGTCCTCGCCCCAGCCCGGCGCACCCGGCGTCATCCCCTCGATCAGCTGCGCCTCCTGCCGGTCGATCGACGGCTTCACCAGTGTGCCCCCGCTGCCATGCACCACGAACCGATGCGTGCCCCCCGCGACCAGCATGCCCGCATGCAGCACCACGCGCCGCGTCGGATAATCGAGCACGACATGCGCCCAGTCGTCGACCTGCGCGCCGCGGCGCAACGTCCCCAGATTGGCGTGCACCCGCTCCGGCGGACCGAACAGGCACAGCGCCTGATCCGCCAGATGCGGCCCCAGATCGTACCACAGCCCACCGCCCGGCCCATTCCGCTCGCGCCAGCGGTCGCGGACGACCGGGCGGAACCGGTCGATGTGCGATTCGAGATGCGCCACCTCACCCACCCGCCCGTCCTCGATCGCCTGCCGCACGGTCAGGAAATCGCTGTCCCAACGGCGGTTGTGATACACCGACACCAGCCGATCGGCATCGCGCGCCGCCGCGATCACCGCGCGCGCTTCGGTAAGGTCCAGCGTGAAGGGCTTGTCGACCACGACATGCCGCCCCGCCCTCAGCGCGGCCAGCGCCAGCGGCGCATGGCTGTCATTGGGCGACGCGATCACGACCAGATCGACACTCTCGCTCGTCGCCAGTGCAACCGGGTCGCCGTCCACCCTGACGTCCGGCCAGTCGGCATGCACCTTCGCCGCATCGCTCGACGCCACCGCGACCAGCTCCAGCCCCGGCGTCGCCTGGATCAGCGGGGCATGGAACGTCTTGCCGACATAGCCATAGCCGATCAGCGCGACGCGGATGGGGTTCGGCATGGAGGTTCTCCCGGTGGTGCCGCCGGGCGACGGCGGCTATCGTCACCGACTTTCCACAGGAATGGGCCGATGACCACCACCTCGCGCGCCGTGACGACGATCCGCATCTTCTGTCCGGTGCAGGCAGCGACGCTCGCTGCGGCCATTGCGGGCGACGCGGCGGCGATGGACGCCGATCCGGTCCTCGGCGCGATGCTCGCGATCCTGCGCGACGACGGCCCGCTCGGCGACTTCGGCATCTACCGGAACGTGGTCGAGATCGCGCCGGGGTGGGAGAGCTTCCGCCCGACCGACGACGCGAACCCGACCAGCGGCACCGCCGGTGCGGTCGCGTTGTCACCGACCATCGTGCTGACGACCTATATCGCGGCGAATGCGCCGGCCGAGGCGGTCGACACGGCACTGGCCCGGATCATGGCCGCGCATCCGTGGGAAGTGCCGGTCGTGGAGATCGGCAGCGCCCGGTTGTTGGTACGGGGGTGAGCACGCACGAGCGGGTTGGCCTGTGGCCATCCCGCTCGTGGCGCAAACCCTCAGTGGTTATCCCGCGGCAGCCCCATCGTCTGTGCGATCCGCTGATAGGCTTCCGCGCCCTCCAAAATCGCGCCGGTGCCCAGCTGGCCCACCGTCGCACGCTGAATCTCCTGCCACGGCGTCTGCGAGGCGGGATATTTGAACCCGCCCTCCGCCGCGAGCGCGGCACGACGGTCGGCGATCTCGGCGTCGGACAGCAGTACGTCGGCGCTGCCCGTCTTCAGGTCGATCCGCACCCGGTCACCCGTGCGCAGCAGCGCCAGCGTTCCGCCCGCCGCCGCTTCCGGGCTGGCGTTCAGGATCGACGGCGAACCCGACGTCCCCGACTGACGACCGTCGCCGATGCACGGCAGCGCGTGGACGCCGTCCATGATGAGGTGCGCGGGCGGCCGCATGTTCACGACCTCCGCGGCACCGGGATAACCGACCGGGCCGGCGCCGCGCATGATGAGCAGCGTCTCCGCGGTGATGCCCGTCGCCGGATCGTCGATGCGGTGGTGATAATCCTCCGGCCCGTCGAACACCACGACCGGTCCCTCGAACGCGTCGAGATCGCCCGGCTTCGACAGATAGCGCTCGCGGAATTCCGGGCTGATGACGCTGGTCTTCATCACCGCGCTGTCGAACAGGTTGCCGGACAGCACGACGAAGCCCGCCGCCTCCTTCAGCGGCTGGTCGAACGGGCGGATCACCTTCTCGTCCTCGATCGCGACGCCGCGGCAATTGTCGCCCATCGTCTTGCCGTTGACGGTCATCGCGCCTTCGTGGATCAGCCCCTGACCCATCAGCTGGTTGACCACCGCGGGCACGCCGCCGGCGCGGTAGTAATCCTCGCCCAGATACTCGCCCGCCGGTTGCAGGTTGACGAGCAGCGGCACGTCCAGCCCCTGCTCCTGCCAGTCGGTGATCGGCAGGTCGACGCCGATGTGGCGCGCGATCGCGCACAGGTGGATCGGCGCGTTGGTCGATCCGCCGATCGCGGAATTGACGCGGATCGCGTTGTGGAACGCCTCCTTGGTCAGGATGTCGGACGGCTTCAGGTCCTCCTGCACCATCTCCACGATGCGCCGGCCGGTGTGGTACGCCACCTCCTGACGGTCGCGATACGGGGCCGGGATCGCCGCCGAACCGGGCAGCGACATACCCAGCGCCTCGGCCAGCGAGTTCATCGTCGTCGCGGTGCCCATCGTGTTGCAATAGCCCGTCGACGGTGCCGACGACGCGACGAGGCGGATGAACTCCGCATCGTCGATCTCGCCCGCCGCCAGCATCTGCCGCGCCTTCCACACGATCGTGCCCGATCCGGTGCGCTCGCCCTTGTGCCAGCCGTTGAGCATCGGCCCCACCGACAGCGCGATCGCCGGGATGTTCACCGTCGCGGCGGCCATCAGCATCGCCGGCGTCGTCTTGTCGCAACCGATCGTCAGCACCACCGCGTCGAGCGGATAGCCGTACAGCACCTCGACCAGCCCCAGATAGGCCAGATTGCGGTCGAGCCCGGCGGTCGGGCGCTTGCCCGTCTCCTGGATCGGGTGGACGGGGAATTCGAGCACGATGCCGCCCATCTCGCGGACGCCTTCGCGCACGCGCTCCGCCAGCACCAGATGGTGGCGGTTGCACGGCGACAGGTCGCTGCCCGACTGCGCGATACCGATGATTGGCCGGCCGGACCGCAACTCGTCCAGCGACAGGCCGAAGTTCAGATACCGCTCCAGATACAGCGCGGTCATGTCGATGTTGGCGGGATTATCGAACCACGCGCTGCTGCGGAGCTTCGGGGCGGTGGTATCGGACATCGTTACGAGCTCCGGGTCAGAAATACGAACACAGATATAGTCAGACAATTATGCCAATCGCGGCGACGGGGCAAGCGGGCCGGTGACGCAAATATAACATGCGCTATCGACAAAGACCGGTGCCGTCGGCTCACGCCATTCGCGAAGAGGGAAACGCTGGCTGCCCGAACCGGTCGGTCGGAAAACGGGACTACCGGTAAGGCGAACGGACGGACGGCATGCGATGCGATTCACGACGTCCTCCTCCCTCATCGCCCACTACGATGGCGGACGCGTTGCGCTGATAGCGCTATCACGAGCAGGGTTATCGGGCCGCTCGCTAGGCGTCAAGGCGCATGCTCGTCAGCGGTAGCGGTACAGCTTCACCCGCTGGATCTGCCAGTCGCCCGCACCCAGCCGGATATGGCGTCCCTGATGGGTCTGATCGCCGTTGAGCAGCCGGCCCGGCACCCAGCCTCCGCCCGCATCGAACACCCCCTCGTACGCGCTGTCGATACCGGCGGAGGCCGGGCCGTCGCCGACCGGCTTGAACGTGACCGTGATCCCCTGCCCCGCGATCAGATACTCTTCCGGCCCGATCTGGATGATCATGCCGCCCGCGGTGGCGATGTCGGGCGACGTGACCGGGCGCTGGATGTCGGCGAAGGCGATGGTGAAGCGATAGCCGCCGATCTCGCGCGTCTGCGGCTCATAGACGATCGTGTCGTCGTACAGTTGCCGCGGTTTGAAACCTGCCATCCGGCCCGTCCCCTGCGCCGCCAGGATGTGCGGACGAAGCTGCTGCAACACGCCGTACGCATCCTTGAGCTTCCCCGGCTCGGCGTCGATCGAATCGATCGAGAACGGCCCGAAGCCGATCGCGTCCAGTTGTCCGAAGGCATAGAAGGCGTTGGCGGCGACGGTCGGGTGATCGGCATTGTTGGCTTCGGGCACGAACAGCGGATTGTCGCGCCGAGTGTACCGATTGACGATGTCGACGAAGTTCGGGAAATAGATGTCCGGGGCGATCAGGTCGATGCTCGGCGCGCCCGCTTTCCACACGTCGATCAGATGCGGCAACGGCCCCCCCGCCGGATACTCGCCGGGCGCACGGCCCGGGCGGTTGAGCGCCACGTTGACGTACATCGGCATCGGGTACGCCGCCTTGCCCGCCCGCGTCAGGGCATCGGCGAACCGCGCATAGTGCCATGCCGCGAACACCTCCGCCCCGGCATCGCCCTCGCCGAACAGTTCGGTCCAGCTTCCCGCCGTCTTCGCCCCGCGATCCAGCCACATCGCCCGCATTTCGGGCACCAGCCCATCCTTGTGGGCGACCAGATAATCGACCAGCTCGCGCGGCACCGGCTGTGCGAAGGCGGCATTGGCGACCGGGCTGTAATCGCGTGCGACCGGCAGCATGCCGATCTCGTTCTCCACCTGGGTCATGACCACGGTGTTGTCGCGGTCGTCCACGGTCTTCAGATGCGCCATCAGCGCCGCGAACGCCTTCTGGTCCGCCGCCAGCGTCTCGGCGCCGAAGGTCGAGAGGATCTCCACGCCCTGCCCGTTCGGCAAACCCGCTCGCGGAAACCGGGTCTGATCGCGCTTCACCCACGCCGGGACATAGGTGGACATCGAATTCTTCCACGCCCCGAACCACAGCACGACGATCTTCAGGTCGTTGGCCCGCGCCGCCTTCAGCATCGCATCGACCGACGACCAGTCGTAGCGGCCCTCGACCGGCTCGATCAGTTCCCACGACACCGGCGCCAGCACGGTATTGAGATGCATCGCCTTCAGCTTCGCCCAGTGCGGAGCCATGTAAGTCGCACTCGACGCGGCGGAATTGCTCAGTTCGCCACCGATGACGAGCATGGGCTGGCCGTTGACGATCAGCTGGGTCGCCGTTCCCTGCTTGCGCAGCGAGGGCGGGTCGGCGAGCGCCGGCGCGGAAATCAGGGTAGCCAGAAGCAGGGCGCGGCGGATCATCGTTGAGTTCCCAGGCTGGCGACCGCGGCCCGGGCGCCGCTGGTCTGAAGGAGGTGGAGATGCGCCGCGATCGTTCCGCGCGCCGTGGCGTCGATATCGTCGGCACCGATCGCGGCCAGCAAGGCGTCCACTCCTCGCGCCGATGCCAGTCGATCGGCGATGGGATCGTCGACGACGAACCGGTCGCCGGCATCCGTCGTGCCCGCCTGCCACCGCATCCATGCCGCCACCGCGAGAGCGAGCGCATCCACCGGCAAGCCCCGCTCACGTCGCTCGCGGATCGGCGCGATCAGCCGCTGCGGCAGCTTCTGCGACCCGTCCGCCGCGATCTGGCGGGTGCGATGCTGGAGCGCCGAATTGGCGAAGCGCGCCATCAACTGTTCGCGATAGGACGCCACGTCCAGCCCCGCCGGCGGAGTCAGCGTAGCGGCGGATTCATTCCACAACGCATCGACGAACGCCCGCCCCTCTGGCCGTGCGACGAATTCGTGCACGAAATCATCGCCTGCCAGCCCGCCGAGATAGGCGATGCCCGAATGGGCACCGTTGAGCAGCCGCAGCTTTGCGTCCTCCCACGGCCCCACCGCGTCGGTCAGTTGCACGCCGAACCGAGCCAAGTCGGGTCGCGGTCCGGAAAACCGGTCCTCGACCACCCATTGCAGGAACGGCTCGGTCTTCACCATCGCGCGATCCTCGACGCCGATGCGCTCCGTCAGCTTTATGATATCGTCGTCGGTCGTCGCCGGGACGATCCGGTCGACCATCGTCGCAGGAAACGCCACGTTCGTCGCAATCCAGTCCGCCAGCGCCGGATCGTGCGCGCGCGCGATCTCCAGCACACCCGCTCGCAGCAGCGCCCCGTTGTGCGGAAGATTGTCGCACGACAGGACCGTGATCGCCGCGATCCCCGCCGCCCGCCGCACGGCGAGCCCGGCCGCGATCAGCCCCGGCACCGTGCGTGGCGCGTCGAGCGACGCCAGATCGCGGGTCACGTCCGCGTCGGTCCGGTCGAGCGATCCGCTGGCACGATCCAGCTTGTAACCCTTCTCCGTCACCGTCAGCGTCACGAGGTGCGTGTCCGGCGCGCCGATGCCTGCCACGACCGCTTTGGGGTTCTCGGGTGCGACCAGCACGTCCAGCACCGCGCCGATCACCTGCACCTGCGCTGCGTCGTCGTCTCGCACCACCACCGTGTACAGCCCGTCCTGCGGCCGCATCTGGTCGCGCACCGCCGGGGACCGCAGGGAGACGCCGACGACGCCCCATCGCAGATCGCCCGCCGCCAGTGCCGCCTCGAAGATCGTTGCCTGATGCGCGCGGTGGAACGCGCCGATGCCCAGATGCACGACGCCGCGCCGGACCTGCGACCGGTCGTAGGTCGGTACGGCGGCGCCGTCCGGCAGGACGGATGTGGACAACCTCACAGCTTGTAGGCCGCCTTCGCCAGATCGTACGTCAACGCGTGCGCCAGTTCGTGCGCCTCGTCCTCGTCGAGCCGATGATCCGCGACGAGTTGCGCCAGCCACGCGCAATCGATCCGGCGCGCGACGTCGTGGCGGGCCGGGATCGACAGGAATGCACGCGTATCGTCGTTGAACCCGACCGTGTTGTAGAAGCCGGCGGTTTCCGTCGCCCGCTCGCGGAACCGGCGCATCCCTTCCGGCGAGTCGTGGAACCACCACGGAGGCCCGAGCTTCAACGCCGGATAGTGCCCCGCCAGCGGTGCGAGTTCGCGGCTGTACGTATCCTCGTCGAGGGTGAACAGGATCAGCGTCAGCCGCGGATCGTTGCCGAACCGGTCGAGCAGCGGTTTCAAACTGCGAACGAACTCCCCCGGCAGCGGGATGTCACCGCCCTTGTCGCGCCCGAAACGGGCGAAGACATCCTTGTTGTGACTGCGGAACACGGCAGGGTGGAGCTGCATCACCATCCCGTCCTCGACCGACATCCCGGCCATTTCCGTCAGCATCTGCGCACGGAACAGTTCCGCCTCCGCCGGCGTCGGGTCGGCAAGGACACGCAGGTACAGCGACGCCGCCTCGTCCGGCGGCAGGTCCGCCGTCGCGGCGGACGGATGACCGTGATCGGTCGATGTCGCTCCCGCCTCGCGGAACCGTGCCCGGTGAAAGCGGTGCGCGGCAAGATAACCGGCATAATCCGCCACCGCGACACCCGCCGTTTCGCCGAAGCGGCGGACGTTGTCCGCGAAACCCGGCGTGTCCGGATCGACGACCGGGTCGGGGCGATAGGCCGTGACGACCCGCCCGTGCCAGCCGCTCGCCCGGATGGCGGCGTGATGCTCCAGCGGATCGAGCGGGCTTTCGGTCGTGGCGATCACTTCGATGCCGAACCGTTCGTATAGCGCACGCGGGCGGAACGCGTCGGTCTTCAGCGCCGTGTCGATCGTGTCGTAATAATGGTCGGCCGTGGACGGCTCCAGTTGTACGTCGATCCCGAACGCCTCCGCAAAGACCCAGTCGAGCCACAGTCGCGACGGCGTACCCCGGAACAGGTGGTAATGGTCCGCGAACACCCGCCAGATCGCGCGCGGATCGGTCTCGACGGGACTGCCGTCGACGCTGGGAACCCCGAGCGCTTCCAGCGGAACGCCCTGGCTCATCAGCATGCGAAATGCATAATGGTCGGGCACGATCAGCAGATTGGCCGGATCGCTGAACGGCTCGTTTCGCGCGAACCATGCCGGATCGGTGTGACCGTGCGGACTGACGATCGGCAGATCCTTGATCCGGGCGTACAGCGACCGGGCGATCGCACGCATACCCGGGTCGGCGGGGAACAGGCGGTCGGGATGCAGAACGAGCGGGCGGGTCATGCCATGATCCTCACGGCCCCATGATGGAGCGTCGGCCACACACTATCAGCAGTTCCTTGGAAATGGCCAGACCACATCGACAGACAGCATTCCTGACATCTGCTTACCAATCCGACGCGATATATGAGGCCGCTCAGGCGATCTCGAGCGTCGCGGTCTTCAGGTCGCGGCTGTTCGGACCGGCCATGATGTCGAACAGACCGGGCTCCACCACCTCGCGCATGTCCATGTCCCACATCCGGAACGCCTCCGGACCCAATACGAAGCGCAGCGTCCGGCGCTCGCCGGGGGTCAGCGTCACGCGCTCGAAGCCCTTCAGCTCCTTCACCGGTCGCGCCACCGACGACACCTGATCGCGGACATAGACCTGCACGACCTCGTCGCCAGTTCGCTCACCGACATTCGCGACGTCGACCTCGACGGTGACGCTGCCGCCGCTGCCGATTTTCGACACGGACAGCCGCGGCGCGCCCACCTCGAACCGCGTGTAGCTCAGCCCGAAACCAAACGGGAACAGGGGTTTATCGTCATCAAACAAATATCCGCGCCGCGCCGACGGCTTGTGATTGTAATAGAACGGCACCTGCCCGACGTCGCGCACGACGGTGACGGGCAGCTTCGCGCCCGGATTGAAATCGCCGAACAGCGCCTCGGCCATCGCGGTGCCGCCCTCCTGCCCGACATACCAGCATTCCAGCAGCGCGTTCGCCCCCGCGACGACGGTCGGCCATGACGGCGGCCGGCCATTGATCGCCACCACCACCACGGGCTTGCCGGTCGCCTTCATCGCCTCGAACAGCGCATTCTGCTCGCCGAGCAGGTCCAGCCCGGTACGGTCGCCGAGATGGTTCTTTGCATAGCCTTCGCGGCTGGTCTGTTCGGTGTCACCGATGGCCAGCAGGATCACGTCGGCGGTCTTCGCGACCTCGACCGCCTCCGCGATCAGTGCGCGGTTCTTCGCGGGGTCGGCGAGCAGCACCTCGTTCGCGGACCGATCCTCGCTCTGCGTAATGAACACGCCCTGCGCATGCACGACCTCCGCCTTCCCCTTCAGGCGCGCGCGCACGCCGTCCAGCAGCGACACCTCGGTGCGTGGGATCGAGGAATAGCCACCCAGCCGCGTCACCGCCGCGTTCGGCCCGATCACCGCCACCCGTTTGTGCGCGCCCGCCGTCAGCGGCAGCACGCCGTCATTGACCAGCAGCGCGATCGACCGCCGCGCCGCCTCCAGTGCCAGCGCGCGTGCCTCCGCGTTGGCGGTCAGCGCCGCCGCCGCGCGTGCATTCACCGGCTCCGCCTCGAACAGCCCCGCGCGGAACTTCAGCGTCAACATGCGCCGACAGGCGGCATCCACCGCCGCGACCGGCACCGCGCCGCTGCGCACCTGATCGGCGAGCGTGCGATACGCGACCCCGTCCGGCAGGTCGCTGTCCACGCCGGCCTTCAGCGCCAGCGCCGCCGCCCCCGGCAATCCGGGGGCGATGCGGTGGAAGCTCGCCAGTTCCTGGATCGCGGCATAGTCGCTGACCACCGCCCCGTCGAACCCCCATTCGCCGCGCAACACCGTGCCCAGCAGCCAATGATTGGCGTGACTCGGCACGCCGTCGATCTCGTTATAGGACGGCATCACCGCGCCGATGCCGGTCCGCTCCACCACCGCGCGGAACGGCGGGAAGAAGCTCTCGCGCAACTCCCGCTCGCCCAGCGGCGCCGGCGCGACATTGTTGCCCGCCAGCGGCTGGCCGTGCCCGGTCATGTGCTTCAGTGTCGCGAAGACCTTGTCCCGCGCCAGCGTCTTGCTCGGACCCTGGAGGCCGAGGACGGCGGCCACACCCATCTCGCCGCACAGATACGGGTCCTCGCCGAACGTCTCCTCGATCCGGCCCCAGCGCGGGTCGCGCGCGATGTCGACGACGGGCGACAGCGCCAGCACGGTGCCGTGCGCGCGCACCTCGCGCCCGATCACCGCCTGCACGCGCGTCATCAGGTCGCGGTCGAAGCTGCCCGCCAGCGCGATCGCCTGCGGAAAGCTGGTCGCCTCGGGCGCCATGTACCCGTGCAGCGACTCCTCGTGGTACAGGATCGGAATGCCCAGCCGCGTCGTCCGTGCCCAGGCTTGCCCGGCATTGACGAAGGCGATCGTATCCGCCGGCTTCCGCCAGCGACCGGTAACATCGGCGCCCGTGTTGTTCGCCGTCGCCGCACCGCCGCGATCGGACGGCCGGGCGATCTGGCCGATGCCGTGGGGATATGCCGTGCTCGCCATCACCGGATCGAAGGCGCGGTCGGCGTTCATCACGTCGCGCTTGCTGGTCGACAGCGTAATCAGCTGCGCGACCTTCTCGTCCAGCGTCATCCGCCCGATCAGGTCGCGGACGCGCAGGTCGACGGGCGCGCGTGCGTCACGGTACAACGGGCGATCGGCGACGGCAGCACGTACGGCGGCGGGCATCAGGCTGGCCAGCGAAACGCCCGCGCTCCAGCGCAACAGGTCGCGGCGGGCAAGGGTCGTGGCGGCGGGGGTCATGTCAGGCTCTCTCCCGGATGCAGACGCGGCATTGCTTGCGATGCCATCACTGTGATAGCGTTACCATGAACGACAGGAGGCGGCGCTGTCAACGGCGCCGCCCGCGCAATGGGACGAGGATGATGACGCTTTTCGCACGCATCGTGCTGATCGCCGGGTTGTTGTCGGCGGGTGCCGCGCCCGCACTGGCCGAAGATGGTTACGACCTGTGGATGCGATATCCTGCGACGACGATCGCGCCGGACAGCGTCTCGGTACGCGGCGACACCCCCATGCTGCGCGTCGCCGCCGCGGAGCTTCGCCGCGCGCTTCCCGCCCGGGCCGGTGCGATCGTGCTGGCAAAGACGGATGAGGTCGCCGACCTGAAGCTGCCGACCGCGACGCTGGGGGACGAAGGCTATCTCATTCGCGCCGTCCGGCTGAACGGTCGCCCGGTCACCCTCGTCACCGGCAACACCGACCGCGGCGTACTCTACGGCGCGTTCGCGCTGATCCGCCAGCGCGCGACCGGCGCCACCGGCGACCTCACCTCCGCCCCCCGCGTGAAGCTGCGCGTCCTCAACCACTGGGACAATCTCGATGGCGTGGTGGAGCGCGGTTATGCCGGCCGCTCGCTGTGGGACTGGTGGACGCTCCCCGACTATAAGGACTCGCGCTACGTCGATTATGCGCGCGCCAACGCGTCGCTGGGCATCAACGGCACCGTCCTCAACAACGTGAACGCGAAGGCCGAAAGCCTGTCGCCGCGCTACATCGCCAAGGCAGCGGCTCTGGCCGACATCTTCCGCCCCTATGGCATCCGCGTCTACCTGTCGGCGCGCTTCTCGGCGCCGATCGAACTGGGCGGGCTGAAGACCGCCGATCCGCTCGACCCGCAGGTCGCCGCATGGTGGCGCGCCAAGGCCGACGAGATCTACCGCGCGATCCCCGATTTCGGCGGCTTCCTCGTCAAGGCGAACAGCGAGGGTCAGCCCGGCCCGCGCGACTATCACCGCACCCATGCCGACGGCGCGAACATGCTCGCCGCCGCCGTCGCGCCGCATGACGGCATCGTGATGTGGCGCGCCTTCGTGTATGCGGACACCGATCCCGACGATCGCGCGAAACAGGCCTATACCGAGTTCAGGCCGCTCGACGGCCGTTTCGCGAAGAACGTCATCGTGCAGGTGAAGAACGGCGCGATCGACTTTCAGCCGCGCGAACCCTTTCATCCGCTGTTCGGCGCGATGCCGAAGACGCCGCTGATGATGGAATTCCAGATCACCAAGGAATATCTGGGGTTCGCCACTCACCTCGCCTATCTCGGCCCGCTCTTCGCCGAAACGCTGGCGAGCGACACCTTCGCGAAGGGCGCGGGATCGACCGTGGCGAAGGTCGTGGACGGCTCGCTGGAGGGACATACGCTCACCGGCATCGCCGGCGTCGCCAATATCGGCGACGATCGCGACTGGACCGGCTCAACCTTCAATCAGGCGAACTGGTACGCGTTCGGCCGCATGGCCTGGGACCCGTCGCTCTCTGCGGAGACCGTGGCGCGCGAATGGGCGACGCAGACCTTCGCACCCGCCGCCGTCGCGCCCGCCGTGACGATGATGATGGGATCGCGCGAAGCCGTGGTCGATTACACCGGCGCGCTCGGACTCGCGCATGTCATGGCGACGGGCCACCATTACGGGCCGGGGCCGTGGGTGTCGGATCTGAAGCGCCCCGAATGGAACCCGGTCTATTACCACAAGGCCGACAAACGCGGCATCGGCTTCGACCGCGCGAAGTCCGGCAGCAACGCCGTCGCGCAATATGCCCCGCCGGTCGCCGCGAAGCTCGCCGATCCCGCCACCACGCCGCCGGGCGAGCTGCTCTGGTTCCACCACGTCGCATGGGACCGGCGGATGCCGTCCGGCCGGACGCTCTGGGCGGACCTCGTGGGGCATTACGATGCCGGTGTCGCCTATGTCGCCGGCATGCGCACCCGGTGGGATACGTTGAAGCCCGTGGTCGACGCCGAACGCTGGCAGAAGACCGCCAGCTTCCTCGCCGTGCAGCAGCGCGAGGCACAGTGGTGGCGCGACGCCAGCCTCGCCTACTGGATGTCGGTCAACGGCCTGCCCCTGCCCGCCGGCGTCGCGCCGCCGCCGCACGACCTGAGCTGGTACAAGGCCCTGAGCTTCCCCTACGCGCCCGGCAATCCGCAATAGCGGCGAGCGCGGAGTATCAGCACGGCCAGCAGCGGCACCGCGACGACGCCGTAGAGATACAGCCCGCCCCAGGTCGACCAGCCGAACCACTCGCTCGGCCATGTCCGGAGGTCGCCGCGCAGGAACCGGTACTCGATCACCGCTCTCCAGATCGGGAAGCGGAATTCGGGCGGCGCGGCGATCTCGGCCGAAGCCACGCAGAGGTTCAGCCCGATCGATACCGCCAGCACCGCGCCCGCCGCCCATCGCCCAATTGGCTTCAATCCCGCCCACCACGGCGCGAGACACAGCGCGAGCAATCCCACCGCAGGCATCGCATGCCGCGGTCCAGTGGAATTGCCGCCATCCCAATAGACATAGGCGGCGTTGACCATCAGCACGATCAGGATCACCGCCGCCGCCATCGCCGCCACGTCGCGCGTCCGCCGCTCGTCCGCCATCGTCGCCAGCCCCAGCGGCGCGATCAGCAACACCGGCGCGACCCAGAACAGCCCGCGCCGCTCCCCGAACAGGATTTGCCACAACAGGATCGGCCGCGGCCATGTCAGCCCAAACAGCCCCTGCTGCATCCCGTCGAAGCCGACCACACCCGAATAACCGACCTTGAACACCGTCCCGAACGCGAACAGGTTATAGAGCGGCAACGGCAGCAGCGCGACGACCCCGCCGGTGGCGGCCAGCCCCAGCAGCAGCCAGCGTCGCGGCGACGGCCACACCCGCCACACCGCCCAAAGCGCGATGGCGCTGCCCGCCAGCACCGCCTGATATTCGACCACCACCGCCCAGCCGAGCGCCGCGCCACCGATCAGCGCCGGCCAGCGTCCTTGCGTCAGGCTCGCACGCCAGAAGCACCAGACCGCGATGACGTACAGCGCGGCCACCGCGGCATGGCCGAAGATCGTCGTCGACCATCCCCAGATCGGCGTCCCCAAGGCATAGGCGAGCGCCGCGAACAGCCCCGCCCCCACGCCTGCTCCCGAACCGGCGGTCGACGCCGCCGCCATGTCGAACAGCAGCACCGCCGCGATCGCCGTCAGCAGCGCCGGTCCGCTTGCCGTCGCCAGTCGCAACCTCAGCCGCAGGAACCGCGCGAGTTGCGGATCGCCCAGCGCCATCACGAACGAACTCGCCCGCTCTCCCGTCACCGCATCGGCCACCGCCACCGCCGGCAACGCCATCAGCGTCATGCCCGGCGCCTTGTCGAGATAGGCGTGCGGCCCGAAGATCGCCTTGTCGATCGTCAGGTCGCGGAACTCGTCGATCGTCGCATCGCCGTCCTCGACCATGCTGATCGCCGCGAACAACCGCGTCGAGTTGTTCGGATTGAACTCCCACGACCCGAACCACGCGCACGACAGCCAGACGAGCGCGAACAGCAGGATGCGGATCGTCTTCATCTTACGACCCGGCGACTAGCCGGCGGCCGGACAGCACGACGGCACCGACCGACAGCATGTTCTGAAACCCGTCGGCCGCCATCCCCGATCGCGGCGGAACCCCCGAAACGATCGTCGCCATGTTCTGCGCCCCCCGGAATCTACCCGATCTGGCTAGCCGTCATGTCCGGTGCCGTCAAAGTGCAGGACGTGCCGAGGATGCAGTCGTCATCTGCCGAGCCCACCGCATGCGACGATGCGCGAGACTTTTGCTGTCACGCCTCCACATAGTGGAAATAGCGGAAGTCCGCCGGTCGGCCGGTGCCGGCCATGTCCTGGCACGCCATGCCCACGAACGTGCCGGTAAAATTCGGCAGACCGGGCAGCGTCGCTTCGTCCGACAACAGGCTGGCATCGTGCTGGTCGTCCAGCCAGCACCAGTCGGTGCCGCCTTCCATTCGCCATGCGAACCGCAGCTGTTCGTGGTCCACACTGACGCGCAGTTCCACCGGACCGGGCGCGATGACGATCGGCGGCGTCATCAAGCTCTGCCCCTCGCCGAGCGGCAGGATCGACAGGAGCTGGATCTGGCGCCCGCCGTCGTCTCCGGCGGTAATGTGCAGGAAATGATATTTGGTGCTGTTGTAGTAACAGACCAGTCCCGCCGCCTGCTGGAAGTGTTCCGGCTCGAAATCGACCAGCGTCATGGCATCGTACCGAAACGCCTGTTGCCGGCGCGCGACCAGCGATTGGCGGAAGTGACTGCCGATCGTCTCGCGCCCGAACAGCCGCAGATGTCCTGGCCGCTTGGTCAGGCTGAACAGATCTTCCGGGTACGGCGTGCGCAGCCACTGGAACGCCGGCGGGAGGAGCGACCCGGCGAATTCGCTGCGTTCGTCGATCGGCGTCTCGACGGTTTGGGCAGGCAACGGCGCGGCACTGCGCAGCCAGCCGTCCGCATCCCACCGCATCGGCAGGATCGCCGTTTCGCGGCCCAGCACGCAGCGATCGCTGGCGGGCAAGGGGCGTCCGCACAGGAACGCCATCCACGGCTCGCCCGTGGGCGTCTCGACCAGATCGCCGTGCCCGACGCGCTGCAATGCCGACACCGGATTGCCCGCCGCGGTCAGGACGGGACCGTCCGGGTGCGCTTCATACGGGCCGAACAGCGAGCGCGACCGGGCCATCACGACCGCGTGGTTGCGCTCGGTACCGCCCTCCGCGACGAGCAGATGATACCAGCCGTCGCGCTTGTAGAGGTGTGGTCCCTCGGTGAACCCCAGCGGGGTGCCGCGGAAGATGAGGTGCCGCTGCCCGACCAGGTGCCCGGCGTTCAGGTCCATTTCCTGCGCGACGATGCCGGCGAAGCGCCCCCGGTCCGGGCGGTGATCCCACAGCATGTTCAACAGCCAGCTTCGGCCGTCGTCGTCATGGAATAGCGCCGGGTCGAAGCCGCTGCTGTTGAGGTGGACGGGATCGGACCAGTCGCCGTCGATCCGATCGCTCCACACCCAGAAGTTGTGGAAGTCGCGCAGCGACGCCCCCTTCGCACCGTCGACGGTGGTACGGCCGTAGCGCTTCACGTCGGTGAAGATCAGGTGGAAGCGGCCGTCCCTGTAGCTCAGGTCCGGTGCCCAGACGCCGCAGGAATCGGGATCGCCGCGCATGTCGAGCTGGCTGGGGCGGACGAGCGGGCGACCGACCAGCCGCCATGCCGCGAGGTCGCGGCTGTGGTGGATCTGCACCCCCGGAAACCATTCGAAGGTCGATGTGGCGATGTAGTAATCCTCGCCCACCCGCACGATCGAGGGGTCTGGATTGAAGCCGCGCAGAATGGGGTTGGCAGGAGTCATGCGGGTTTTCGCACCAGGGTCCAGAGCAGGGCCGCACCGGCGAGGTCCAGCAGGCCGAGCAGGATGAAGAAGGGCTGGTAACCGACCTGATCGACCAGCGACCCGAGCGTCAAGGTGAAGATCAGGACGCCGAGATTCGCGGCGGTGCCGGACACGCCCGTCGCCGTCGCGACCTGATCCTGCGGAAACAGATCGGAACACAGGGTGATGACCGTGACCGAGAGCGTTTGGTGCGCGAAGCCGCCAAGGCACAGCAGCGCCACGGCGGCGACGGGGCTGGTGACGCTGCCCACGAACATCATTCCCGTCATCAGCACCGCGCCGAGCGTGAAGGCCCCGCGGCGGGCGTCGATCAACCCGATGCCTCGCCGTTGCAGGAACGCCACCACCGCCGGGCCGAACAGGCACCCCAGATCGGCCGCGAGAAACGGCAGCCAGGCGAACAACGCGATCTGTCCGAGGTCGAAGTGGCGGACCTGCACGAGGTAGAGCGGCATCCACAGCGACAGCATGCCCCAGACCGGATCGGCCAGGAACCGCGCCGCCGCGATGGCCCAGAGGTTGCGGCGGCGTAGCAGTTCGCCCAGCGGCGGCCGGCGGCGATGCTGGACCAGCGCGGGCTCCTGCCCCTCGACGATCAGCGTCCGCTCGCGATCGGACAGGGCGCGATGCCGCGCAGGCGGCGCGTACCATGCGATCCATCCGAGCACCCAGACCAGCCCGAGCCCACCGGCGACGAAGAACGCCGCACGCCAGCTATAGTTGAAGACCGACCAGGCGACGAGCGGCGGCGCCAAAACCGCGCCGAACGACGCCCCGATCTGGTAGACGCCGCCGGCAACGCCGCGTTCGCGGGCGGGAAACCACTCCGCGACCAGCTTCATCCCCGCCGGCTGCGCCGATCCCTCGACCAGCCCCAGTGCGCCGCGCAGCCCTGCGAAGCCGACCCAGCCGGTGGCCAGCCCGTGCCCGAGCGTGATGAGCGACCAGACCGCGACGAACAGCGTGAAGCCGATCTTCAGTCCGATCAGGTCGAGCAGATAGCCTGCCACCGGCTGGAACATGATACCGAACTGGAACGCGCCGGTGATCCACGAATATTGCGCGGAGGAGATGTGCTGTTCGGCCATGATCGCCGGGGCCGCGACGCCCAATACGCTGCGGGTCAGATAGTTGATGACCATCGCGCCGACGAACAGCGCGATGATCGTCCAGCGGACATAAGGGAATCGTCTCACCGTCCGCCTCCGTGACTCATGGCTGTGGCCCCTGTGGTAAACAACGTCCGAAAGGTTCGCCAAATTCCGGAGACGATACGCCCCATTGACGTGCCCCGGCGGAACGATGCAAGTCCGTGAGCGGCGGCGACGATCCACGATACGCCGGGGCCAGCGCAGAGAGAGACTTGGACCGTTCGACCCGTCGCCCACGCGGCGTGACCATCATCGATGTCGCGAAGGCCGCGGGCGTGTCGCCGATGACCGTGTCGCGCGTCATCAACGGCGACGCGGGCGTCCGGGCCGAAATGCGCGCGGCGGTCACCCAGGCGATCACCGCGCTGAAATACACGCCGAACCTGATGGCGCGCAGTCTCGTCACCTCGAAAGAGGTGAGGATCGGCGTGATCTATTCGAACCCCAGCGCCGCGTTCATGAGCGACTTCCTGGCCGGCGTGTTCGAGGAGGCGTCCGCGCGGGCCGCGCAGTTGATCCTGCTGAAGGGCGAAGGCGGCGCGCCACCGACGCGCGATGCGATCGAGGGGCTGATCGCATCGCGGATCGGCGGCGTGATCCTGGCGCCACCACTCGGCGAGAGCGCGGCGGTGCGGCAGATCGTGACCGACGCCGGCCTGCCCGTCGCCGTCGTCGGCGGCGTCGTCCCGGATGCGATCTGCGTCAACATCGACAACCATCGTGCCGCCTACGACATGACGCGGCATCTGGTCGGGCTCGGCCATCGGCGGCTCGGCTTCGTTCTCGGCAACCGCGATCAGGCCGCCAGTATCGAGCGGCTGGCGGGCTTCGAGGCGGCGGTGCGGGATGCCGGGACGGTCACCACCCACGTCGTCGAAGGTGATTTCAGCTACGCGTCCGGCCTGATCGCGGGCGAAACGCTGCTCGACGCGGCCAGCCCGCCCAGCGCGGTCTTCGCCAGCAACGACGACATGGCCGCCGCCGTCGTGTCGGTGGCGCACCGACGGCACATGGACGTGCCCCGCGACCTGACCGTCGCCGGATTCGACGACAGCACCGCCGCGGTCACGCTCTGGCCGCCGCTCACCACCATCCGCCAGCCGGTCCGCGCACTGGCCGCCGAAGCGATGCAGCGACTGATCCAGGCGATGCGCACCGGACTGCCGGCGGCCGGGGCGACCGGCAAGACCTGCATCCTCGACCACCTGCTCGTCGAGCGGGAGTCCACCGCCGCGCCGGCGTGACCGGCGAGCGCAGCTCTCGCTACGCTCGCCTCTCCGCAGCATCAGAAGTTGAATCGCACACCCGCGCGGTAGATCCGGCCATACACATCGTAGAGCGCCGGATTGACGAAGAAGGGCGACTTGGCCGGATCGCGATCGAGGAGGTTGTCGACCTTGAAGTACGCGGTGATCTCCTTGGTGACGTTATAGCTGCCGCCGATGTCGAGGTAGAACGCGCCGGGCATGAAGTTCTGGTCGATCGTCGGCCGCGTGGTGGTCGATGCCGGGCAATTGCCCGCGCCGCACTCGACATACTGGTTCCCCAGCACGCCGTCGCTGAACCACCGCTCCTGCACCAGCAGGGAGAAGTCATCGTTGGAATAGCTCTGCTGCGCCAGCCACTTCCAGTCCGGTGTGCTCCCCGTATTGACCCCCGCGGTATCGTTCGGGATCGTGCCGGGCAGGCCGGTGTCCGTCACGAACTTGCGGATGTTGGTCGCGAGCGCGCGCACGGTGACGTTGCCCGGCAAGCCCAACGGGCGCTGCCAGCGATAGCTCGCCTCAATGTCGAGACCCTCGGTATCGATCGACGCGAGATTGAAGGCCTGGACGTTGATGAAGTTCGGGCCATTGGTGTTGTTCAGGTTGAACGCGCTGCAACCGGCCGGAAGGATGTTCCGGAAGCACAGGTTGACGATGTCGCCCGCGCCGAGGCTGGAGATCACGTCCTTGATCTTGATGCGGTAGTAATCGACCGACACGCTGAGGCCGGGTAGCCACTTCGAATCCGAAAAGGCGATGCCGGCGGTCGAGTTGCGCGCGATCTCGGGCGTCAGGTTGGTGTTGCCGATGGCATTCTGGATCGCCAGCACGTTCACGTTGCGGAACGGATCGAAAAAGTTCGGCAGCGTCGTCGTGACGGGTGCGGCGAACAGCTCCGACAGATTGGGCGCGCGCACGTCGCGCGACGTCACGCCGCGGATGCGGAAGCCGTCGATCGGCAGGTCCCATGTTCCGCCGACCTTCCACGCCCAGACCGTCCCGGAGGTGCTGTAGTCGGTCACGCGGATCGCGCCGTTAATGTTCGCGCGTCCCGCACCGTCCGAGTCCAGAAGCGGGATGTTCGTTTCGACGAACGCTTCCTTGACGCTGTAGGCGCCCTGCCCGTTCTTGTAGTTGCCGGCGTACCAGTTGTTGCCGCCCGGCAGCAGCAACGGGTCGAACGGATAGGCCGCGTTGTTCGGCGTGTTCTCGATGCCTGCGCCGTACGGATCGGCGCGGACGCGGTAATATTCGTGCCGGAATTCACCGCCGAATGCGAACGAGACGGGTCCGGCCCACAGGCTGAACGGGGAGCCGGAGAAATTGACGCTGATCACGTCCTGCGTCTGGCGGGTGCGCTGGTAGGGTCCGTTGGCCGGCATAATATAGTCGAGCGCCTGCTGCGACGGATTGCCCCCGAAGATGTTCAGCGGCTGGCAACCGCCCGCTCGCGCCACCGGGTTGGCGCAGACGATCGCGCCGTTCAGCGTCGTGGCGTTGATCGCCTGGTTGAAGCGATTGGACAGCAGGATGTTGCTGACATCGATGTCCGAGTAGTTCGTGCCGTGTTCGTAGTACATGTCGTAGGTCCAGTCGGACCCGGCGACGGACTGACGCCCCTTCGCTCCGGCGACGAAGCGATACTGCCGCCGGTCGGTGTGCACCTGCGTGTTGCCGAGGGCGGCGTTGCTGGTGCCGTACTGGAAATTGGTGATGCCGGCGGTCGCGCAGGCGGCCTGGACGAGTGCGGGAACGAACGGGTTCGCGCACTGGATCGTCAGGTTCGGACGGTTCTGCCCGCCCACCGGCTGGTTGCGGGTCTTCACCTGACCGATGTTGCCGGTGAAATAGATCTCGTTGTCGGGTGCCCAGTCGAACCCGATCCGGCCATAGCTGTTGACGCGCTGGATGCGCGACTGGAGCGAGCGGCCCGCATCGACGTTGCCGGACAGGTCGCCGCCCAGACAGAAACCGGGGAAGCACCCGGTGACGGAGCCGGCGGCGTCGCGCGCGGGGGTGCCGTTGGAGCCGTACTGGAACTGGAACGGGTTGCCCGCCTGATCGAACGCGGTGCCCTGGAGCGGTCCAGCGGTGATCAGGCCGAACTTCGTGTAATTGTACGGCTGGGCGAAGTCCCGGAACAGATATTGCGGCGATCCGTCGTTCAGGACGTTGCGATTGATGAGCGTCGATTGACGAAACCAGTCGCGCCCACCGGCCAGACCGATACCGAACTCCCCGCCGCCGATACCCTCTTCCCGCGCATATTCGGTGCTGGCGACGACATGCACGCGATCTTCGAAGAAGCTGGTGCCGGCCGCAAGCTGCACCAACACCTGCTCGTTATCGCCGTAGTTGGTGATGCCGCCCTGCACATTGCCCTTCACGCCCTGATACCGCGTATCGGTGATGAAGTTGACCACGCCGCCGACCGCGTCCGATCCGTAGGATGCCGATGCGCCGCCGTTGACCACGTCGACCCGCTTCACCAGCAACTGCGGGAACAGGCTGATGTCCGGAACGCCCGTCACGTTCGCTCCGACGACGCGCTGCCCGTCGAGCAGCGTCAGCGTCCGGATCGCGCCCACGCCGCGCAGCGAGAACGAGCTGAGCCCCTGCTGCCCGCTCGATGTGCTGAAGGTGTTGGTAGCCGTGCCGGTCGATCCCTGCAGCGACGGCAACTGCGCGATCGTGGTGAAGATGTTGGGCTGCGCATTCGCGGCGATCGCGCTCGCGTCGATCACCGTCGTCGGTGTCGGCGCGGTGTAGCCGCCGGTCGTGATCCGCGATCCGGTGACGATGATGTCCTGCGCCGCGCCCGCCTCCGGCTCCGCGACCGTATCTTGCGGGCTGGCGGTTGTTATCACGGTGTCCGGAGCGGTCGAAGCCGCGCTTCCGGACTGCTCCTGCGCCTGCGTCGGCGGAAGCTGGGCGAAGACCGGTGACGCGATCAGGCAGGTCGCGATCGCAGCCGAGCTGACCGCGCTGAACCGCCAGCGCCCAAGACACATTCCGCTTGAATTATTCAAAGCCACAATCCTCTCCCATCGATCCAGTTTGTCTCTGGTAACGTTACCAGAGACATCCCAGCGTCGAGCGGACATGTCAATACTCGGACAGAAAAAATCCTATACGATCGTGCATTTGGCTGTCGTTCAGGAGGCTTGAAGCACGCGTATCGACATGGCTGACCGACGCGCAGCGGCGTCGGACTGACGGATCTGACCCCGTTTTTCCTCAACCGAGCAGGATGCGCCGCGACTCGCCTTCGGGATCGTCCACCATCCGGCTGTCGACATCGAAGACCATCGTTTGGCAGCGCGCCGGATCGCTTGCGGTCCACGTCAGCGAAGGCTGGCTCGGATTGCCCGTTCGCGCGAAATTCGCCCAGGCCGTGGCCATCGTGCGGCCCAGCCGCTGAGCTTCCACCGTGTTGCCCGTCCCCTGTGCGCAACGCTCGACATTGTCGAAGCAGAAGGCGAGCTCGGCCGTGTGCCACGCGCCTGCCACGCCCCCGAGTTGCGGCGACTGGAACTGGAACAGATACTGGTAGACCGGTGCTCCGCCCTGGTCATGCTTCAGCTTGACCATGCTCTGAACGCGGTTGCGGTTCATCAGGCCCTGCACCCCGTAAGCCAGCGTTCGCGTGGCTTTCTCCGGGTGCGCCGCCTTCATCGCCGCGATCAGCCGGTCCGCCTTGGCTCCTCCCATCTGTGTCGTCAGATCGGCACGCCACTGCGCCTCTTGGGGGTTATAGCCCCACCTCATGCCCTCCTCGCTGGTATTCCCCACCATAAACGGCACGTCGCGCGAAACCGCCGGCGCCGTATCGGCGAAGGAGCGCACATCGATGACCCGGCCGTCCAGCGTCGGGTTCCATCCGACCCGCGGCGTCCTGGCAGGCCCCATCGGACCGCGTGGACCGTTGATCTCGTCGGCCACCGCATTACCGGCTTCGAACAAGGGCTTCCACTCGATCTTCTGCAAAGCGCCGATGTCCTTGCCGCCGATATCGAGACGGCGCAGCAGCCGATGCGCGAATTCCCGCGACTGATCCGCGGTCGGCAACGCTCCGCCACCGCCCGATTGCGCCGCCGCACGATGGATCAGTCCCTTCCCGCTCTGCATCCCAAGCAGCGTGGTCACCTTCGATCCGCCGCCGGACTGGCCGTAGATCATGATCTTGTTCGGATCACCGCCGAACTTGGCGATGTTCTCCTGCACCCATCGCAGCGCGGCGATGCAGTCGGTCATGCTGACGTTGACCGATTCGTCATAGGCGGAGCCGCCCACGTCCCTCAGATCGAGGAAGCCGAGCACGTTCAGCCGGTGATTGAGCGAAATCTGCACGACGTCGTGATGGCGGGCCATCTGCGCGCCGTCGTGCGAGGCGAGTTCGTAGGAGGATCCGAAGCTGAAACCGCCCCCGTGGAAATACACCATCACTGGCCTGCTGCCCGACAGCGAGGGCGTCCAGATGTTGAGCCGCAACATATCCTCGCCGAGGAACCCGTCGGTCCATTGTTGCAGGAAAGTGTGCTCTACCGCGCGAAAGTCGTGCAGCGTCTGCGGACAATTGGGACCGTACGACAAGGCATGGAAATCTTCCGTCCAACGCCGCGGCGGCTTGGCCGGAAGCCAGCGGTTCTCGCCACCCGTGTCGGCGCCGTAGGGGATGCCCTTGAACGTGTAGACGCCGTCATCGAGATAGCCTCGCACGGGACCATATTGCGTCCGTGCCGTGGCGTCGCGCGGCGTCGACAGGGTGGACCGGCCCGATGGCCGCCTGCGGGCCTGGGCGGCCCCTGCGCCGGGAAGCATGAGCCCGGCCGCACCCAAGATGGGCGCGACCATCGCTTGACGACGACCGATCGGCAGACCTGACATGACGTGAACTCCCTCTCCTGCGCCGCATCGCGGTCGCCAGGGCCGATGGTACTACACGGGCGAGGAAATCATATAGGATATTTGGCAGGGACGGTTTGGGGCGTCGTTTGGAGTATGTTCACGGGCGTATCGATCCGCTCAGACCCGGACCTTCGTGCACACCGCTCGATGGGCAGGTCACCCCGATCGCGCGGCCATGCTGAAGGCGGGCGAGATCGACGTCGTCCCGCTCGCATTACGCGCGAAGAGCAGTACGCGCGACGACAGGCAGCGGGAGCGTGTCACGCACGTCCTGCGTCCACGCTCCCGCTGTTCATTGCGATGGGGCCCCGACCGGCGGCATCGTCAGCAGGGAAGGCGGCCGCTACCGTCCCGATGTCGGCGCGGCCGGCGACGGATTACCGGTCGCGTTCGGCCCGCTTGCGATCGGCCTTGCGAGCGCGGCTGATCGCCGCCGCACGCTCGCGCGCGCGCTTCTCCGACGGCTTCTCGTAATGCCGGCGCAACTTCATCTCGCGGTACACGCCTTCGCGCTGAAGCTTCTTCTTGAGCGCGCGGAGTGCCTGATCGACATTGTTGTCGCGAACGATGATCTGCATGGTTGGTCTGATTCTCGAAATTGGCAGTGCGCGCCCCCTGTATGCGGGGATGCGTGGCTCGCCAAGCGTTGTGTTGAGGAACACTCTTCACGCGGCCGGGCGCACGAGGCCCCGACCGCCTTGCCCGAACGTCGCGCCAACGGGTGCAACGCGCCACACGCGTGTCCGCGAGTAAAGACGTACGGCGCATATTGGCGGGAACCAATGAATTCGCCGCCACCCCCTCCTGCCCAAAGAGGATCTGTTCGGCACGCCGGTTCGGATCGCACCGGCATCGCGCGCCTAAGCATTATGATTGTCGATTTACGGGACATCTACATAGACAGTATTGACAGTAGCTGCCGTTGTATCATTTAGCGATCGGGCATAGATCGGATAGCGTAATCCGGCATGCTATCCTCGTATCGGGCAAGAGTATCTGAATGACTGACGACATCAACACGGTCGAACTTGCGACCGAACTCACCATTGCGTGGCTCTCCAATCCCAGCACGCGCACCAATGCCGACGATGTGCCGGCATTCATCGCGTCCATGCACGACGCCCTGAACAAGCTCGGCAAAGGTGCTGCGGCACCGCAGGATGATTCGGCGGAGCAGACCTACACGCCGGCCGTCACCGCCCGCAAATCCTTGGCTTCCCGCGATCACATCATCTCCATGATCGACGGCAAGCCGTACAAGACCCTCCGTCGCCACCTGAACGGCCATGGCCTGACCCCCGAGCAGTATCGTGAGCGCTTTGGCCTGAAGGCGGATTATCCGATGGTCGCAGAAGCCTACAGCGAAGCGCGCCGCGCCATGGCCAAGACCATCGGTCTCGGTCGCAAGCCGGGCCAGAAGGTCGCCAGGAAGGCGGAAGGTGCCGTCAAGCAGGTGCGCAAGACCGGCAAGGCCGCCCTCGACGCCGCCAAGACGGCGCTCGGTACGGCCGAATAGGCATGCGAGGGGGAGGAGCGTACGTCCTCCCCCATGTTTCGACGCGCTGGTCCGCAGGGCGCCGCAACTCCGGCAGGTGCGGCAGGTGAACATCCGGCCATGTCGAGCAGGCGATTTTAGCGGTTGTGCAAGCCGGTCAAAGAAGGCAGGTCGCCCGACCGCTTCCGGAGTTCACACAATGCCCAGCCGTTTCAAGATCGATCACGACAGCCTGACCGACAACGATCGCGAGCGGCAGGTCGAATTTACCGCCGAGATCGCCGGCGACGATCGCGATTTCGCCGTCAAATACGCTGTCCTCACCGAACTGAGCGGCGACGAACCCGAGAACGATGCCCTGGAGCTGTTCGAGCGGTTCAGCGACGAACTCGTCGATATCTGCATCGACGTCGCCGCCCGCAACACGAGCGATCTCGTCGTCATCACCGAAGACGATCTGGAATAGGTTCTCGCCAGCATTCGCGGCTTAGCCTCCAACGGAACCGCAGCCGCATCTCGCCTGTCGTCAGCGCCTGCTGCACCCGCATGTGCAGGCAGACGGGACGAGGGTCACAAGCATGATAGTGGCAGTGACGACGGTAAAGCGTGGTCTGGCGTGGCCACGCCGCTTGCGATGGGCGGCGAGAAGCACGAACGACTCGCTGAGGCCGCGCAAAGCCCAGCTATCCACAGGGCTAAGCGCGGGACGCTCGGTGCTTCTCCGCCTTCGAACCAGGACGGCCTCGACGACCCGCCCGTGAAGGGCTCTGCCTCGCCGATGGCGACGGTCCCAGATGCGCCGCAGAACCGCCAGGGGGTGCGGCGTATCGCCGTCGCCCCGAACGATAACGCGGCTCGAAACACGCTGGCGTGATCGCGGAGGGTTCAAGGCGGCTGGCACTCTCATCGGGGCGGCCACCGGCGACGCGATCACCGACAGTCAGGCCGAAGCGGTTCGTGCCGTTCCAAAGCTATGTCGATGCGGCAGGCTCATGATATTCGCGCTATCGACGAAACCGCGCTCGAACAGCAGATCCTCGCCATTGCGCAGGCTGAGCGGGAAAGCAGACATACATCAGCACCGCCAACAGGATCACCTCCGGCGAAGAGTTGAACTAGCGGAACAGCTGGCCGGTTCGCGTCGGCGTAGCATCCGGCGGCCCTACCCGCTTCAGATTACCCTGACGTGCATTTGTCCTGGGGAGCCCACAAAGAACGAAGGCCGCCACGCGGACGAACCACAATCGTGATCCTCGCCGTCGACGCGAGATCATTTGCTACCTTTCCGAAGCTTGTAGCGCGCCTTGCAGCGCATTGCGCTGGCATGGATCCAACGCCCTGTGAGGCGGCTGGTAAGGGAAAGCAAACCAGCCGCCTCGGTTGCCTGATATCGGAAGCCATGAGCGGCCACAACCTTTGTCCCAAAATGGGACGATACGCCCAGGTTGAGCTTGAAGACGGCGACACAAGCCTTCGGGCGAAGGTTCATCGAGGATAGCCCGCTCTATACGCACTCACTTTGAAACCGACGGAACGGTGGGTCCCACGAAGTTTCGCAATGTACTTTGTCTACAATCGTTTGACCGCCTCTAGGTGATGGTTCCGGAGGATGATCCTCCCAACGCAAGCAGCGACCCGCCTGCCGCAAAAAGGTGCTTTAAACGGTTTTTATCAATCTTGGTTCCGCTACCCTCATCACGAGCCGATAGAGAATGTCGTCGCGGCTCGGCGACTGCCTTGAATGAGCAGCGCTCAATAAGGGGGCTATCAACGGTGCACCAAACTGCAACTTCCTCGACCCTCGCAGCGCCCTCAGCCGGCCTGCTCTCGACCCGACGAGGCTCGCTCGCGAAGGACCAGCAAAGCAGCGACATATCCGTGCATCTTGCGGACTGTGAAGTGATGAAGAAGGAGGCCAGTCTCCTTCTGAACCGTATGTATCAATCCCGCGGCTACGGATCCAAACACCAGCTAGCCGATGGGAAGCACTGCGCCGTATTTACGAGTTGCACTGATAACGATGTCGTTGGAACGCTGACGTTAACTGTAGACTCTCAAGCGGGCCTGGCGACGGATCATACTTTCTCGATAGAGTTGAACAGCCTCAGGGACGAACCTGGGACCCGGCTGTGCGATCTGACCAAGTTCGCTGTTGACCCCGACACGAGTTCGCCCGCCGTTCTCGCTGCCTTGTTTCACGTCATACTTCTTTACGGAATGCAGGTTTTCGGGTGCACGGATGTCGTTATCGAAGTGCACCCAAGACACACGCGCTATTATGAGGCGATGATCGGCTTCGTGCGGGTTGGCGACCCCAAAATCGATGAATCGGTCGAGTGGTGGCCCAGCGACACGCCCGTGCAGCTGATGCGGCTTAATCTTCGCGATATGCGCAGACGCATTGAGTGTACGCGGGCGGGAGTAAAGGCGAACAGCCGTTCGCTCTACCCGTACTTCTTTTCACAAGAGGAGGAGCTCGGCATCGCAGATCGCATCGCGCGTCTGTGCAAGGTAGATGACGAGATGATCTTCGGCATGCCGAGGAGCACGTGCGGACGGCTCCCCGCTGAGTGGCGCGCAGCAGCTTGAGCTCGCGCCCGCCCGCCACCGATACCATTTCGCGTGCGGGCGACGTTGACCGGCACCTCAGACCAACACGCCCGGAAGTGTCTTGCTGCCTCGCACATCGCGGTGTGACTCGATCATCGGTCGAGAACGCGAAGGCATGGATTGCGGTCAGTCTCAGCCCGCCGAGAACAGGCCTGCTGAGGAACCAATTCGTTGTCATAGTCTCTATGCGGCGACCGCAGGCAGCTCGCGGCATCTTGAATCAGCTACTATAAAAAAAGGGGCGACAACCGCAGTTGCCGCCCCCGGATAACCGATATTCTGTAACGCGATCAGGCGAACTGAACGCGCGCACGGCGACGGCGCAGAGTGCCGCCGACCATTCCAAATCCACCGATCATCAGTGCCCAAGCGGCAGGCTCAGGAACGGCACCAGGAGTGAACGAGAGATTGCCACCATACGAGCCGAGACCATCGGACGTGTAGTTGATGATCAGCTGGTTCAGCGCACCCGCCGTGATCGCAATGCCCGAACGGCCACCGAACTCGATATCGCCCGTTGGTGTCAGAGTAACGACCAGGCCGTTGAACGTTGCACTCGTGAAGTCGATGTTGGTGCCCGGTCCGGAAAGGCTGGTCGAGAACGAGCCACTACCAATGCCGTCGATGTCGACGATGAACTGATAAATGTCCGTGAAGGTACCGCTGCCGACGCCATTCCGACCAATATCCGCAGACACCTGCCCGGTAATCGGAAAGGTCGTGTCGCCACTGGTCTGGAATTCGGTATCGCCAGGAACATACGTGCACACGTTGCCGACGCAGGCAGCCGACGCCGACGTGCTAGCCATTACGCCTGCGACGGCGAACGCTGCAAATGCGAGCTTCTTGTTCATAAAACGATACCCCTTTACTGACCGAGCTTGAAATCCAAAACCTGATCAAGCACCCTCACACGGCGCAAGCCGGGACTCGAACAGGTTGAACCTTCTTAACCATATGGCTCATATGAACCGGCGTCAACAAGATTAATGCTTGATTAACAACCATCTATTCAGATCAAAAAGCGACTTGGAACGCGCTCGTATGCGCGAGCGAGCATAGTCGAAGCCCTGGTTCTGAGCGGGGCAACAAACGAATCTTCGATCCGTTCCTCGACTGGAACGGATCCATAAGATGCGCTCGGTTTCATGGCATGCCGCTACCGGTTCAAATAGCAGGCTGCACGCTCTCCGCGATGAACCGGCGCCTACGTTAGCACGGACAGGCCGATTACTCGGAGCGACGCGCTGAGGTGGTGTGACGGGCTGGCTGACTTGCACGGAGGGCGCCGCCACGCGTACTGAACCCTACCCCGCCCATCCCTGCCTTTGGTCTGACGATGCCCGCAAGACCGAACCACTATCAAGGACGTGCGATGCCGCCAACTCGACTGTAGCGGCCCGCTCGATCGTGTTGAGTTGCTCTCGGCTCGCCCACTGATCGGTCGTGCTGCAAGGCCCCTGTCAGGCCTCCTTGAACCGCCGCTCCGACCGGTCGTGTTCGTCTTGTTCCGCTCGGGCCTGCCGGCGGTCCAGGTCCGAAGCCGCTGCTTCGTAGGCTGCCCGTGCTTCGGGTTGACTGTCGCTGGTGATGAGTTCCCGCACGCTTCTGGCGAGGTCACCAAGCTCTGCGCTCCGGTCGCGGCGCTCGCCTCCCATCATCCTCATCGGCCAGCTTCCTTCGGTGCGGGAAAGTGCTGCACCTTCCGCACTCCGCTCCATAGCTCCATGCCATAGGAGTGCGAGTGCTGATCTGTCGCAGCCAGTGCGTGATCATCGTCCGGGTGATGTAGATCGAACGCCTTGGCGATGCGGCCGTAGCGCCCGAGAATGTAGAGCCGGTAGTGGACCATCAGGGTATCCCGGCGGCCGAGCCTCTCCCGCCGCGGCCCGGAAAGTGGGCGCTGGTGGTTAACGACATCTTAAAGAACCGACGCGATGATCGATGCCGTCAGGTCGATCCGAATTGAGCCTAATGCCGGGTGAATTTCCGTTTGTTGCGAGTGGCTTGGTAGGCCAGTAGGCGTGACGTAGTGGTTAATCGAAGTCAGGACCCGAGTATGTGCCACGTGCTGGTGATCGAAGACGAGCCCATGATTGCCGAGATCATCTGCGACTTCCTCAGGGATGAAGGAGCCACGAGCTTCGACGTTGCGGAGACGGCGGACGATGCGATCCGCATGGCCGCCGCGCACCGACCGAAGGTCATCACGTCCGATATCCGACTGGCGAAGGGGCGCGGTCCCGATGCGGTCAACGTCATTCGCGCCAGGCATGGAGAGCTGCCCACCATCTTCATTACCGGCACGCCGGACGAGTGTGGTTCGTGTAAATACGCGGTCGCCGTGCTGGCCAAGCCCTTCTCGCCGCTGATGCTGGCAGACGCCTTCTCAAGGGCGCTGGCTGCCGCATAGTCGCCCCACGGCAGCGAGCAACGCCTCTCGACCTACCCTTTTGTTGAGGAAGACGTCGGCGCCCGCCTTGTAGCAGGCATCCTCATCGTCGATCGTGTTGAGAACGGAGAGCGCCAGCACCGGAATATGATTGGTGTCGTGTCTGGCCTTCAGGGTCCGGATGACCTCGCGACCGTCAAGATGTGGAAGGCGGATATCCGCGATGATGACATCCGGCCGAACCTTCGCCGCCTCCACGTAGGCCACGCGCTCGTCCGTCACGGTATGTACCGTGTGTCCGCCGAGCTGCAGCCAGATCGTGTAGAGCTTTCGGTGCAGAGGCTCGTCCTCGATCAGCATCACCCGCTTCGACATGTGCTTCCTGCCCCGTCCGCTCATGAGTCCGTGCAGTTCGCCAGGCGCCCGTCGTGACGGGGGCTTGCTACACTGATGCCGCGGGATAGCAATGCACCCTCAACAGCTTGCGGCATCTTGCCCCCACCCCTCAGCCCGCCGAGGCGACGTTGCGCTATGGAGCTTGCCCCCGAGCTACCCCGTGATAGGCTGCGCTCAACCAGCGGGAAGCCTCACCTATGCATCGTGGCCATTCTCTCCTCTTCCTCGCTGCTACCTCGCTAGCAGCCCCTATGTCCGCCCGCCCCGCCACGCCTCAGGAGCCCCAGGCCATTCCAGTCCAAGAGGCTCAGGTGGAACTCGCCGGCTATGCGGACTGCGTGGTTTCGAGGAAGAGCTTCAGAAAGCCTGTCGCAGCGTTCCTGCGCACCGTGCCTGGCAGTCCCAGCTATTTCCCCACGGCCCTGAAAGCCGCTGACATGACCTGTCTCAACGCAGCGGCCATGCGGCGCCGTGCATCCAAGCTCGAGATGAAGATACAGCCCGACACCTTCAGGGACGCACTGTACCCCGCGCTCTACCGCCGGGACTTCGGAAAGCTGGGGCCGCCAGCGGGCGTTGTGGACCTTCAGCCCCTAAGCCTTGCCGCCGAGTTCGAGGGCGGTAGTGCGTCACTCCCGGCCGAATACAAGCCTGGACGGGCGTTTGGAGACTGCGTGGCCCGGAAGGCGCCTCAGGACGTCCACGCGCTGCTTATGGCGGAGCCTTACTCAGGGGCGGAGACGGCAGCTGTTGAGAAGCTGAAGCCGGCGCTGGGTTACTGTCTGTCGAACGGTCAGACCGTGAAGCTGAGCCGAGGGGCTTTAAGGGGCTTTACGGGCGAGGCGATGTACAAGCTGGCGGTGGCGGCTCAGCCGGTGGCAGCCAAAAAGGCAGGCTGACTGGGATTGTCCGTCACCGGTCCTTGAGGTGCACGTCGCTTAAGTGGGGCGACTGTGGGCGGCAGCATGATAGGGCACGATGATGACCACGATGCACAGCCACTCACCTCTGTTGACCCGCTACCGTTGGAAAACGACACTGTGGATACTGCTTGCTGCGTGGAGTTGGTCGGCGGCTTCGCAGGCGCAGGACGTTGCGCCGCTCGCCCCCACGCCGGTTCCCGAAGTCGTTCCCCCGCCGCCAATGCCCCAACCGGTAGCGCTGCCGCAGCTATCGACCGGACAGCTGATCCAGCTGGCCAGTCTGGTCGGCAAGGACGCTGTGGCACAGGGGTTGAGCGATACGCCCCCTGCCGTCCCAACGGACAATGACGGGCTGGTTCGTGCAGCGTTGGACCACGCCAAGGCCGTTCATTCCGGGCGACTGGCGGAGGCCGACTTTCAGCGCGACTGGGCGATGCGGCCCGTTGCCTATGATCCCCTGCCGGCTTTTCGAAATGCGGTCGCCAACGATCGGCTGGCTGCCTGGATCGCGTCGTTGCCGCCGCCCTACGCCGGGTACGACACGCTGGTCGCGGGGCTTGCCCGCTACCGCGCGATTGCGGCGGTCGACGGATGGACAGCGATGACTCTGGGGCCGGAACTTGCCTTCGGAATGACCGGCGCCCGCGTGACGGCGCTGCGCCGACGGCTTGCCGTGGAAGATTTGCAGGTTACGGGCTCGGGCGATCGCTTCGATGCCGCTTTACTCGAGGCAGTGCGACGCGCCCAGCGCCGGTACGGGCTGAACCCCAGCGGTAAGGTCGGTGCACAGACGCTGGCCGCGCTCAATGTGCCGGTCGACGCTCGCATCCGGCAGATCAAGGCGAACATGGAGCGGTGGCGTTGGTTACCACCGGAGTTGGCGAAGAACCGCGTTCAGGTAAACATTGCCGCCGCGGTGTTGACGCTGTTCGACGGCGACGCGCCGGTCCTGTCGATGAAAGCGGTGACCGGGAGACCCGGCGACGAGACGCCGATGCTATCCTCGCAGGTTCATAGCATCGTCCTCAATCCGCCGTGGAATGTGCCGTCCGGCATTGCCAACCGTGAACTCTGGCCGAAGGAAAAGGCGAGTCCCGGCTATCTCGTTCGGAACGGCTTCCGCATCATCGAAGCTCCGGATGGGACCAAGCGGCTGCAACAATCCTCCGAGCGTAGTGCTTTGGGCAAGTTCAAGTTCGACTTTGCCAACGCGTTCTCGGTCTACCTTCACGACACACCCGCACAATCGGGGTTCGCGCGATTCGATCGGCTCGCGAGCCACGGTTGCGTCCGCCTGGAGAAGCCGGCCGTACTCGCCAAGGCGTTGATGAGCAGCACGCCGGAATGGACGCCCGACGCAATCGACAAGGCTGTCGCGACCGGCAAGACCGTCCGCGCCAAGGTGGCCGATCCGGTGGCCGTTTATCTGCTATACTGGACGGCGTTCGCCAACCCGGCGGGGCAGGTCAGCTTCCGCAGTGATCCTTATAATTGGGATGGAACACTGGCCACGAAGATAGAGGCACGGTCCGCGCGTCAGGCGCTCGCCGCCCGCTGAAAGAGGAAGAACGATGATACGGAAAACACCCCTGGCATTGGCGGCAATGCTGTTGACCATCGGTCTCGCGGCATGTTCGAGCTCGAGCGAAGAGCCCGCGCCAACCGAAACCAATCAGGTCGAGGCACTCGATCCGCGCGAACCCGCGGCCACTCCTTCACCCGAACCCTCCCCCACTCCGTCGGCCACACCCGACACCAACCTGACCGCAGAAGCTCCACCTGAAGCTGCCCCCCGACCGGACGAGCAGATGCTGGACGACGCGTCCGCCACCGGCATGACTGCACGGGCCTCTCGCGAAGAGGCTCCTGCGACAGAGGACACGCCGGTCGAGCAGACCGAACAGAAGTAGAGTTTCTAATTATCAGCGGCCAGCTTCAGCAGTTACTACGCAGACTCGGAGATGCCTACCCGTCGATATAGTGCGGGACGAAGCGTGCCAGGTTCCGCGTGACGAGCGCATCGTCCTCGCGGATGCCGATACCGGCAGGCTCGTCGCCAACAATCCACGCGCCGACAACCGCATGACGGTCATCGAACAACGGCGCAGGGTGGAATGCCTGACGAACAAAGCCTTCCGCGCCGTACCCTTCATCGGTTTCCGTGACCGCGGCATCGGCACGGACCACCTCTACGTTGGCACCTTCGCGTGAGAACAATGGCTTGCGGACGTAATCGGCACCCAATGCGGCGGCTGCGGGGTCTTCGTCGAAAAACGCTGGCAACAGATTGGGGTGGCCGGGGTGCCGTGCCCAGAGGAGAGGCAAGATGCCCTTATTGGACAGGATCGCCTTCCACGGTGGCTCGATCCATTGCACGCCCGCTGAGGCGAGGTTCGCAGCATAGGGCTCGCGGAACATGATCTCCCACGGGTAGAGCTTGAACGCCGCCTGCAATTCCAAATCGTCTGCATCTACGAAGCGGCCGGCTGCGTTCAGACCGATCGCCTGCATCTCGACGAACTTCGGCTCAATGCCCGCCTGCATCGCAAGATCCTCGAAGAAGCGTACCGTCTGACGATCCTCGACCTCGCCGGCATCGGCCGCGAAGTGCACGAAGCCGCCTTGCGGAAAGATTGCCGCAAAGCGCGCCCGAAGCTTGTCGAACACGCTGTTGAACTGATCCGTCCCGGCTGGGAGGTCGCCGCTGGAGATAAGCTCTTCCAGCCACAGCCACTGGAACGTCGCACATTCGAACACCGAGGTGGGCGTGTCCGCGTTATACTCGTAGAGCTTGGCCAGACCCGTACCATCATAGGCAAGGTCAAACCGGCCATAAAGCGATGGCTGACGCGTACGCCAGCTTTGCGCCACCAGGTCGTGCTGGGCCGCCGGAATCGCGAGCCGCGTCAGCAGCGTCGCATCACGGGTCGCTGCATCGACGAGATCGAGGCACATGCCGTGCAGTTCGGCTGCGACCGGCTCAATGTCCTCCTCGATCTCGCGCAACGAGAAGGCGTAGGCCGCGCTCTCGTCCCAATAAGCAGCGCCCTCATGGTCCTTGTAGACGAAGCCTATGGCATCGGCTTTGGCCCGCCAGTCGGCGCGAGGATTGAGGGTGACGCGGCGCACCTGTCAGTTGTCGCGCGATGTATCGTCACGTTGCTCGATCTGCAGCGTCGGCTTGGGTGCGCTGAGTCGCGCCAGGACATCGTCGGCGGAGGATTGGCCGGGCAGAATTCCGGCGAGCCGCAGTTTCTCGTCGAGATCGGCACCAGTCCGCCGATCCTCAAGCTCACCGGCAGCGCGGATCGTCTCGCCCCGAATGGCCTGCCGTTCACGGATGCGGGCGAGGCTTTGCGCGGCGGATCCGATCGACGAACCCGCCGCGCTCGAGGCGACGGTAGCCTGTGCCCGTTGCACGGACTCGTTCACCTTCACCACTTCGACTTCGCGCCGCAACTGCTCGATCTTGCGGTCCGTCGCGGCAACGGCCTTGTGGATATTGTCCTCGGCTGCGCGCATCTCGGCAACCTGCGGCGCCTTCATTGCGATGTCCTGCTCGAGATCGGCTACGCGCTGCGCCACCTGGCGGGCGAGATCCATGTCGCCCTTCTCCATCGCGATCCGCGCCGAGCTTTCATACTTCGCCGCCTGAGAACGGAAGCTCTCGACCTCGGTTTCGAGGATGCGGCGGCGTGCGACCAGACCGGCAAGATCGTCACGCGCCTTGCCCTGCGCCTTGTCGGCGTCGCGGATTTCCTGATCGAGGATGCGGAGCGCATTGGCGTCTACCACCGCGGTTGCCGCTTCGTTCGCACCGGCGCGGCCGAGCGTGAACAGCTTGCTCCAAATAGCCATATCTACACTTCTCCGAGAAAGGGGTCAGGCCGCGTTGGCAAAGCTGGTGCGCAGATCGGTTGCCGCCTCGATCGCATTCTCGGCCAGCGCACGAAGTTCGATGATGATCGTGTCTAGCGACGAGGTCGTCGCGAGTTCGCCGAACAATTCGTAAAAGTCGCGACCATCCACGGTGGCAATGCCGAAGTTCGACAGGGGCACGAGTTTCTGTGCCTTCAGCAGGAACTCGTTGAACGCCGCGCGGTCGGATTGCTCGTCGCACGGCCATAGCAGTACCGAGGCGGCGATCTGCTCCGCGCTTACGTTCACATACGCTTCGAGATCACCGTGGTTGTGCATCGTCACCAGCAAAACCGGATCGGCGCCCTCCACGATACGCAGGCCGAACTCGCCCCCCTGCACAGGCTCGCTCAGGTCGAGAGCCGCCTTCAGTGTGCGAACGGTCCAGGCGATGTCGGTCATGCGCGTCTTCTCCCGTGATGCGAGTTCCTACATAGGGTTTCGTGCAACACGCGCTAGCGGCTGTCGCCACGCTGTTCTAATCGGGGTCAAGCATTCAGCGAGGCCTTCCTATGTTCGACCGCCTGTTCGGGCGCAAATCGGCCAACGATGCGCCGGGCTTGCCCGCCATCCGCAACGTGACGATCGGGCGTACGGTGGTGCTTGATCCTCTGGCATGGCGGCGGTTCGGCGGCGCTCTGCTCTTTCCGTTCGATTCCGACACGTTGCAGATTGTCGCGCAAGGCGTGGTCGCGCTTGACGAAGGCGGCTTCATTCACCGTTTCTATACGGACGACGACGTCATGTTCCAGGCGGTGAGCAACGATCGCGCCGGGCAGGATATCACCGACGTGACGATCTTCGCGCCGTGGCAGAGCCGCTACCCCGGCGGGGCGTCAGAGCGACCTGCGTGGCGGGAGCGGCTGACCGCCCGCAGCTTCACCGACGACGGTCTGCCGGAGTATCGTCGCGCCTGGTTCGGCGACGAGGCCGAACGGCAGGAGCCTGTCTCCTTCTGGGAGGACGTGCATGACGACCGCGATGGCATCGTCGATCGGCGCATCTTCCAGACGTGCATGCTCTACGCCCGCACGGTCGAGGGTGACGGCCGCGAGTTGCTGCTGGCGATCGATCAGGAAAACGAAGCAGGCGAGGTTTCGTTCGAGATCATGCTAGGCATGGCGCTGGAGCTCGGCGAGTTTCGCGCATGAAGGAAGAAGCATGAACGACGGGTATAGTTTCGGTGACAGCGCGATCGCGTTTCTCGTCGCATTCATCGCGGCGGGACTGTTTACGATTGCCTTCAAGCTGATCTATCAGGCGGCTACACCGTACAACGAACGCAATCTGATCCGGGACGGCAACGTCGCGGCAGCGATTACGCTGGGCGCTGCGCTGCTGGGGTATATCCTGCCACTCGCGTCCGCGCTCGAACATACCGTCAGCCTGCTGGAATTCGCGATCTGGGCGCTTCTCGCAGGGTTCATCCAGATCGTGACCTTCACGATCGTCCGCCTTGCTGTCATGCGGGATTTCAGCGATCGGATCGTTCGCGGCGAACTGGCGGCAGCGATCTACATGGCCAGCATTTCGCTGGGCGTGGGCCTGCTTAACGCCGCCTGCATGAGTTCGTGAGGATCGACCGATGAAGCGTTCCCAGTCCATTGTTCTCACGACGCTGATGGCCGGCACCGGCCTGTCGCTGACCGCCTGTGACGGCCCTGCCGATACCCCGGTCGACGCGCGCAGCTATACGAGTGTCGCCGAATGCCGCACCGCCGGTGCCATCCCGGCCGACCAGTGCGAAACGGCGTTCGCGCAGGCTCAGAAAGCCAACGAACAAAACGCACCGCGTTTCGACAGCAAGCAGACGTGCGAGGAGCAGTTCGGCCCCGCGCAGTGCGCGCCGCGTAACAACGGCAGCTTCTTCACGCCGTTGCTGACCGGCTTCATCGTCGGGCAGATGTTCAACGGGGGCAGCGGTTACCGCGGCGCGCCGATGTACCGTGATCGTGACGGCAATTATTTCGGGGGTGGCGGCACCCGGATCAGCCGCGATTATGTCAGTGGGCGCACGCAAGTGGGCTCATCGGCATTCAATCCGGCCGCGCGTGCGCCTACCCGCGTGCAGTCGCGCAGCTCGGTGATCTCGCGCGGCGGATTTGGCGGCGGCTTCGGTCGGGGTGGCTTCGGCGGCTAGGGATTTAGTCAGTTTGCGGCCCGCAGCATCACGCAGCAAAGTTTTTTTCCAAGTAGTGGTTATGTCGTTTGGTAGCCACGCCAGGAAAATGATCGTTACGCCTGTGTTCGATCTTATCTATTGATAGAGCTCGTGTTCGCTTAACTGACCTTCATTAGCTGAGACGGATACGCGGCGAGCGACGTTAGCGCTTCATCAACCGGCGCTCCTGATCCTCCGCAAGCAGGATCACCGGCATTGACTTCGGATGCTTGGGTGCGACCAGCGGATTCGGCTCAGTTGTGCAGAAGGCGTAGACCCGGTCGTGATCCTGGTCGACCTTCCACAAGTCAGCGGCTTCCACAAGTTGCTGGAGGTGTTTCGGCAGTTCGTCCACCAGTCGTATAGGAACGGTAGCTCGCCTTCGCGAGCCAGTCTTTTGCGGGGTTTGCGCGTCGGCAAGCAGCAGCGCATCGTGCTCAGCACGCGCTGGCCGTTGTCGCGGCGGACGACGTATCCCGGCTTGCCGGGCGCGGCGTAATCCTTCTCGACCGCACGTTTGCCGCGTCGTCGGCTGCTGCCAGTGCATCAAAGTAGCCACAAGCATCGACGTTGAGGTTGTACAGGTTGCACATGCCAGCACCGGACACGACCGGTAGCGGGACACAAGCTTCTTCCACGTCGCTGCATCAGGATAGGAAGCTGCTCGCCCGTCGGCTCCTCACGCCCGACGACCAGACGGGGCCGGACGGCAAGTCCGTCGGTTGCCCTGCACGCCGAGCAGCACAGCCGCTGAGCTGTCGCTGATAGACTGTCGTCCCAGCCTCGCCGGTTGTGACGTGCTCCCCATTTTCGGGCCGCTGATAACTTAGCTTCTGTGCCCTCAAGCCCTTGGCGCGGTCGGTTGGTGAACTCGGCGGGTGTCAACAATGCAAGCCAAACACTCCCGGTTGTAGTCGTCGATAACGCCCGCGCATATGGAACCGCCGGCCGCAGGCCCACGAGTCCGACACGAAGTCGAGCGACCATCGCTGGCTGGGTTCCTGCGGGATCGCCATCGGTGCCCGCGTTCCCAGCGCGCGCTTGCGGCCGCCACGCTTGCGCGCTGTCAGCCGCTCCTCGCAATACAGCCGATACACCTTGTTCAGGTTCATGCCGTCACGCCTGAGCAAGATCGCCAGCCGCGGGTAGCCGAGCCGACGACGCTCGTTCGCGATCTCGCGCATTCGCTCGCGGACAGCATCGTCGTTCCCGCGAGGCGGCTCATATTGCCATGCCGACCGGTTGACCCCGGTGACGTTCACGGTGAAAGAACGGTCGCCGAGTTCCCGTTCTTCGCCCTGTCGAAGAAGGCGCAGATGACGCCGATGGCCTTCGAGAACGGCCACGCCCGGATCGAAATCAATCCCAGCAAGACCGGCATTGCCACGATCTACGACAAGGAAATCCTTATCTACATCGCCAGCCTGATGGCCGAGCGAATGGAACGCGGAGAGCAGGTCGACTGGATGATGAGCTTCACCGCCAACGACCTGTTCCGCGTCACCAGCACCAATGCCTCTGCCCGATCCTACACGTCGCTGAAGGCATCTCTGAACCGTCTGCAAAGTACGCATCATCACCAACATCGAAACGGGGCGGTGAAGGATCGGACAGCGCCTTCTCGTGGCTGCTGAAGGCCGACATCAAATACACCAAGCTGCCCACAGGCGAGCGTCGCGTGAAGCGCATCGAGGTCATGGGCTGTGACTGGCTGCACCGCGCGATCCTGACCGACCGGCGGATCGCCGCCTATCACCTCGTTTTCCTCAAGCTCGGCGCGATCGAGCGCCGGCTGTATGAGTTGGCGAAGTTCAATTGCGGTAACGGCGACGGTTTCAAAGTCGACATGGAGGCGCTGGCCGCGCGCGTCGGCTGCGCGACCGACAAGCGTGCACTGGAATATCCAAGAAACAGCCCCGCGAGGTTGCCGCGCAACAATCACTGCCCAAATACGTCGTCTCGTTGATCGAGGAAAAGCTGCCCTCCCCCGCGGCGGGCGACCGAAGATCAGGACGCTGGTCGGCTTTCGCGTACGATCGACGCTGGGATCGGTTGGATGCTGAACCGGTGGAAAAGCGGCTGTCAGCAAATCATTCCGACCGTAAGGCCTCGATCGGATTGAGGCGCGAGGCGCGCCTGGCGGGGTAGTATCCCGCTACAAGGCCAAGAAAGCCTGAGAAGAGCAGTGCTCCCAGAGCGGCGAGAGGGCTGGTCGAAGCCTGCCAGCCGGTCGTCAAGTTGATGGTCGTCGTCAGAACCACGCTAATGAAGATCCCAAGCGTTCCCCCCATTGCGCAGAGAATGATCGCCTCCACGAGGAACTGCTGTCGGATCACGGCCGGACTTGCGCCGATCGCCAGCCTTACCCCGATCTCGCGAGTCCGTTCTGTTACCGAAACGATCATGATGTTGGTGATGCCGATGCCACCGACTATCAAGCTAATCGAGGCGATAGCGCCGAGCACTGCGCGAAAGACGGTGATGATGCCTTTGCTGGCGGCCGAGAATTCCTCGGTGCTGACGACGGTGAAAGGGTCGGTCGCCCCCTCTCGAACCCTGTAGATCGTCCGCATCGTGGCGATGACGCGTTGGCGAGCTACCTGGGCGGGTACGGTCGGAGAGAACCGGACGAGCAGTGCGTCTATCCTCGTCGGACTGCCACGATCCTCGCCCAGCATCCTGCCCCTGACAGTGGCCAGCGGCATGATCGCCTGTGTGTCCTGATCGCCACCGGAATTCTTTAGTACGCCGACCACGATGGTCTGCACACCGGCGATGCGGACGCGGCCGGCGACCGCGCTGCTGGACGGGAACAGCTTCGCTGCCGCCTTTTGCCCCAGCACGACGCTGCGTTGCGATCCTCGCAGCTCGGCCACGGTCATGAAGCGCCCCGCTGTAACCTGCGGCGCGACGGTCTGGATGTATCCGGGGTCGATGCCGAGGATCGTAACGGGGACATGGCCCGAAGGCGTCACGGCGTCACCCGTCGCGCGCAGTTGCGCCGTCACCGACGTCACGCCGCTGACGGAGCGCAAGATGACATCGGCATCGCGCTGACTCAAGCGGCCCCGCCCGGGCAACGCCGCCGAACGTGCGGCATCCGCGACCGGCCAGACGATCACTATATCGCGGCCCATCGCGTTGATCGATTTCTCGATCTCGATCTGCCCGGCGCGCCCGAGCGCCATCACGAGCACGACGGAAGCGACGCCGATCGTAACGCCGATCAATGTTAGGATCGAGCGAAGCCGGTTGGCCCTGATCGCGTCGAGGGCGATCGCGATGTTCAACGCCAGCATCTAGCGCGCTACGCGATCATCGACGATGCGTCCGTCTTCGATCGTGATCTGCCGGCGGGCTTGGGCAGCGACGCTCTGATCGTGGGTGATGAGCAGGATCGTGACGCCATCGGCATTGAGGCGACCAAACAGATCCATGATCTCCCTTGATGTGCCCGTGTCCAATGCGCCCGTCGGCTCGTCGGCGAGGAGCAGGCTGGGTTCTCCGATCAACGCCCGCGCGATCGCGACCCGCTGTTGCTGACCGCCGGACAACTGCGCGGGGCGGTGTCCGAGACGTTCCCCCAGACCCATACGCATGAGCAGTTCAGACGCGCGGTCGTTTCCTTCCTGGCGCGACAGACCGCGATAGGCGAGCGGAAGGGCGACATTGGCGAGCGCGGACTGTCGTGGCAGCAGGTTAAAGCCTTGGAACACGAAGCCTAACCGCTCCCGTCGAAGCTTCGCCATCCCTTCCGCGTCGAGATCCGCCGTACAGGCTCCACCGACTGTTACCGTGCCCACGTCGGGCAGATCGAGGCAACCTACCAGATTCATGAAGGTACTTTTGCCCGATCCCGAAGGCCCGACGATCGACACATAGTCGCCGTGTTCGACCGTAACGCTGATGTCCGACAGCGCATGGACGGTCGCATCGCCCATACCGTACCGCTTGGACACCCGCCGGGCGTCGAGCGCTTTGACCCGTTCAGTGCGCGACATCGGTATTTCTCAGCCGCATCGCGACCCTGTCGCCGAGGTGGATATCGCCACCGACAAGCTGCGTGAATTCGTCACCGCGCAGCCCCGGTTGAACAGGAATGGAGGTTACACCTCGTTCCTCTTCGGATTCTCGCCAGAGCGTACGACTGTTGCTCGTCGACGACGTCTCCGGCACTCCCTGACGAAGACGGTTGGCCTCGGTCTCGGATACGAATTTGACGCTGATACCACTGCCCGGAACCGTTACTTCCGGCACGAAGGATAAGGCAGCCGTCGGCGCGCGTAGGACATCGCGAGCGCGGCCTGTGACGATGCTGACGTTGGCCGTCATGCCAGGCAGCAAGCGCCCGTTGGCGTTCGCCACATCGAGGACGACCGTGTAGGTTACCGAACCGCGGGTATCGCTGGCTTGTTGGCGGATTTGCGTGACGGTACCCTTGAACGTATCTTCCGGGAAGGCATCGACGCTGAATCGCGCACTCTGCCCGATTCGCACGTTGCCGATATCGGCTTCGTCTACGAAGACGTCGATTTGCATCCGTTTTAGGTCCGCCGCGATGCGGAATAATACGGGAGCTTGGAATGATGAGGCCACCGTCTGCCCCTGCGCGATACGTCGGTCGATCACCACGCCGTCGATTGGCGAGACGATGCGGGTGCGGCTCAGATTGTTGACCGCCTCGGCAAGCGACGCACGATTACGGTCAATGTCGGCGCGAGCGACGGCGATGCGCGCATTGGCCTCTCGTACGCTCGCACGCGCCTGATCGAGCGTAGCTCGGCTCTGCTCGACATCCTTGCGGCTGGAGAAGCCGCGGTCGGCCAATGCGGCTCTTCGCTCATACTCGCGGGTCGCGCGCTCTAACTCGGCCTTAGTACTATCCAGGCCAGCTGCGCTCTGCTGCACGCTTGCCTGGCCGCTGCCGATCTGCGCCTGGACCTGCCGAAGTGCAGAACGGCTTGAAGCAGGGTCGATGATCGCAAGCAACTGACCCCGGCGAACGCGGGTTCCGTAATCGGCCGTCACCTGAAGCAACAGTCCGGATGTCTGCGCACCGACATCGACCACTTCCACGGGCCGAAGCGTTCCCGATGCGGTTACGGTCCGCTCAACCGGACCGCGATCGATCGTCAGGAAGTCGTAGCGACTGGAAGCCGACCCGCTGCATGTCGTGACGGTGAATATGATCGCGACAATGCAGAGCGACAGCAGAGCAATTGTTCGCTTGCGTAGGCGCAGGATCGCCCAAACCCTTTGAAATGCCGGCTTCCGCGGGAGTATGTCGATAGCGTTCACGATGATGTCTCGGGCACGCTAGGGGCGTTCGACCGATAGAGGCATGTCCCGCAACTGAGCGGTACCGATTTCTAGGCGGCCACTCGGCATCGCTGGACCAGCCATATATGCAGGCCCTGCGATCCCACTCGTACCGTTTTTGAAGACGAACTGGAAGTGCATCCCTTTTGGATTGCCGGAGACGATGTTGAGACTACCGTTTTCCAAGGTGCAGACGGCATCACCGGGACCGGTTGGCTTCCCGGGATCCCGTGTCGTGCACCCGCCCAGTCCCTGGCCCTTACGCTCTATATCGACATCGAGCTGCATGGACTTTTCTAGCGGTCCCCCCGGCGCGCTGGAGATTGTTATGCTGAAGCCCTTGCGCTTCGATGGCTCGAAAATGAGCCGATGACGCCCTGAAACATCTTGCGCCGTAAGTCCCCCCGGCGTGGTGAAATCTGCTTCCCGGTCACAAGCCGAAAGCGCGCAGAGAAGAAATATCAACGGAATTCGCATAAATTCCAACCCCCAATAGAAAACGGTTCGGGACAGCTATAGCCGTCCCGAACCGCCGTGATCGCCAAGGTTAAGCCCAGACGATGCAGACACAATGACCCCGCATGCATGCGCAGACCGCGCCCGCTGCCTGTGATGGCACCGCCCACATCATTGCCGATCCGAGGACAGTGACTGCTACCAGCTTCTTCATCTTGGTCATCGATTACACGCCTTTTATTCGACGGCATTGTTCCGCCGAAACAAATTCTTGGTCTGCCTACTTCCCACAGGCAAAGACTATTCGATCCGTTCGGCATCTGTTTGATCCATTTGCGGAGTGAAATGGAAAAAGTGCTGCTATTACAGCGTGTGATCAGTGACCCAGTCCTGCACTAGTGTACTATAGCAATAGCACTGCTCATCAGGCGCAATCAAGTCAGGAGCACAAGAAACTTACCGCTTTTTATCAGCGAGTTGTCATCGAGAACGAGATTTTAATAAGGTGGGACCAACAGGCGTCGGTCGACTCCGTACCAGAAACAGCTGTCGGAGATTTCAACCGCTTCTTCGTTGGCTTTCTACAACACCGCTCTCGTCTCCGCATTCATGTAGATACGGTTCCTGATCGTCATGCCGCCACAGTAGGTGGATGTAGACGGGGTCGTTCTTGTATTCGTTGACCGACTTCATCCACCCGCCCTGCGCGGTAAAGTCGCCCGCGGTACAGCGTACCTCTCCGATCAGCCGATGCGCCACGCGCGCGAACGTCGCGTCATACTGTGCGAAATCGTCCGACTGCCCGACGATGCGCTCGCCTACCGTGACCTTCTCCGCGGGATCGGGCGGGCGGTCGCTGAATAGCGCGGTTGCCGGCACCCGCTCGGCGAATCTGCCGTGGACGATGCCGTTGGGGCCTCACACCTGCCGTTGCCAGCATCGACATAGCGGCTTCGCCCCCCGGGCGGTTGGCGTCATAGAACTTCGTAATCCGCACCCATCCGTCGCGTCGCTCCAGTGGGGCGAGGGTCTGACGAAAACCGGCCCAGCCCACGTCGCTGCACCGTTCGCTGGGACAGGTCCGGCGCTGAACGCGCTGGACCGTCACTTACAGCTTGCTCCTCTCGCTCTCAGAAGCGGCGGATCCGGGCAGTGCCATGTTCTCGCCGGCGACGGCTTCCGAACTGGAATTGCACGCCCCGCACATGAGCAGCATTGCACTGGCTAATAGCTGTAGCGGCTCGCAATGCTGATACGTCTGCTCGCGAACGGCGAACATGGTCTGGAAAGCTGTCGTCCCGATCGAGATCGAGTAATGGAATTCTCGAATCTTGCGTCCGCTACCGACGTGAGCCACCGAAGTGAGCTATCCTGCCGCTATTGTATCCTACTCCGACAAGCCGCGTTTTCGCGGCAGGCCGGATCAACCTTCCGCATCGCAGTCATCGAAGCTCCACGTTCATTCGATGCACGATAACCAGGATCAGCGTCATGCCCGGTCAAGCAGTCGCGCAGAAGGCTCATCATAACTTTATCGTTGCCGGCATTATCGGCCACTACACGCTCGCCTTCGTGCTGGCCGTCCGCACATTGTCCCTCAGGCTTAAGTTTGCGGCCTTCGTAGGCTCAGGACTCGTTCGTCAAAGCCAGAAGATGACGGTGGCCGCGAGCGCGACGGCAGAGAAGAGGACGGTTGGGCAGCGTCGTAACGATTGGTGACGCAGCGCCAGTCCTTCAGACGGCCGAACATGATCTCGATGCGGTTGCGGCGCCGGTAGCGGCGCTTGTCGTGTCTGACCGGTCGTTGCGCGATCTGCGGCCCGGGATGCAGGGTTGGATGTGGGCGCTTGCTAACGTAGCGGCCCCTGCTCGCAAACGGAGAAGTTTTTTGCTCAGTTTGGCTGACAGCGGGCGGGCCGGACTGCTCGTGCTAAATGACAATGTGCTCGCCATCATGCGCGCCCGCTTGCAATCGTAGTCGGCCTGCTCAGGCTGAATGCCAATCTGAGGAAGGCGATGACGAACATCAGCCATAGCTGGTGAAGTTCACGCCCACCAACGAAACGCCAAGCAGGGCCATGGCCATAAAGCACCGTCGACCCCAACCGACGTTGCCGGCCATCCCGACTGCAACGGGCAGTCCGATCATCCAGACCAGATTGGCCGGTGACCTGAACGCAAGCGCGTCTGTCACCAATACGCCGACCGTGGTTGCTGCCGCGATGAAGCACACCTGTAGAAGGTATCGATGTCATGCAAGTGCTTGCGACACCATCATATCGGCACCCCCGCCTCACGGAACCGCTCGGTCAGTTCGCGGGTATGTTTGGTGTCCAGCGTTCCGGCGAGAAACGCACGCACATCGGACGGCCGGATGTTGAGCTGGCTGGTGAGCGCGCCGGCGTCGTAACCGTTCCGCGTCAGGGTGGGGTTCGAGGTCGTCGATCACGCACGACAGCACCTGCTCGACGATGTCGACCGTGACGGGCTTGGCGGCGAGGCAGAAACCCTGCTCGAACGCAGGGGTCAGGTACATCTCGATCTGGACCGGGGTGCGCAGGCGCTCGGCGATGAGGTCGATCGCGTCCTCGTCCATAAGGTCGGCGACCTTGACGCCCTCGGCCGCGCAGGCACCGAGCAGCCAGGCGACATAGTCGCGGCGCTCGGCTCCGATGCCCTCACAGTCGAACGTGGTGGTGCGGTAGCCGATCTCCTCCTTCTGCGGGCGGCGCAGACCGTTGCGCAGCCGGGGACGGCCTCACCCGCGCCCAGCCGGGCAGGCCGACTCCTACCTGCCCGGCGACATCGTGACTTTCCGCCAATCCGAGAAGGGGCGCCCGCGTCCCGGCAAGGGCTACCGCGTCGATGCCGTGAACGCCCAGACCGGCACCGTCCGCCTCGTCCCCCACAAGGGCCGCGCCCACGACTGGCAACCCGCCCGCTGGGGCGCCTACCAGGCCGAGGCCTTCACCGAGGTGCAGCATGAGTTCCGCGCCGGGGACCGGCTCCAGTTCACCCGCAACAACTACCGCGCCGACCACCTCAACGGCCACACCGCCGAGGTGGTCGCTTGTGACCCCGCCGGCTTCAGCATGGTCGTCGCGTGCGACGATGGACGCCGTGAGATTCTCGACATGACCCATTTCGCCGACCGCCACGGATGGGTCCGCACCATCCATTCCGCGCAAGGCGCCACCAGCGACCGCGTGCTCGCCAATGTCGAAAGCTACCGCGCCAACATCGTCGATGCCCGCGCCGTCTATGTCGCGATCAGCAGGGCACGGAAGCTCGCCACCCTCTACGCCGACAGCCGCGCCGACCTCACCGATGCCCTCGGCATCCGCGATGCTGTGGGGATGGCAATTGCCAAGTAAGAAATAATCGATGGCAGCAACTAAGACAGAAGTCCGAAGTCAGCCTCCGCCGCACCCAAATCCCATAACAATCGACGCGGATTGATCGCCTTGGACTCGCGCTCAACAAAACCAGCCATATGCCTAACTGCCATCAACAGTGCCTGCATTGGATCGACGCCATATAAAAGGGTGCTTTTGCTAATGCCTGCCCCATCAAGACCAATCCTGCATGAAAATTCATCACGACGACCTGTGCTTTCTGGCCATTCTATATATAGAATCACCCTTGATCCCAAACTATCTAGAAGTTCCCTTTCAACTCTCATTGCCATCCACTCTCAAATTACCAAATATACACATTGTCGTTCGCAACAATCGGGCCTATCATGGCACTGGGACCAAATTACGAGGCGGAAAAAGAATACGAGAGCCTTCACTAATCACCCAATAGAGGATGGTTCCGACAGCAACACCCCCTGCGACGCCCGCCGCATTCTTCCAAGTGATCAATGGTGGCAGCTGACTCTCCGGAGTGCCCCTGTCCCGCAAACCCTTGCGCGCCTCCGCACTTGAATAACAACGGCTAGCCGCTGCCCTATTTCCCGCATCAGCAAGAGCGCGGCATTTGTTGAGGTCCCGAGTGTAGTCTGGATCGCCCTCATCATGAAAAGGGGGTTTCTGACCCTTCCGCTGGAGACTTTGCGGCGTTAAAGCAGGCGACTGCCCTGGGCTTGCACCTAGGCCGGGTCTGCTAGGCGAAGGCATGCCATCATCGCACATGCCATAGCCACCTCCAGGGATCCCTCTGCCCAAGCAATCAAGAGTTGCCGGAAATGGAGGACCACGCCCTGTCACTGTAGTTTCGTTCACACTAAAGCTACTAGACCCGGGGCTACGGCAATATCCGGGACGACCGAAGTCATAGCCTGGTTGGCACCGCCATCTTCCAATATATGTAGCCAGTCCTGTAGGATCGGTGCTGTTCACCGGATCGCCAGCGACATAGCCATAGAGGTTCAGCCCATCGCCGTAGCCGATCGGATCGGTCTGCATGAAGCGGCCAAGCGTCGGCGAGTACATGCGGGCCTTGTAGTGGTAGAAGCCGAGCTCGGGCATCCACATCTGGCCGGTGTACTGGAAGCGGCCGACGTTGCCGGCGCCCGGGATGCCGTATTCGTCGTACGTGTTCACCGCCAGCGCCGTGCCCGCATCGTTCGTCACCCGCACGATCGATCCCCGCTCATCGGCATCCAGCCAGCGCCGCTGGCCGGTGCCAGAGCCGTCATACCACACGACGGGCTCGTCCACACCGGCCCCGTGCACGTAGCGCTTGACGATCGCACCGCCGGACCGCTCAGTCACCAAAGTGCTGCCATCCCATTCCCACGTCAGGCCCGACTGCGTCACCTGATCGAGCCGCCCGGTCGCATCGTAATAGAGGTACGTCCCGTTCGCCCCCGACAGCTGGTTCTTGCTGTTGTAGAGATACGCAGCCCCGCCTGCGCTCGTCAGGTTGCCGCGGCCGTCATAGGTCGGCACCACGGCGCCCGATGCGGTATACTGGTTCAGACCGTTCACTGTGTAGGCCCGGTTCGCATTCACCGCCCCTGCCCAGGCATAGGCGTCGTTCGACACCGTCCGGCTCACGATCTGGCCGGCCGGATTGTACCCGAACGTCCCGGCACTCGGCTGGCCGCCGGCGTTCAGGTTCAACGCCGTCAATCTCGATGCCGCGTCGAAGCCGTAGGTGGTGCTCGTTCCATTCCCCAGCGCCCGCGACACGCGCCGTCCCAGATTGTCATAGCCGTACGACGCCAGCACCAGTCCGCTATTCTCCCGCACCGCCGTCATCGCGCCGCTGGTGTCGTACTCGTAGGTCACGAAGAACCCGTCGCCCCATGTCAGTCGGGTTCGACGTCCACCGACATCGTACTGGCTCGTCAGCGTGCCATAAGGCCCGCTTTCGGTCGTCACCCGGCCCAGCGCATCGCGTCCATAGCCAACATTGTGCCCATTGGTGTCCTGGGCCAGCGTCACCCGCCCTAGCAGGTCGTAGCTGTAGGTGAGGTTGGAGTCGGTAATGTCCACCGGATTGTTGAACACGGTCGTCGCGCGCCGGCCCAGCGCGTCGTAGCCGAAGGTCACGTACTTGCCGTCGCGCAGCCGGACGCCGGACACGTCGCCCGGCCTGACCGTCGCCGTCGCCGACGTTGCGTAGTCGACCTGCTCGTAGCTGCCGCCCGGATAGGTGGTTCGGTTGGACCGGTCGAAACCGTCATAGCCGTAGCTGGTCGTATTGCCGTTGCCATCGGTGACGTTGAGGATCTTGCCGGTCACGGTCTGCTGCACCGTCTCGGTCGCAGCCTCCGCCGTGCCATAGCCGGTCGTGGCGCTCGTCCAAGCCCCGGAAAGTGCGCCGGCTGGCCCGAGTTGAAGGTACGTGATGCGGTCCGGCCCGGAGGATCCTGCTGCGCCCAGAGAACACGCTGCAACGGCGGTTCCGAACGCCGATGGATTCATACGTTGTGCGGTGCATGTCGGGCGGCCTGCGGCGTCATAGGCCTGGTCCGTCCGCGCGAATGTCGTACCGCCTGCTGCAAAGATCGATGTCGTCGTTCGCCCGGCCGCGTCCAGCGTCGCCGTCTGCGTCTGGAGCACGCTCATGTTCGCCAGCGCGAGATCGCCCTGATCGCTGGCGGTCCCTTGCGCGCTGACAGTTACGCGACCCCAGTTGTCATAGGTGCTACGCGTCGCCATCCCGAGCCGCGGCCCACCGCCGTCAGGATCCGGACCGACGGCTCCCAGCGGCTGGCGTGCCGCATCATAGTAGAGGCGTGTGGTGTCCGCAGCGCCTGCCAGCGGGCCGTCCACGGTCAGCACATCTCCTGCTGCCGTGTAGGTCGCGCTGGAGGTCGCCGTCAGCGAACCGTCGCCCGCGCCGCTCGTCATGGTCGAGGGCAGCAGATTGGCGTTGTACTGGATACTCGTCTGCGCGGCGTCCGCCGTTCCGTCGCAATTCGCCTGCGTCCGGCACGACCAGGTGCGCGACGGCAGCCACACACCGGCCACCTGCGTGTAACGGGTCTGGCTGCTCGGGTTCACGCCGCCGGCGTTCGACGTGATCGCCGATGTCTGGCCGCCATGCGTCGGATCATAGCCAAACGTCGTCACCACCCCGCGCACATCGGTGCTCGTCGCAATGCGATTGCAGGTGCCGACGGTCGTGCAGGAATAGTCCGCGTAGGTTGCCGAACTGGTCAGCGTTGCGGCGTCTGATGCGGTCACCGTCGTCTGGGTGACATTCGCGTTGGCGTCGTATGTGTACGTCGTGACCTGGCCGCCCGGCGAGGTCGCCGTCTTCAGCCGATTGCTGCTGTCGTAGCTGTATACAGTAGCACGGCCATATTCGTCCTCGACGCGCGTCGGCAGGCCGACGGTGAGGTCGGACTGGTATTTTCGTACCCTGAACGTCGGGTCGGTCATCGTCAACGCGGATGTCGTCGCCGTGGGTTGCGTAAACGCATAATTCCACGTCGCGCCGTCGCGCACGACCGACGTCACCCGACCGGACGCATCTACGTTGACGCGCTCGTTGTCTGCCCCGCTGCCGGGGCGACGAACCGCATTGTAGCTGCCGCTGCCGCCATATTGCATCGTGTACCGCGTCGACCGCCCCAGTGTGTCGGTAACGTCGGTCGTCGTTACGTAGCCGCCGGTGATCGGGGTTCTGGCAAAGACATAGCTTGCACCCGGCAGGGACCCCGCCCCGCCCGAGTTGTTGCCTCCCTGTGCGCCGGAAAGTTTCGACCACGCGTCGATTTCTGCCTGCGTCGGATTCCGAACCCCGCCCAGGAAGTTTCCTGCATAGCTGTGATCGATCCGGTACCCTGCGCTGTTTGAAATCGCCGTAAGCCGCGTCAGCCAGAGCTGCGGTGGCGGACCCGACCACGTCGATCCGCCATAGGTGCGACAGGTCGGCCCGGTATCGGGGTCGTATGTGCCTCCGAAGGGACAGTAGCTCTCCGACTGCCAGGTCAGGTCTTCCTTGAGTCCGTTGGGATGCTCGATCGACGAAATGTACGCGTACGCATTGTAGGTGGAGACAAAGCCGCTCTGATGCCGCGTCGCTTTCTCGAAAAAGCCGAACTTGTAGCGCGTTCCCTCAGGCAGGATGACCGTATGCACACCCCCGGTGAGGACGAGACGCGCGCCATCCGAGGCGGGCAGAAAGCCGCTACCGCTGCGGACGAACCGATAGGCCTTCTCACCGATCCCGACGCTGATCGTGCCACCGGAGGCGGGATAGGGATCGAGCAGCAACTTGGCATCGGCCCATATGGGCCGCCCGTAGATACGTTCATTCGCGATCGCACCCACGCCCGATCCCACGACGAAATCTGCCCGCGGAACGCGGTAAGCACCGGTTGCGACGTTCACCCCGTTCTCATCGACAAGCGCCCGTTCCGGCGGTGCCGCCTCTCCGGCCACCTGCGCCGACGCCATCGCCGGAAGGGAGACCGAGACGAGCAACAACGCGCACGCACCAACGGTGCGCACGTCAAGACGTGCGATCATGAACATCCCCCATTGAATGATGACGCACCTTTCAGAAGGTGCGGTACCGGATCATCGGCTCAGCGTGGTGCGCCGGCCGTCTGCACCCGTTTGCGATTACTGGCCTTGTCGTGCTCGTAAGTGGTCACGGTACCGCTGACCGGACCGCCTGATTTGACCACCTGGATCAATCGACCCTTTGCGTCATAGCTATATGTCGTTGTTTCGGCAGCCAAAGACGGCGCGCTGACAGCAATCACCGCCACAGGAGACCAGAGCAGAGTCTTAACGGACCTACTGAACGCCATGATCTTTCTCCGACCCAATGCCACTTGAAGACAGAAGAACACACGCAATCAAATTTGAAAAGCTATTTGTCCAACAAAATATGCAGGCAGCCGCTATTTTGCTGTGACTAGCAGCTTAAGTAATGGAATTATTTATCTGAATTCCTCGAGGCCGTGCTCTACCCATAAGGTACTGCCCCGACTCTACAATTTTGCCGGTAGCCGTACACCGCCACAGGTCGGGTTGGATCTTGCACATCTTCGTGACAGGATGCGGGAGACGTTGTAAATTTGACGCAACAGGCGGAGTGCCTGGCAAAACTCGTTTATCGGGAGACTTGTCTGCGCCGCCTCAAGGCAAGAGAGGGCGCATTTAGATATTATCCCGCCAAAACAGTAATATGCGAAGTTTCTCGCATTTCTCTATTTGATCGACCCGATACATAGTAGATGATGGGACCATGCCCTCATTTTTTTGATGGTTGGCGATATGTTAATCGATGTTTTCGACAGTCTTGTCAGCAAAATCAACGTCGCGTTGTTACAAGTTGACCCGGATGGTGGGGCGTGGCGTCGGTACAGGCGTTCATTTTGCAACGGCAGGAATAGAGCGCCTCGCCGATCTGGTGTGTTAATGGCCCCGGCCGCCGTGATGGCTGTCTCCGATGCCGGAGCGCAGACTCTGAACGGCAGATCAGCGGAGCCGGGCGCTAGCGTCGATGCAATTCGCTGGTTGTCAGAGCTAATGACAGGGGGAATTGCGACCGCCATCGCGATTGTGGCTGTCGCAGGGCTGGCGATCGTGATGCTGCAAGGGCGTCTGCCGGCGCGTCGCGGGAGCGCTGTACTCACCGGCTGTTTTATCCTGTTTTCTTCGCCAGCGATCGCAGCAGGACTGCTGGCGGCGCTCGGTCGCGGTGCTGAAGGCGCTGCGATTACCGTCACGGGATTGTCGCCAGACTACACCGCTCCTGCCGTTCAACCGGTGCCTTACGATCCCTATGCGGGTGCTTCCGTCCCGGCGCGGGCACAGGATGGCGCGCGCGATCTCCTCCCTGAATAAAGGTCACTGGCATGCTTATCGCGAAACGCCCAACTTTCGCAGAAGCAGAATTAAAGGGCCTCGATCGCGACGAGGCTGTGGCAGTTGTGCGCGGTGAAAAGCCTGTACTGAAAAGTTGGTCAGTCTTTGCCAGCTTTGCAACGCTGGTATGGGCGTCGGCAGCAGGTGCGCAGGACAGCTTCTCGGACCCCGCAGGCTCGGGACCTATCGTGGGCGCCGTCAACTGGCTGCAGGGCACGCTGCTTGGCACCGTGGCCACCGTCGTGGCGGTCATTGCGGTCGCCTCAGTCGGCCTGCTCATGCTGGCGGGCCGTATGAACTGGCGCTACGGTGCCACGGTCATTCTGGGGTGTTTCATCCTGTTCGGGGCAGCCAGCATCGTCGGTGGCATCCAGTCGGCGTCCAGCGTTGGCTACTGATCCGGAAAGCCTCGACCGCGACGTGCTGTTCGTCGGGCTGACCCGCCCGCAGATGCTGCTCGGCGTGACCTATGGCTTCGCGATCGGCAATGCGATCCTCACCACCGAGCTGTTTCTCGTGTTCAGGTCGGTCTGGGTCCTGCTTGCAGCGGTGCTGGTCCATGCCGTCGGGGTCGTCGCCTGCCTGCGCGAGCCGCGCATCTTCGATCTTTGGCTCGTCAGGGTGCGGCGCTGCCCGCGCGTCCCGAACCACCGTCTGTGGCGCTGCAACGCCTATCGTCCGTGAGCAACGCCGCGCAGGATTGGGCAAGGGAGAAGCCTGCCGGCGATCACCTGCCCTATCTGGCGCAGATCGACGATCATACCGTGATGCTGCGCGACGGGCGGCTCATGCAGGTGCTGATGCTGGACGGCCTGCTGTTCGAGACAGCCGACACCGCCGAGATCAATTACCGCAAGGGCCTGCGCGACGCGATGCTCCAGACGATCGGATCGTCACGCTTCGCGCTCTACCACCACGTCGTTCGTCGGCGGGTCGAGCCGCAGCTAGAAGCGCCCTACCCCGATCCGTTCAGCGCCAGCGTCGATGCGGCCTGGCGTGAGCGCCTGGCATCGAAGCGGCTGTTCACCAACGACCTGTTCCTCTGCATCCTGCGTCGGCCGCTGCAAGGTCGCGGGGGTGTTGCCGATCGCATCGGCCGCTGGCTCGGTCGTGAACGGGGCACCAGTGCCGCCGAGGAAAGCACAGAGCTCCGCGCGCTCAACGCCGCCCGTGATGCGCTGCTTGCGGCGCTTGGCGCATACGGCGCAAGGCTGCTTGGCAGCTACGACGGCAAAGGCGGACCATGTTCCGAGGTCCTCGAGTATCTCTCCGGCCTGTATAACGGCGAACTTCGCCCCGTCAGGCTGCCCGAAGGCGATATCGGCCAGTATCTGCCGGCCCGCCGGGTCAGCTTCGGTGCCGACACGGTGGAGCTTGGCCCCACCGGCGAGCGCGCGCGCAGCTTTCAGGCTATCCTCTCGATCAAGGATTATCCCGGACAGACCGGTCCGGGGATGCTCGACGAACTGCTGCGCCTGCCCTTCGAGCTGACGGTTACGCAGAGCTTTGGCTTCGTCGACCGGCAGGCGGCACTCGGCCGGGTCAATCTGGCGCTGCGCCGCATGCGCGCGGCCGATGACGAGGCGCTGAGCCTGCGCGGCGAGCTCGGCGTTGCACGTGACGACCTAGCCGCCGGGCGTGCGGCGTTCGGCGAGCATCACCTGACCATCGCGGTGCGAGCCGATACGCTGGCCGACGTCGACGATGGTGTCGCCGAGGTACAGGCCACGCTGACAGACCTCGGCCTCGTTGCCGTGCGCGAGGAGATGGCGCTGGAGCCTGCCTTCTGGGCACAGTTCCCGGGCAACTTCAGCTACGTGCCGCGTCGGGGGCTCGTGGCCAGCCGCAACTTCGCCAGTCTCGCCAGCCTGCACAATTTTCCAGTCGGCAAGGCGGAGGGCAATCACTGGGGTCCGGCGGTGACGGTGCTGGAGACCACCGCGGCAGGGCCTTACCACTTCAATTTTCATCACGGCGATCTCGGCAACTTCACCGTCATCGGTCCCTCAGGGACCGGCAAGACCGTCGTGCTGAACTTCCTGCTCGCCCAGGCGCGCAAGTACGATCCGCGCATCGTCTTCTTCGACAAGGATCGCGGCGCCGAGCTGTTCCTCCGAGCCGTGGGCGGTCGCTACGACGTGCTGCGGCCGGGCGAGCCCTCAGGCCTCAACCCGCTGCTCCTCGACGACACGGCCGAAAACCGCCGCTTCCTCGTCGACTGGCTCGCGCGGCTCGTGGCCGACCCCGTTCGACCGCTCGACAGCGAGGATATGGTCCGGATCGTGGAGGCGGTCGATGCCAACATGGAAGCGCCGCCCGCCTATCGCCGGCTGGCGCATTTCGCCCAGCTTTTGCGGGGTCAGGCGCGACCGAAAAGCGGCGATCTCGCCTCGCGTCTCGCGCCGTGGTGGGGCAGCGGCGAGCGCGCCTGGCTGTTCGACAATGCCGAGGATCGCACCGACATGGCCGAGCGGGTCGTCGGCTTCGACATGACCCGCATCCTCGATGATCCCACCGTGCGGACGCCGGCGATGATGTACCTCTTCCACCGCGTCGAGGAGCGCCTCGACGGCACGCCTTCGATCATCGTGGTCGATGAGGGCTGGAAGGCCCTCGACGACGAGGTGTTCACCGCCCGCATCCGCGACTGGGAAAAGACTATCCGCAAGCGCAACGGCATCGTCGGCTTCGCGACCCAGAGCGCCGAGGATGCGCTCTCCAGCCGGATCGCGTCCGCGATCGTGGAACAGGCAGCGACCCAGATCTTCATGCCCAACCCCAAGGCACAGGCGCGCGACTACATGACGGGGTTCGGGCTGACGAGCCACGAATATGATCTGGTCCGCACCATGCCCGACACTGCGCGCGCCTTCCTGATCAAGCACGGTCAGGACAGTGTGGTCGCGCGCCTCGACCTGTCGGGCGACCGCGACCTGCTGACGATCCTGTCCGGCCGCGAGCGTTCGGTGCGCGCGCTCGACGCCATCCGTGCCGAAACCGGCGATGACCCTGCGCTCTGGATGCCGCGGCTGCTGGCGGAGGTCGCATGATCGCCTGCACGCTGCCGGACGCCGACGCCGGTGTAGCCCTGCGTCTCTCCGGCTTCCTGACCTGTCAGGCGCAGGCTTTGGGCGAAAACGGATATCAGACGCTCGCGGGTGGGCCGATGGTCGCCGGCATGCTGGCGGGCATCGTCACGATCTTCGTGGCGCTGATCGGTTACCGCTTCCTGCTGGGCTCGATCCCCACCATGCGCGACGGCGTCGGCTGGGCGATCCGGCTCGGCATGGTGCTCACTCTCGCGACCGGCTGGCCCGCGTTCCAGGTGCTCATCTACCGTGTCGCTGTCGACGCACCGGGCGAGCTCGCCGCGGTGCTGCTGCCCGCCAGCGGCCTGTCGGCCGAGGGGCTCGATGGGCGGGTGCAGCAGGCCTATGACACGATCCGGCTGGGCTCGAGCGTCGGTCAGGGTCTGTTGCCGCAGGCGACGCCGACACCACAACCGGGAGCGCCGCAAGCGGCAGGTCCTGACGCTTCTCCGCCGCAGCAGGTGCCGAACTTCGGACCACTTGGTCAGGCGGCCCTGCCCCAGACTGCGTCGTGGTTCGTCGTGTCGACGCTGGGCATCGCCGGCGGGCTTCGTCTCGCCGCAGGCTTCCTGCTCGCGATCGGCCCCCTAGCGGTCATGGCGCTCCTCTTCGATGCAACGCTGGGCTTCTTCATCGGCTGGGTGCGGGCGCTGGCCGGCGCTGCGCTGGCGCTGCTGGGTGCGACGATCGTCACCGCGCTCGATCTGCTGCTTGTCGAAAGCGAGCTTGCCCATCTGCAATCGGTCGAGCGGGGGGTGTCCGTCATCGATCCCCAGGCAATCACCACCATCGTGCTCGCCTTCACGCTGGTGATGTTCGCGGCGGTCTGGGCGGCTGTGCGGACGGCTGGAGCGTTCAGCTTTTCGTTGAAACGTCGCGAAAGCTCGCCTGCCGAGCATTCGCACGACAGCGTCACGGAGCGCCTGGGATCGATCACGGCCGGACCGAGCGACGCCGTGTCCCGCCCCGCCGGGGGGCCGGGCGCGCCGCTACGCGCGCAAGGGGTCGCCAATGCGCTTGCGGGCACGATGAGGCGCGAACAGCTTGCTTTGGGCGGAAGTGGGACCGACCCCGCTCCGGGCGGTAGCCGGCGCCAGCCGCTCCAGTCGAACGGCGGAATTGATCCGTCAGTGCGGCCCGCCGCGTTAGGCCCTGCCGGACGACGATCGATGACACGCAAGACACGTAGCGCCGTGCGGCGGGATGGAGCGGCATGACCGAACGCGAGACGTACTTCCGGGACGCGCGGAGCTGGGCGGAGGATGCCCGCGCGAGGACATCGCGCTCGAAACAGATTGCGTGGACGATCGCCGGCATCGCGGTGGGTGCCGCGGCCTTTGAGGCGGTGGCGCTTGCCATGCTGACGCCGCTGAAGACCGTGCAGCCGATCACGCTTCTTGTCGATCGCCAGACCGGGTTCGTGCAGGCACTCGATCCCAATACGCCGCAGCGGGTTTCCGCCGATGCGGCGCTCACCGATGCGTATCTCGCGCAATATGTGGCAGCGCGCGAAGGCTTCGACCGGGCGACACTGCAGGTCGACTATCGCCGGGTGGCGCTCTGGTCCGCAGGCCGCGCCCGGACGTCGTACCTCACAGGGATCGCCGCCACCAATCCGGCAAGCCCGATCCAGTCGCTGCCTGGCGGCGCCCTCATCTCGGTCAGGGTGAAGAGCGTTTCGCGATTGCAGTCCGGCGTCAGCCTCGTGCGCTTCGACACCCAGCGTGTCGATCGTAACGGTCAGGCGGAGGCTTCCCGCCCCTGGATTTCGGTCGTGCGCTTCCGCTACTCGGACGCGCCGATCGCATTCGGCGACCGGCTGGTGAACCCGCTTGGCTTTCAGGTCACCGGCTACCGCCGCGATGCGGAAGCGCCGCCTGCGCGGAGATCACGGTACCCGCCAGAGCGGCTCTTGCAGTCACCCCGGCGTCGTTCCCCGTGATCGAAACCCGGGCAAATCCGACCACGCCGGTCCCCGCGCGTGTCACTCGGCGGGACTCTCCGCAAACCGTCCCGGGCGGCGTCGGCGGACCGTTTGTGGAACGGCGTGAAGTTCCGGCCAATCGGATCCCGATGGGGTCGCCGCTCCAACCGGGCCCGGGTCCTGCAGCAATGCCCGCGATCGGCCAGCGGCCATGATGCCCGGCGCTCTCGCACTGGTCACCGCGGCGTTGCAGGCCGCGATGCCGTCCATGCCGATGCTGCAGCAGTTTGCCATGCCGGCAGATCCGCGCATCCAGACGCTGGTCTATGACAGCGGCCGTGTCTTCGATCTTCGGGTGGGTGGCGGGTACGCTGCGATCGTCGAACTTGCCGGCGATGAGCGGGTGGAGACGATCGTCGTCGGCAACGATGCTGGCTGGGAGGTGACGCCGAATCGCTCGGGCAACCGCGTGATCGTCAAGCCGCTCGCCTCCGCCACGGCGACCAACATGATGATCGTCACCGATCAGCGCCGCTATGTCTTCGTGATCGGCACCGACGGTGGGGGCGGGAGCGGCGCTTTCGTCATGCGCTTCTCCTATCCTGCCGGCCAGCCCGGTGGCCCGCAGCAGGTGCGCCGCGAATCCGACTACCGCCTGAAGGGGAACAGGACCCTGTATCCGATCGCGATGAGCGACGATGGCAAGCGAACCACCATCACCTGGGATCTGAAAGCCTCGCTGCCGGCGATCTTCGCGATCGACGACCGGGGTCGCGAGGCTCTCGTCAACGGCCGCATGGCCGATGGCGATTACATCATCGAGAGCATCGCCCGCCGCTACGTGTTCCGTCTCGGCAAGGTACGCGCCACCGCCACGCGTATGCTCCTGAAGACCCAGCCGTGAGCCGCGGTGAATCTACACCTCCGGTGCCGGTGCCGAGCAGCCATGATCCCCGCCCCGCAGTGCGTTTGCCGCGGCAGGGCATACCCGGAGCCGTCATCGCGCTGGGCGCTATCGCCCTCGCATTGGTCCTGTTCGTGATCCTTAACGGTCAGCGCCAGCGCCGGGTGTCCGCGTCTCGGCCGACCGCGCAAGCCGATGGCTTCACGCCCCCGCCGCCCTTGCAGGTCCCTGCCCTCCTTCCGCGTTCGGCACCGGCCGCCGTCATCGTGACATCGCCGGCTCCCGTCGTCCCGCTGGTACGCAACCTTCCGCCGCCCGTTTCCTACACGCCAGCGCCGGTCATTGTGCCGACGCCGCCCGTATCCTTCGTGCCAGCACCTCCGCCCGCTTCGACCGAGCCCGCGCAGGACAGGAAGCCTCGCAGCGCTGTGGTGTTCGATCTCGGAGCGGAGCCGACCGGCACTGGCGGGGGCAGGCAGCCGACGACGGCTGCCGGAGGCGATACCGGGCGTAACGCTCAGGGCGGCTTCGATGACGCGTCCGCCAAAGCCACCACCATGACCAGCCGCACGGACATTGTGCCGATCGGAACGCAGATCCCGATCGCACTGGAAACACCGATCGATACAGCCCGCCCCGGCCTGGTGCGGGCGATCGCGTCGCGCGATACGCTCGCCTTCGATGGACGCCGCATCCTGATCCCGCGGGGATCGCGCTTCGTCGGCGAGTACCAGTCGGAAGTCCGCTCCGGGCAGAACCGCGTGTTCGTCACCTGGACCAGGGTCATCCGCCCGGACGGCGTAACCATCCGGCTCGGCTCGCCCGCCGCAGACCAGCTCGGCGGCAGCGGCGTTCCCGGTCGGGTGAACAGCTTTTTCCTCGAGCGGTTCGCCGGCGCTGTTTTACAGTCTGCGTTGACGGTGGGCGTGAACCTCGCCGCGCGGCCGCGAGCGGGATCGGTGGTCGTCGGTATTCCGTCAGGACCAATCTCGACCATCGGCCAGGGTCTGATACCGAACGACTACCGGCCCAAGATCACCGTCAAGCAGGGCGCGGCGCTCAACGTGTTCGTCGCCCGGGATCTCGACTTCTCCGGCCTCACGGCCGGTCAATCGTCCGCGCCATGAGCGCGTCGGCCTATCTCGACGTCTATCTGGCTCCATTCCTCGAACAACTGGCCCGCCCGGATGTCACCGATCTCTACGTCAATCGCGCGGGCGAACTCTGGGTCGAGACGCTGCGTGGAAGGCTGGAACGACACGCGGCACCTGACATCACCGAAGCACAGCTCTGGCGGCTGGCGCGGCAGATCGCGAGCCTGACGCATCAGGGCATCAGTCGCGAGCACCCTCTCCTCGCCGCTCGTCTCCCCGATGGTGCCCGTGTCCAGATCGTTGCCCCTCCGGCAACACGCGAAGGCATGGCGATCGCCATTCGCAAGCATGTCTCATCCGACTTGTCGCTGGCCGACTATGCGCAGAGTGGAGCCTTTTCCCAGACCGCCGGAGCCGATGCCGCCAATCCAGCGGAGGAGGAACTCGCGCGGCTATACGAAGCGCGCGACTGGGGCGCTTTCCTCCAGGCTGCGGTTCGGGCACGCAAGACCATCATCGTCTCGGGCGGCACCTCGACCGGCAAGACCACGTTCCTGAACGCCCTGCTGCGAGAAATCGATGCCGCAGAGCGGCTCATTCTGATCGAGGATACGCCCGAACTCGTGCTGCGGCACGAGAATGCGATCGGGCTGGTCGCCGCGCGTGGCAGCCTCGGCGAGGCCAACGTGTCCATGGACGACCTTCTCATCGCGTCGCTACGACTACGGCCCGACCGGATCATCCTCGGCGAGCTGCGAGGTTCCGAAGCCTTCACCTTTCTGCGGGCGATCAACACAGGCCATCCGGGTTCACTGACGACCATTCACGCCGACACTCCAGAAGGTGCCATCGAGCAGATCGTGCTGCTCGTGCTGCAATCGGGCGCGCAGCTGCACCGAAGCGATTTGTTATCGTACATCGATCAGGTCGTGAATGTCGTCGTTCAGCTCGAACGGCGGCAGGGTGTCCGACGCGTAGCGCAGGTTGCCTGGCGTCGGAATTCTAGAGAGACATGATCGTCAGCTATTGGGCGAGAGCGGAATGGCCACTTCTGACATCAGCCGTCAGATAGCTGCCGTTTTCCGGCGAAGGTTCGTGCGTTCGACTATACGTCGACGCCGCAAGCACGCTGACCCACAAGCAGACACTCGCGGGCTCCTTGGGCCTTCCCAACTTCGGCCGTTTGTTCATGTAGGCATATCGTCGCGGACGGGGTCGCCCGGATAGAGAGGGTGCTGTCAGTCTTACGCGAACCGCTCTCCGCCAGAAGCATGTCGGGCTTTGAGGATGGCCGCTTATCCGCAGGGTCGGAACGCCATCTGATAGGGCGACGGAGCTGTCGAGCCGGCTGTGTTGCTCGTCGAAGGCAAAGCGATTGGCTGCGGGAAGCGCCCGAGCAACAGGCCGCTACTCTCCCGCACCGTCCACCCCCCGCCGCCGACATCCCGGCCGCAACGATGGTTTCGTGCTCGGCCATCATCAACGCTCACAGAAATCAGACAAATAGTCCTGCGGGCGAGCCTTATAGCTTCGCCTCCACCGCGTGCTGACCTGAACCTCGTCGAACAGATGTTTGCCGAGCATCGCCAGAGCGGTTCCTGCGCTGGCGGAAAAGAAACCCACTGTCGCCAGCGCGTAGGCAAGCGCTCCCGCCGTATGAGGCGCAACCTGCATCGCGATCAAACAGGTGAGCGCCAGATACGCCAAACCGCACAGGATCAGTCCAGAAATACGAAGGCCGATGTCAGCCTTCCACGATCGATGCCACAATGCCATGCCACAACTCTCAAGGTGGCCATCCAGCTATCGGTCCGGACGTAGCATTTCGAGATCGACTCCACGAAACTGCATAGCGCTGGCGTAGCGTTGCGCTTTTCGAACAACCGCAGCCGCTATTGATCGGCGCGCAATCGGTACCCAACACCAAGTTCGTTGGCAATGATGCTGCCGACCGCGCCCGGCGCTTCCAGCTTTTGCCGGAGATTGCGCACGACGATCCGCAGATACTCGACGCGGGGGTCCTCCCCTGCCCAGGCAACCGCAAGGATGCGGTCGTGCGTCACGACGCGGCCGGCATGACGCGCCAATACTGCGAGAACGTCGTGCTCCTTGCGGGTGAGGTGTAGTTCCACTGTTCCGCGGCAGACGAGGCGACGATCAAGATCGATCGTAACGTCACCTTTGCGAACGATCTTTGGCGCTGTCTCCGACACCCCGCGGTGGCGAAGGGCGACACGCAATCGAGCGAGCAACTCATCCGTATCGAAAGGCTTGGATACAAAATCGTGGGCGCCAAGATCAAGCGCGGCGACCTTCTCGTCGGTTGCGTCGCGAGCAGAGACGACAAGGATAATGGTGTCGCTGTTCTGCAGGAGGAGCGGGATAAGGCCCAGCCCGTCCCTATCCGGCAGGCCAAGATCGAGGAGGATCGCGCTGGGGTACTCAGCTCCGGCGCGAATAAGGGCATCGCGTCCGTCGGCAGCTTCCACAACAGCATAGCCGGCCCGCTCGAGCGTGTTGCGAAGCAAGCGGCGGATCGAGGCTTCGTCATCCACGACGAGGATCTTTGCAGGCATCAGATGTGGCTCTCGGAAGTGTTGCGGACGATCAGGTCTGCTGGAAATACGAGTGTGAAGGCGGCACCTTCTCCGTCGTCACGGTTGCCAGCTTCGACGCTCATCCCCATCGCCTCGGCAAACGCCTTGACGATCGCAAGGCCAAGGCCCGTGCCGCCAATCGCACGATCAGAGCCCTCGAGGCGGCGGAAGGTCTCGAACACCTCCGCCTCTCGCCCGGGGGGTAAACCTGGTCCATGATCGAGGATGGTCAGCCGTATCTGGCCGTATCGGTGGACGCCCTCGACGATGATGTCGGTTCCAGGATCGCCGTAGCGCCCGGCATTGTCGAGGAGGTTAAGCAGGCAATGGTGCAGGAGTTGCGCGTCTACGCGGACGAGCGGCAGCGACGGCGATACCTGGAGGCGTACATCATGGCCTTGCAGCGCCCGCCGGGTATCGTGCGCGGCGCCGGCGACGGCATCGCTGAGATCGGTGGCCTCGACGTTGAGCTTCAACGCTCCCGCCTCCACCCTCGCCATGTCGAGCAGATTGGCGACGAAGCGATTAAGCCGCGCGGACTCGCTCTTGATGGTGCCGATGAGCTCCGGCGTCGCTCCGTGATCGAGTTGATCCGCCGCGGCAATCACCGCGGTTAGCGGGGTGCGCAGATCATGGCTGACCGACGATAGCAGGGCAGCGCGCAGGCGATCACGGGTCCGTACGGCATCGACGTCGCGCATCTCTGTCTCGAGCCGGAGGCGTTCGAGTACCAGCGCTGCCTGATCGATCAAGCTGGTCAGCAGCGGCAACTGATCGGCACGGATCGGATCGCCGCTATTCTCCTTCGCCACCCCGATCACCGCCAGCGCCTTGCCCCCTGCCTTGAGAGGCTGGAACAGCCACTCCGAGGCAGCAAGCGTGCCCGATCCCTTGCCTGCCGACGTGCCGTTGTCGAAAGCCCAGTTGGCCGCTGCCATGTCCATCGTGTCGAGCCGGTAACCAGAAGCGCTGGCGGCCTGGACGGTGAGACTGGTGCCTCCCGAGGAGGTGAGCAGAACCGTCTGGACGTCGAACAGACGCGCCAGGTCTTCGCAGATCATGCGGGCCGCGACCGATGCGTCGTTGATCGCGCTCAGCTGCCGCAAGAAGCCAGCCAATGTGGCGTTCGTCCGCGCGCTGGCGGCAGCCATATCGGCCTGAGCACGAACGCGCGAGGTCAGCTGGCTGGTGGCGATCGCCACGCCGAGCAGCACAAAAATTGAAACGACATTCTCAGGGTTGCTGACGCTCAGCGTCCCGACCGGCGGCAGGAAGAAGAAGTTATAGGCCAGGCTGGATGCAATGCCTGCGAACAGTCCGGTGCGAAGGCCGAACAGACTTGCGGCAGCCATGACGGGCAACAGGTAGAGCAGGGCGACGTTACCCAGGTCGAGGATATGGAACAGCGCACTGGCAAGTGCGGTAACGATTCCGACGAGCAGCAGCGTGACGAGATAACCGGCAGGCTGGCCCCAGTTGCCTCGCTGACGCCGTACTGGTGATGAACCCGGTCCCTCCTCCATCGGCAGGACGTGCACGGTGACGCCCGGCGTCTCGCGGATCAGGCGATCGACAACCGAGTCGTGCAGGAACTCGAACCAGCGCGACCGACGGGACTTGCCTACCACGAGCTGCGTAGCGCGGGCATCAGTCAGAAAACCGCGAATGCCGTCCACTACGGAGGTCGCAGGTACGGTCGCAACCGCAGCACCGAGCTGCGTCGCCAAGGTCATCACCGCGGCAACCCGCTGGTGCTGCGCGTCGCTGAAATGAGCGGTCCGCGGCGTCTCGATGAAGAGCGCTGTCCAAGGTCCCCGCAGGCCATCCGCTACCCGCTTGGCCGCGCGCACCAGGCCGTCGGCGCCAGGCAGTTCGTTGATCGCGACGACGATGCGGTCCGAACCCGCCCAGGTGCCACCGACGCCGAGCGCCCGGACATGCTCCAGCATCTGGGCATCGACCGCCTGCGCGGCTCGCCGCAGCGCCAGCTCGCGCAATGCCGACAGATTGGATTTCGAGAAGAAGTGGCTGAGCGCGCGCGTCGCCTCATGCGGCAGGTAGACCTTGCCGGCCTTCAATCGCTCGATGAGCTCGTCGGGCGGGATGTCGACGACCTCGATCTCCGCCATTTCGAGGATGCTGTCCGGCACCGTCTCACGTACCCGGACGCGGGTGAAACTCGCGACGATGTCGTTGAGGCTTTCGACGTGCTGGATGTTGAGCGTCGAATAGACGTCGATCCCTGCCGCCAGCAGTTCCTCGACATCCTGGTAGCGTTTGGGATGACGGCTGCCGGGCGCATTGGTGTGCGCCAGCTCGTCGACCAGTACGAGACGTGGACCGCGCGCCAGGACGGCGTCGAGGTCCATCTCCCCCAGCGTGCGGCCCTCATAGGCGACGTTGAGCCTCGGGATGATCTCGTGGCCGCGGGTCAGCGCTTCGGTTTCGGCCCGGCCATGCGTTTCGACCACGCCGACGACGACATCGGTTCCATCACGGCGTCGTCCAGCGCCTTCCGACAGCATTTCGAAGGTTTTACCAACGCCGGGCGCTGCTCCGAGGAATATCTTCAGCCGTCCCCTCCCCTCCTGCGCGGCTGCACGCAGGAGGGCGTCGGGATCCGGTCTGCCGTCGCCACTGACCGGCATCAGCGCGCGGCGGCGTCCAAAGCGCGGTTCAGGCCAAGCACGTTCACGTGCGGCTCTCCGAGGATGGAGTTTTCGGTCGATCGGGCGACGATCCCACGCACCGCATCCACCGGCATCGCTCTGACATGCGCGATGCGGGGTGCCTGAGCCAAGGCGGCGGCTGGCGAAAGATCAGGGTCGAGACCCGAGCCGCTGGCGGTGACGAGGTCGGCCGGAAGCGCGCCCGTGACGCCTTCCGCCCGCCGCCTGGCGATGTCGGGCTTGATCCGATCGACCAGCGTCTGGGACGCCGGGCCGAGGTTCGATCCCGACGAGGCGAGGCCGTCATAGCCCTTGCCGGCAGCCGACGGCCGGGTCTGGAAGTAGCTGTCCGAGGTGAAGGCCTGGCCGACCACGGTCGAGCCGATCACCTTGCCGTTTGCGCTCACGAGGCTGCCGTTCGCCTGCGAGGGGAATAACATCTGCCCGATGCCGGTCATTGCCAGGGGATACAGGATCCCAAGAAGGGCTGCGAAGAGGATCGTCATGACGATCGCGGGCCGCAGGGCGGAAGTGAAGTCTTTGCCCATGATGGTTGTCCTTATGCGAGGCCGAAGCCACCGACGACAAGGTCGATGAGCTTGATGCCGATGAAGGGCGCAACGAGGCCTCCGAGGCCGTAGATGGCGAGGTTGCGCGCCAGCAGCGGCCCCGCCCCCATCGGCTTGTAGGTCACGCCCTTGAGCGCCAGCGGCACCAGCATTGGGATGATGATCGCGTTGAAGATGATCGCCGACAGGATCGCGCTCTGCGGACTGCCGAGCGCCATGACGTTGAGCACGCCGAGCCCGGGATAGAGTGCGACGAACATCGCCGGGATGATCGCGAAATACTTCGCTACGTCGTTGGCGACCGAGAAGGTGGTGAGCGCACCGCGGGTCATCAGAAGCTGCTTGCCGAGGCCAACGACCTCGATCAGCTTGGTAGGGTCGCTGTCGAGGTCAACCATGTTGCCCGCTTCGCGCGCTGCCTGGGTGCCGGTGTTCATCGCCACGCCGACGTCCGCCTGCGCCAACGCAGGTGCGTCGTTGGTGCCGTCGCCGCACATCGCGACCAGCTTACCGCCCTGCTGCTCCTTGCGGATCAGCGCGAGTTTGTCCTCGGGGCTGGCCTGCGCGAGGAAATCGTCGACCCCTGCCTCTGCCGCGATCGCGGCTGCGGTCAGCGGGTTGTCGCCGGTGATCATCACCGTGCGAATGCCCATCTGCCGCAGTTCGCCGAAGCGTTCGCGAATGCCGGCCTTCACCACGTCCTTGAGGAAGATCGCCCCCAACACGCGACCGTTCTTGGCAACCGCCAGCGGGGTGCCACCAGCACGCGAAATCTCGTCGGTGATGCGGCGAAGCTCGGTCGCGGCAGCAGTTTCCTCAACGCCGGGATTGGCCTTGAGAATCGAGTCCACCGCGCCCTTCTGCACCAGCATGTCGGGCGTCTGCACACCGGAGATACGGGTCTGCGCGGTGAACGGGATGACCTCGGCACCCGCCGGCAGCTCGCTCGTGTGAACGCCGAACTTGTCGCGGGCGAGAACGACGATCGAGCGGCCTTCGGGCGTCTCGTCAGCGAGGCTGGCGATTAGCGCCGCCTCCGCCATCTCGGCATCGGTCGCGCCACCAACGCTGCGGAACTCACTGGCCTGCCGGTCACCGATCGTGATCGTGCCGGTCTTGTCGAGCAACAGGACGTCAATGTCGCCCGCCGCCTCGACCGCGCGACCGGACTTGGCGAGGACGTTGAAGCGCACCAGCCGGTCCATGCCCGCGATGCCGATCGCCGACAGCAGCGCCGCGATCGTCGTCGGGATCAGCGTGATGAGCAGCGCCGCGAGGATGGCGACTGGGATCGAGCCGCCGGCATAAGCGGTGAAACCCGGAATGGTCGCGACCGCGATCAGGAAGATGATCGTCAGCCCGACGAGCAGCAGCGTCAGCGCGATCTCGTTCGGTGTCTTCTGCCGCTCCGCGCCTTCCACGAGGGCGATCATGCGGTCGAGGAAACCCTGACCGGGCATCACCGTCACCTTGACACGAATTTCGTCCGAGATGACCCGCGTGCCGGCGGTCACCGCCGACCGATCGCCGCCCGCTTCGCGGATCACCGGTGCGCTTTCGCCGGTGATCGCCGCCTCGTTGACCGAGGCGACGCCGGATACGACTTCGCCGTCCGACGGGATCAGATCGTTGGTTTCGACCAGCACGATGTCGCCAACCTTCAACGCGCTGGCGGGTACATTCTCATGCGCGCGGCCGTCGCCCTTCAGGCGCTTGGCGGTCAGCTCCGCCTTGGTGGCGCGCAGCGATGCCGCCTGCGCCTTGCCGCGCCCCTCGGCCAACGCTTCGGCAAACGTGCCAAAGAGGACGGTCAGCCACAGCCAGACGACGAGTTGCAGCTTGAAGCCGGTGGTGAGGTCGTCATGGCCGATGACGAGCAGCACGGTCATCAGCGCGGCGACGACCGCGGTGACGAACATCACCGGGTTGCGGATCAGCTCCGCCGGGTTGAGCTTGGCGAACGACGCCTTGATCGCCGGCACGACGAGGTCGGCGGTGAACAGGCTTTTCGATTGGGTTGTTGCCATGTCAGGCGCCCCTTCAGGACAGTTTGCCGCTGATCATCGCGAGATGATCGGCGATAGGACCAAGCGCGAGGCTCGGCAGGAAGGTGAGACCACCCAGGATCAGCACGATGCCGACCAGCAGCCCGACCCACAGCCCGCCGGTGGTCGGGAACGACCCGGCGCTTTCCGGCGTGTACCTCTTGGCGGCAAGGCTGCCCGCGATCGCCAGCATCGGCACGATAATGAAGAACCGCCCGACCCACATCGCCAGCCCGAGCAGCCCGTTGTAATAGGGCGTGTTCGCGGTCAGCCCGGCAAAGGCGGAGCCGTTGTTCCCTACCGCGCTGGTGAAGGCGTACAGGATCTCGCTGAACCCGTGCGGCCCCTTGTTGAGCGGCCCTGCCAGTCCCTGTTGCAGCACCGACGACAGCGCCGTCAGTCCCAGGATCATCAGCGGCAGCACGGCGATGGCGAGCACCGCAAGCTTCACCTCGCGTGCCTCGATTTTCTTGCCGACATATTCAGGCGTGCGGCCGACCATCAGCCCGGCGACGAACACCGCGAGGATGGCGAACAGCAGGAAGCCGTAGATGCCCGCGCCGACGCCGCCGATCACGACCTCGCCCAACTGGATGTTGAACAGCGGGATCATGCCACCAAGTGCGGTGAAGCTGTCGTGCATGCTGTTAACGGCACCGCACGACGCAGCGGTAGTGACGACCGAGAACAATGCGGATGCAGCGATCCCCAAGCGGACCTCCTTGCCCTCCATGTTACCGCCTGCGACGCCCAGATTGTGCAGTACGGGGTTGCCTGCGGCCTCCTGCCAGTACGTCACGGTGACGCCGGCGAGGAACAGGATCACCATCGCCGACAGGATCGCCCAACCCTGCCGCGTGTTGCCGACCGCCTTGCCGAACGTCCACGTCAGGCCGAAACCGATCAGGAAGATCGACAGCATCTGCACCAGATTGGTCAGTGCGGTCGGGTTCTCGAACGGGTGCGCGCTGTTGGCGTTGAAGAAGCCGCCACCATTGGTGCCGAGCATCTTGATCGCTTCCTGGCTGGCGACGGGGCCGAGCAGCAGCGACTGTCTCGCACCTTCCAGCGTCTGCACATCCACCACGCCGGACAGCGTCTGCGGCACGCCGCTCGCGATCAGGAACGTCGCATAGACGATGCTAATCGGCAGCAGCAGGTACAGCGTGACGCGCGTCGCATCCGCCCAGAAATTACCGATCGCCTTCGCCTCGCGCCGCGCAAAGCCGCGGAACAGCGCGAACGCCAGTGCGATGCCGGTCGCCGCCGACAAGAAGTTGTGGATCGTCAGGCCCAGCATCTGGGACAGGTTCGACATCGTCGACTCCCCGCCGTAGCTCTGCCAGTTGGTGTTGGTGGTGAAGCTGATCGCGGTATTGAACGCGAGGTGCGGCGACAGCCCCGCCAGCCCTTGCGGATTACCCGGCAGCACGCCCTGCAACCGCAGCACCGCATAGGTAAACGCCATCAGCGTGGCGTTGAACAGGAGCATGTGAACGGCGTAGCGCCGCCAGCCATATTGCTGATTGGGGTCGATGCCGGCCAGCTTATAAAAGCCCGTCTCGACCGGGCCGAGGACGGTGTGCAGCGGCGTGCGGCGACCTTCGTACAGCGCGAAGAGCCACGTGCCGATCGGTTTGGTCAGCGCGAGCAGGATGGCGACGAAGCCAAGGATCAGGATCCAGCCCTGGAATGTCATGATGTCCGCTCCCTTCAGAAGCGTTCGGGGCGGATCAGCACCGCCACGAGGTAGATGAGAAGGCCAAGCGCGGTCAGCGCCGCTAGCCACAGGTCGAGGGTCATCGCATCACCTCAGGCGTTGTCGCACAGGCGTGCATAGGCAAGCGTTGCTGCCACCAGCCCGAGCATGACGAGGATCCAAAGCAGGTCGTCCATCAGCTGTTCCTCTTCAGAAAGCGGCGGTCAGCGACACGACGAACGTGCTGCCGGCGATATTGCCGGTGCCGTCCTGCCCCTTGCTGAAGCTCGGGCGCAGGTAAGTCGCCTCTCGGGCGGAGATGTCGGTGTCGATGTACGAGACGTTGAACGTCAGGTTCTTCCACGTCGCATCCGCACCCAGCGACCAGTCCCAATACTCGCCTGTCGGTGCGACTGCGGTGGCATTGGGACCCAACCCGTCCTGGCCCCAGCTGTGACCGACGTGTGCCTTGGCGGTGAACGGCGTACCGGTGACGGCGAACGCCCCGTCACCCCACAGGTAAAGGTTGTCGTCCTTGTCGCCTGGATCGTTATAGACGCCCGCGGCTGCATCGGCGCCGGTGTTGTACCATTTACCGATCGCCTGCTGCTTGGGCGCGTAGGCCACGCCCGCTGTGAGGGTCGCGCGGCCAGCCGTGCCAGTGAGTTTGATGTATGGCTCGCCGAAATCGGTCATATCCGAGCCGCCTGGATACATGTACCAGGTCAGGCCAACGTCCAGCGTCGCGTTCTCGGCAAGCTTTGCCTTGTAGCCGCCGATCAGGTCGAGCTCCATGTTGGCGCCACCGAAGGTACCCCAACCGGCAAGGTTGGATGCCCATGTGCCGATGTAGAAACCGCTGTTGTGCGCGATGGTGATGCCACCCTGCACTGCGATTTCGCGATCAGACTGCGAGACACCGCGGAAGCGATAATCCGAAGCGATTGACGCCGATCCGCTGACGGTGATCGCAGGTGGTGGTGCCGTGTCACCCGCCACCTTGTCCTCAGGCGTCGATTGCGCCTGTGCGACAGCAGGAACCCCAATTAGCACAATGGCGATGAGCGGTAGTGTAAGCTTCATTCTTGCCCCCAGCGGAACCGGCTGCCGCTGAGTGAGCGCGGAGCCTTAGGGGCATGCGATTAGGCCTATGCGGCGTAGCAATTCGAGATCGATTCCGGGAAAACGCATATAGCTGGCATATAGCTGACGTTTTTACCTCTATCGGTGCCTTCAGTTTAGTTCGTTTAGAGTATCAGGTCTTTTATGACCGCCTTGCTGTATATCACCTGCGTTGACCTTACGTGAAGCGAAAGACGCAACGTTCCCTTCGAACCGGTCCTCCATACTTGTACAATCAGGATGCCGAACGGCACATGTTCGGCCGTTTAATAGGGTCAATGAAAAGGTCGAACTAAGAGCGTTGTTTAGGGGATACCTCCAACGTCAACGTAGTCACAGTGCAAAAGGTGACCCAAGAACGCGACATTCAGCGCGCGGTGGCCTCTACCTGAAAGTGGCCGCTCGTTCATCTGGTTACAGGTGGCCGTATTTTCTTGTTCAGATCGGCAGGATCTACCCGGCAATGATGTCAGCCATGGTCATCGAGTATCTCTCGTCGAACGATGAGCACCACGGACGACGTGATTATGCGTGCAGGCAGGCGGACCCTGGAGCGGCGAGCGCCCTTCCACAAGGCAAAGAATAGCATGGGCGACGCGCTCCTGATTGAGCAATATGCCGAGATTGTGAAATCGTGCGCGGGGCGAGGTCAACTCGCGTTCGTGACCCACAACAAGCACGACTTCTCGAGCATGGGCGTCAATGAACGGCAGCCGCACCCTGACTTTGCCGACCTCTTCGGCGACCCTCAGTCGACCTACTCGCCGGCCCTGGGCGAGGTTTTGAACGAGATCGCCCCGGAGTGGCTGGAGGAAGCTCAATGGCAGTTCGAATGCCAGAAGGAGCCACGACGCCTGCGGGAGATCATCGAGGTCGAACACCTCCTCTTCCGGCAAGTTTGGTCCAACCGCCATCGGTACCTCCGCCACCAGATCGAGACCGGCGAGGTGAAACTGGTCACGAAGGATCAACTATCCACCGCTCCCTATCGGCAGGACGAGCGCCTCGACACCGTGTGGGCAATGGCGCTTGCCGCCGCCGAGCGAACGGAAAACAAGGTCGGCCTTGAGAATTTGGGACCATGGGACGATTTTGAATGGGGCAAGCTGAGTGCGCTGCGCTGGGTCTCAGGTTCGGAGTGGGATTTTCTCGACACCTGAAGATAACCCCGGAGAAAACTGGGGTACCTGTTTGGGGTACATCAGGCGCTGAACGCACCGGCTAAGTACCTTGAGTTGCTTGCATTTTCCAGAGGTGCCCAGCCCTGGCGGAGACGGAGGGATTCGAACCCTCGGTACGGTTTCCCGTACGACGCTTTAGCAAAGCGTTGGTTTCAGCCACTCACCCACGTCTCCGGATGCGGCAGTGGGGCGGCTATAGCCAGCGTCGCGGCGGCGATCAACCGTTTGACGCATCGGTTCGGCGACTCGTTCATTGCGTGGCAAGCCGCGGGTTGGTTAACGTGCTGCGATCAAGACAGGGGTTCGGGTTATGCGGGGCGGTTGGATCATCATGGCGGCGGCGGCGAGCCTGTCGCTGGCGGCATCGCCCGTCGCGGCGCAGGTGCGCACGATCGACCCGAACAGCGCGATCGACAGCGATCTTGCGCCGGGCGCGCCCGCGGCGTCGCCGTCCGTACCAGTCCGACCGGCCCAGCCGGCGCCTCCGCCGGTGCGGACCGCGCCGCAATCCACCGCCCCGGCCGAGGCTCCCATCACCGCTTCCGAGGCCCGCAAGGAGGCGACGACGCGCGCCGCCGACACGTACGAGCGCGATGACCTGCTCGCCGCCGGGGAGGGTGTGTTCGGCAAGGGCGCGGAGGGTCTCGCCGGCATCCTCGAAAAGGTGCTGAAGGAGCAGGGTCGCCCCAACGCCTATATCGCCGGGCGGGAAGCCTCGGGCGCGTTCGTCGTCGGCGTGCGCTACGGATCGGGCGTCATGACGCACAAGGTGGAGGGGCAGCAACCGGTCTACTGGACCGGCCCCTCGGTCGGCTTCGACGTCGGCGGCGATGCCAACAAGGTGTTCGTGCTTGTCTACAATCTGTACGACACGGAAGAGCTGTTCCACCGCTTCCCGGGCGCGGAGGGACGTTTGTACCTCGTCGGCGGCTTCGCGGCGACGTATCTGCGGCGTGGCAACGTGGTGCTGATCCCGATCCGGCTGGGCGTCGGCTGGCGCGCGGGCGTCAACGTCGGGTATATGAACTTCACGCACAAGAGCCGCTGGCTGCCGTTCTGATCCCGTCCGGGTGCTGGTCAGTCCGACCGCTGCGAGCGCTGGCGGAGACACCGGCGCGCGGCTAGGCTGCCGCCATGCAGGCGATCGCGGTCTACAGTCCCAAGGGCGGCGTCGGAAAGACGACGCTGTCGGTGAATCTGGCGTGGTGCGCGGCGACGCTGTCGGCGCGGCGCACCCTGTTGTGGGATCTCGATCCCCAGGGTGCCTCGACCTTCCTGCTGGGTCATGACCGCGCGCTGGAGGGGCAGGCGCGGGCGGTGTTCGCGCGGGACGTGTCGGCGGACGCGCTGATCGTCGGCACCTCCGTCGATCGGCTCGACCTGCTGCCCGCGGATACGTCATTACGTGGACTCGATCTGCTGCTGCACGGGCTGGGCAAGCGCAAGCGCTTGAACCGGTTGCTCGAAACGCTCGCGGGTCGGTACGATCGCGTCATCCTCGATTGCCCGCCGGGGCTGACGGAAACGGCAGAGCAGGTCGTTCGCGCCGCCGCGCTCATCATCGCGCCGGTCATCCCCTCCCCCCTTTCGCGCCGCGCGTTCGACGAGATGGTGCTCCACCTCGATCGCGGCGGCGGCCGACGGCCCGCGATGCTGCCGGTGTTCGGCATGGCCGACCGCCGCCGCAGCGTCCACAACGCCGCACTCGCCGCCGATCCCGACTGGCCGGTGATCCCAATGGCAAGCGTGGTGGAGGCGATGGCCACGCGCCGCCAGCCGCTCGGCGCGTTCGCTCCGTCCAGCCCACCCGCACGCGCGGTGGCGGAACTATGGACCGCGATCGAGCGACGGCTGGCCGGCTGAGCGGCCGAGGTCAACGTTCAGGTCCGGCGTGGGTCTTGCCGCCCTCCCCGTCGCTCCAGGACTGAGCAACCCCGGCTTGATCGGGAGTCCAGCGTCCAGCGGCGCTGTCCACTGAAAACGGGGCGGCCTGCCCAGCATCCCCCGTGCTCCCGCGAAAGCAGGAGCCCAGAGGAGGCCGAGAATCGAGGCGCCGCCTACGCGGGCGCACCCGACCAGTACAGGTCTGGAAAAAAAATTACCGAACACGTGAGAGTTACGCCGCGACTACGCCGATCATCCCACGCCAGCCGAGAAAACGATCCGGCCTGACCGCCGCGCCGACACCACCGAGGCGTCCCACGTCGCTGGCAACGGACAGCGATCGGCAAACAGAACCTCCGCTCGACCGGAGCGATCTCGCAACGCCGCAGGGATCGCCGGGCCGCCATGCCTCGCAAGGCGGTGCGGTCCATGCCTTACCCCAACCCGTTCAATGTAAACGCCAACCCGGTTTGCCTTACGCGGTAGCGGTACTGAGAGCGCAACCTCCAAACGGTATCGGGGCTGACCGCAGCCACGCTGCTTCCCACCTCGCTTGTCGGCGAACCCGCACACCGATCTCGGGCACAGGATGGAAGCCGCCGCTGACCACGCGCGTCGTCCCACCGATCGCGAAACCCACGCACCAGCCACGTCCAACAAACTGCCCCGCGCCCTGTCCTACAGATGAGATCGAGCGTAGGCGTCAGAGCTTGTCAGGCGGTCGCCCGCCCGGCCGCTCTTTCAACTGTCCGACACCACTTCCTCGACGAGCCGAGGCGACCGCGGACATGCGTCGTTGGACTAACCTTAGCCTAACCTTCCAAAAGCCCGGCCTGAAAACATTAGGCTTTTCCCGCGACGGCACTCGGGCCGGCGCGCATCCCATCGATCATCGGCCGACGCGGCTCACACCCCCTATCGCGCGGCACTGCGAGCCGGTTCAGCCGAATTCGACCGCGTCGAACCGGATCGGCTTGCCGGCGGGGGCCGCGCCCAGCTCGTCCTCCCACATCACCGTCTCGCCGCGGACGATCGTGCCGACTGGCTTCCCCGTCAGCGTCATGCCCGTGAACGGCGACCAGCCCGCCTTCGACGCCAGCCAAGGCTGCTCCACCGTCCACTGCTTCTTTAAGTCGACGACGGTGAAGTCGGCGTCGTATCCGACCACGATGCGGCCCTTGCCGGTGATGCCGAACACCCGCTGCGCACCCGCACTGGTCAGCTCGATCAGCCGTTGCAGCGTCATCCGCCCCGCCGCGACATGATCCAGCAGCAGCGGCAGCAGCGTCTGTACGCCCGGCATGCCGCTCGGCGAATTGGGATATGCGTTCGCCTTCTCCTCCAGCGTGTGCGGCGCGTGATCGGACCCGATCACATCGGGCACGCCCTGGTTCAGCCAGCTCCATAGCCCGTCGCGGTGGGCGCCCGACCGGATCGGCGGGTTCATCTGCGCCAGCGTGCCGAGCCGCGGATACGCCTCTTCCCCCGCCAGCGTCAGGTGCTGCGGCGTCACCTCGCACGTGGCGATGTCCTTGTTCTGGCCGAGCAATTCCAGCTCGGCGGGCGTCGTCACGTGCAGCACGTGGATGCGCCGCCGCGCCGCCCGCGCCAATGCCAGGATGCGCCGCGTCGCCAGCAGCGCGCTCTCGTCGTCGCGCCAGACCGGGTGCGACGACGCATCGCCCGCGACCCGCTGTTCCAGGCGCGCCTGCATCCGCGCCTCGTCCTCGGCATGGATCGCGACGCGGCGGTGGCCGGATGCCAGCACATCGGCCAGCGACGAATCCTCGGACACCAGCAGATCGCCGGTCGATGCGCCCATGAAGATCTTGACGCCCGCCGTACCCGGCAGCCGCTCCAGCTCCGCGAGTTCGGCCGCATTGGCGTTGGTCGCGCCGACGTAAAAGGCATGATCGCACCACATCGCGCCGCCGGTCGAACCCGATCCGGGCGCTCCCGCCGCCCGCGCCAGCTTGTCGGCGATCGCCGCCGCGCTGTCGGTATTGGGTTTCGTATTGGGCATCTCGAACACCGCCGTGACGCCGCCCAGCACCGCGGCGCGGCTGCCGCTCGCCAGGTCTTCCTTGTGCGTCAGGCCGGGCTCGCGAAAATGCACCTGCGTGTCGATGACGCCCGGCAGCACGTCCAGCCCGGTGCAGTCGATCGTGCGCCCCGCATCGCCGATGCTGCCGATCGCCACGATGCGGCCGTTCGTCACGCCGACATCCACCCTGGCGGGGCCACCGGGCAGATGGACGGTGCCACCGGACAGCTTCAGGTCGATCGTCGCCATCGCGCGGGGCTCCTTCGGGTGTTTCGCTTGCGGTTGCGGCTCCCTACCTTGGCGCCATGACAGACACCACCCCGGGGATGCTGGAGGATCGCGCCGTGCTGCGCATCGCCGGCGACGACGTACGCGGTTTCCTGCAGGGACTCGTCACCAACGATGTCGCCGCGCTGGCGCCCGACCGACCGATCTGGGCGGGGCTGCTGACCCCGCAGGGCAAGGCGCTGTTCGACTTCATCCTATGGGACGGCGGCGAGGATACGGTCCTGATCGATTGCGAAGCGGCGCAAGCCGATGCTCTGTCGAAGCGCCTGACGATGTACCGCCTCCGCCGCGCGATCACGATCGAACGCTCCCCGCTGGCGGTGCACTGGTCCCCGGACGGCAGCCTCGGCGTCCCCGACCCCCGAGTGGCCGCGCTGGGCGGCCGCTGGCTCGGCGAGCCGGGCGAGCCGGCGCAGGGATGGTTGGCCCACCGCCTGTCGCTCGGCGTGACCGAAGGCGTCGCCGAACTCGGCAATGGCGATACGCTATGGTTGGAATGCAACGCCCGCGAGTGCAACGGCGTCAGCTTCACGAAGGGCTGCTACGTCGGCCAGGAAAACACGGCCCGCATGCACCACCGCGGCAAGGTCAACCGGCATCTGGTCGTGGTGCCCCTCGGCGAGGCCGGCGACCGGACGCGGATAGCGTATCCGGCGACGGGGGTGATGGTGGAGCATCGGCGGGTGGACGCTGTTGCGTCCCGGATCAGCCCCGGCGACGATGCTTAACTCGGCAAAAAAAGGGGCCGGCAAGCCGACCCCTTGTAAACGACTGAAGCTAGTTTTTAGAAGTTCACACCGAACTGCACGCGAACCGATCGCGGTGCCTGATAGCCGGTGATCGCGCGGTAATCGGCGCGCGGCGCACCGCCACCTGTTGTCCCGATTTCCTGATAGTCGAGTGCCTGCGACATGTTGAAGACGTTCAGCACCGATACTCGCAGGAAGCCATCGAACAAATCGGAAGGCACCTTCAAGGTAGCATCAAGGTTCAAATTATACAGCCACTCCGAATTGAACGCCGTGCCGCGGCGCACGATCTGACGCGGAGGCAGTACTTCACCTGGCGTCGCCGGATTGGTTCGAACCGAGCCATCGGAGTTCAGATTACAATAAGTCCCGTTCGCTCCATAGAAGAGCGACGCGTCCCGATCCCGGGAAGCCGGAACCGTTCCCAAACAGCCGAACTTACGAGGTGATACAATCTGGGCGTTTAGGCCAAGCGTAAGCCACTCGGTAGGAGCGTAGGACCCGAACAACTTGAAATTGTGAGCACGGTGATTCGGCGAGTAGCCGTACGTGCCGTCCGCCAGACCAGGAAGGTCGAAGTCGACGGTCGCACCGGTATCATCCTGACCGTTATCCGAACGAACGCCACCCTCGGTGTTTCCGACGTTAGAAGAGTAGGTGTACGAGAATTCGCCGCCCCACTTTCCGTCGAAGTCACGCTGAACCTGGAACGTCATTGCCCGGTAACGGCGCTGGGCCCGCGGATAACCCAAGGCCGCAGCCGACAACTCGACGGTGCGTAGGCTCGTCTCCCCGTTAACCGGATCGCTGAGAGTGACGACCGCGTTGTTACCGGGATTGATCAGAACGTACTGGTGAGTGCCGCTAAAGATGGACTGGCACGTACTGCCATCGGCATTCGCTCCGTTGAGGTTGTTGGCCGTGCAATAGGCCCGAACCGCCGGATCAACTGCTGAGTCTTCCAAGCTCGCATTGAGATCGCGCCATGTCCCGAAAACATTGAAACGGAACTTTCCGACCCGCCGCTCAAAGCCGATGATGTATTCGTCGACAGATTGCGACTCCAGGTTACCCGCAATGAGCGAGGTCGGGTCGCCCGGCTGCCCATCATTGCGGATCACACAGGACCCGGCCAATCCTTCCAGGCACGGCCGGCTGCCATCCGGGGTTAGCTGCGCGCCCAAGATCGGCTGATTGGCGGCAGTCAGCCCGCTGAAGCGGAACACCCGCTCTTGATCCAGTTCGGCGCCGCCCAACCGGTTGTTAGTGCTTGCTGCGATCGGAAGGAAGTAACGTCCGAACGAACCATAAACTTTCGTCGACCCGTCGCCGAGCGGATCGCCGCTCAGTCCCAGCCGTGGACCCCATTGATTGCCGGACCGATAATATGGCGTTCCATCGATCGTGCGATTGGTAAAACGATCATTACGCAAACCAGCTTGGACGTTAAGGCGGCTGTTGAACATCGACCACTCGTCCTGGATGTAAAACGCTTCGTTCGCGGAACGGAACGTTCCGCCGTTCCGGAAGAAGCGCACGACCGCATACTGCCCCGTCGTGATGCCATATTGATCGTCGGACGATCCATCGGCGAGAGTAACCTGTCCGATGCCATTGGCCTGGGTGACGATGTCCGACCGGAGGTTCTCCCGGTCATAGCCACCACGGACGTGATGCGACCCAAAGAGATTGAAGAACAGGTCCACGTCACCGCGATAGAATTCGCGCCTGTCGTAGTTGGTCTCCGAGTTTGCGATTGGGCTACCGATAGAGTTGTTCAGGCCTCCACGGGTATCGACCACACTTGACAAACTCGAGTCACTTGGCTCGGTCGTGTCCCGATCCTTGTTCTGGCCATATGCACCAGAAACTGTGATCCACGGGGCGAACGTTCCTGTGTATCGACCGACGTAGTTGATACCACCGGTGCGGAACACTGTCGTCGAGTCGTACGCGCCTGGGTCGTTCGTCGTAGGATTGTAACGGCGACCGCTTGCCGGGGTGCCAAATACATCGCGCGTAACCAAATTACGCGTGTCGAAGAACGTGCCTTCTAGGCGATGGCCGTCGGTAATGATGGCATCAACCTTAAACGCATAATACGGGCTGGACTGCTTCTCGCGAAAATACTGGCTGCCCACGATGGTCGGGTTCTGGAGCGTACCGCCACCCAAGGCCGTCACGGCCGTGGATGACGTCACGTTGCGGGCATTGTACAAACCGTAGAAGAACAGCCGGTCCTTGATGATCGGACCGGAGAGCTGAACTATTGTATCCTTCCGGTCGAACTCCCGCGCATCATTGTCGCGTACCAAAGTATTTGGAGAATTGCTGAGAAGATCATTCACCTCCCAGTTGAACGTGATCCCACCGTGGAACTCGTTCGATCCCGATTTTGATACGGCATTGATGATGCCACCGGTCGCGCGGCCAAACTCAGCCTGGAAGCCGCCGTTCTTGATTTCGACCGACTGGTAGAAATCGAAAGGAATCGTGACGGCACCCAAGCCGGTCCGAAAGTTCGTGACGTTGAGGCCGTTCACAAAGAACGCGTTCTCGGCCACGGAAGAACCCGATACGTTCGGCAGATTGCCGAATGCCGTATCGCCGGCCGTCGTTCCGGGCGATAGCTGAACGATGGAACTGATATCGCGGGCAACGGGCACCCGGGTTGCCAGTTCGCCCACGTTGATGACAGTACCCACCGTGTTGCGGCTAAAATCGGCGACCTGAACGCGGCCGGCCGTCACGATGATATCGCCGCCCGCCTCGGCACCTTCCGGCTGCAGCGTGAACTGGTTAGCGGCGCGCTGCAAGGTCAACTGAATGCCGGCTTCCGTATAGGACTGGAAGCCAGGGGCTGTGACTGTGAAGGTGTAGCTGCCTTGAGGCAGCTGCGCGACCCGGAAAGATCCGGAGGCGTCGGTTACGACGCTTCGCGTGAAACCCTGATCATCCGACCTGACCTCGATAGTCGCCCCGCCAATACCTTGGCCGCTTGTTCCCTGAACGCGGCCAGACGCTGTGACGTTCGTGTAATCTTGCGCCGCCGCCGGAGCAACCATGCCCACCGCGCCGACACCGGCGCCGAGCAGCGCCAGCGCGTGTAGCGCGGTACCGCCGCGCAGCATCTTGCGTGCGAAATCGAAATTGTTGGTCACGTGAAGCCATCCCCTTTGCTGCGACGGCAACGGCTGCTTTGCAGTCCGCGCCATGCCTGAGCGCTCCTCCCCGAACGCCTGTCGGCGCTGCGAATTGGAACATGAAGGGAAGATGACGGGACAAGTTGCCTTGTGTAAAGGCGGGCATTCACAATGGGTTCAAGTTTGAACGGTGGGTGTAACGTGAAAGCCACATCCACCTGCTACAGAGCCGGGTTTGCTGCCCATGCGGCGATCACGCCTGAAGAACCTGCCCGTTCAACGAGCAACGGGTGGCGGTGAGCCGGCGATCAGCAGCGGGTCGAGCTTGGCGCCCTGCCATTGCAGGCTCCAGTGAAGGTGCGGGCCGGTTGCACGGCCGGTAGCTCCCGACAGGCCGATCGGCTGACCCTGCCGCACGCGTTGTCCCACCGCGACATCAATCCGGGATAGATGCAGCAGCGCGCTGTTCAGGCCGGCACCGTGATCAAGCATCAGCAGATGCCCTTCCAGCGTGAAGGGTCGTGCCGCCGCCAAAATCACGACGCCGTCCGCCGGAGCGGTCACGACGGTGCCGGTGGGAACGGCGACATCCGCCCCGCCATGATAGCTGCCGGGCTTGCCCTGATACACGCGTTGGGCGCCGAACCGGCCCGACAGTCGCCCCGCCGCGGGCCAATGCAGATCCTGGCGCCAGCCTTTGGCGTCGGTGACCATCGCCCGCGCGGCGACGATCTGGGCGAGTTCGCCGGGTCGGAGTGCCGCGAACTCGGCGTCCGTCTTGCCGGCACGGTAAGGAGCGTCCACCCGTTCGATCGGCCAGTCGCGCGGTGCAACCGAGATGGGGCGCTCCATCCGGGTACCGTCCGGCGAAGTCAGCAGCAGCAGCGCCGCCGGTCCGGCATCGCGGTCGAACGCGATCAGGAACGCGCCGTCCGCGGCGACCGCCACCGGCCGACCGTCCAGCGTCAGTATACCGCCCAATGCGGTGCCACGCAGGATGCCGCCTTGCATGGCCTGTCCGCCGACCGTCAGGCGCGGCGCCGGCACCGGGGCTTGGGCGGACGGTGGCGTCGCGGGAGCGGGGTCTGGCTCGACGACGACCGGCGCGCCCACACACCCGGTCGATACGCCGACCAACATCGCGATACACCAAGTCCGCATCATTGCGGCGCAAGCGCCTCGCCGGCGATCGCCGCGGAGGCATAGGCAGCCTGCTCGCCCACGCTCCAATAGCGCAGGTCCTCCAACCGGATGCGAGCACCGGTCACCGCGCAGACGACGTGATCGCCCGGCGACAACACGCGGAAACCGTTCGCCATATAGTGGAGGCGCGCAGGCCGGTCGGTGTTGGACATCAGCATCTCAGGAGACTTTCCGGATCAGAGCAGCGTCGGCTGCGCATCGGGAGCGACATAGGCGCGGGTCCCACCGCGCTCAACCCGCGGGCGTGGTGCGGAGGGCGCACCATCCACCCGCGCATCGACCGCACCATCCCGGAAGCGCAGCGTCACCGCGCCGGCCGCCTTCGCCGCCGCGCTGGACGACAGGGTCGCACCGCCGTCGCTGGCGGTGATGCGGGCATAGCCGCGCTCCAGCACGTTATCGGGGTTGAGCGTCTGGACGAGCCGCCACGTCGCCGTCAGCCGGTCCCGCGCGGAGGCCACCTGCCGCTCCAGCACCGCTGGCCGCAACGCCCCGGCCGCCCGGTCGAGCGTACCCCGCGCCGCAACCACGCGCCGCTCCAATCCCCGGTCCAGCCGCTGCGCCGCATCGTCGGCGCGCTGCCGCTGAGGTCCGAGCAGCGCCTCCCGCTTCGGCAGCAGCCGCGCCAGTCCGTCCAGCCTCTGACGGCCATAGTCGACATAGCGGCGGGCGCAGCGCTCGATCCGCTGGTGGTGGCTGGCGACGGTCAGGCGCAGGTCGGCAATCACCGGCACCGCGATCTCCGCGGCTGCGGTCGGCGTCGGCGCGCGCAGGTCGGCGGCGTGATCGCACAGACTGGTATCGGTCTCGTGGCCGACCGCGGAGATGATCGGGATCGAACAGTCGGCGACGGCGCGGACCACGACCTCCTCGTTGAAGGCCCACAGGTCCTCGATCGAGCCGCCGCCGCGCGCGACGATGACGAGGTCGGGGCGCGGTACCGGTCCGTCAGCGGGCAAGGCGTCGAAGCCGCGCACCGCTGCGGCGACCTCCCCCGCCGCACCCTCGCCCTGCACCTTCACCGGCCACACGACAACATGCGTCGGGCAACGATCCTCCAGCCGATGGAGGATGTCGCGGATCACCGCGCCGGTCGGGGAGGTCACGACGCCGATGACGCGCGGCATGAACGGCAGCGCCTGTTTGCGGTCGCGGTCGAACAGGCCCTCCGCCGCTAGCTTGGCGCGCAGCTTCTCGAACAGGGCCATCAGCGCGCCGGCACCGGCCAGCTCCATCCGCTCGATCACGACCTGGTATTTGGAACGTCCGGGATAGGTGGTGAGCTTGCCGGTCGCGATCACCTCGATCCCGTCCTGCGGGCTGAAGGCGAGGCCCGACGCCGCCCCCTTCCACATCACACCGTCGATCACTGCCGCTTCGTCCTTCAGGCAGAGATAGGCATGGCCCGACGCGGCGCGCTTGTAGCCGCTGATCTCGCCGCGCAGGCGGACATGGCCGAACTCGCCCTCCACCATCCGCTTCAGCTTCATCGACAGCTCGCCGACCGACAGCGCGAGCGCGTTGTCGCCGGGCACGGCCTCCGCTACGAGCCGGGCTTCATCGGAAAAGGGGTCTGGCATGAACGTCCTGCTATTGGGCTCGGGGGGGCGCGAACACGCATTGGCGTGGAAGCTGGCCCAGTCCAAGTCACTGGATACGCTGTATGCCGCACCGGGCAACCCCGGCATTGCCGGGCATGCGACGATCGTGGCGCTGGACGCGACCGATCACGCCGCCGTGGTCCGCTTCTGTCGCGACCATGCGATCGGCCTTGTCGTGATCGGGCCGGAGGCACCGCTGGTCGACGGTCTCGCCGACTCGCTGCGCACGGTCGACGTGCCGGTGTTCGGCCCTTCTAGAGCGGCTGCGCAGCTGGAGGGGTCGAAGGGCTTCACCAAGGATTTGTGCGCGCGCGCGGGCATTCCGACCGCAGGGTACATCCGCGTCACCGACCGCCCGACGGCGGAAGCGACGTTGGCGGGAACCTTCGGCCTACCGGTCGTCATCAAGGCGGACGGGCTGGCGGCGGGCAAGGGCGTGACCGTGGCGATGACGAAGGACGAGGCGATCGCCGCGATCGCGGACCTGTTTGCGGACGACGGTGGCGAGGCGGTGATCGAGGAGTTTCTCGACGGCGAGGAAGCCAGCCTGTTCGTCCTGACCGACGGCAGGACGCTGATGCCGTTCGGATCGGCGCAGGATCACAAACGGGTCGGCGACGGCGATACTGGCCCGAACACCGGCGGCATGGGCGCGTACAGCCCGGCCCGCGTGCTGACGCCAGAACTCGAGGCGCTGGCGATCGATACCATCGTCCGTCCTACCGTGGAGGCGCTGGCGGCCGAGGGAATGCCGTTTGTCGGCGTCCTCTATGCCGGGCTGATGCTGACGCGGAGCGGACCGAAGTTAATCGAATACAACGCCCGCTTCGGCGATCCGGAGGCGCAGGTGCTGATGCCGCGGTTCGAGGGCGATCTGGTGCAGGTGATGCTCGCCTGCGCCACCGGCACGCTGGCAGAGGTTGCGCCGCCGGTCTTCTCCGGCCGATCGGCCTTGACCGTCGTCGTCGCGGCGGCGGGATATCCCGCCGCGCCGCGAACCGGCGGGCGGATCGAAGGGCTGGCCGAAGCGGAGGCGACCGGCACGTTCGTGTTCCAGGCGGGGACCCGCGCCGATGGCGACACGCTGCGGACGAGCGGCGGGCGGGTCGTGGCGGTGACGGCGCTGGGCGACAGCGTCGCCGCGGCGCAGGCCGCCGCCTATCGCGGCGTCGCGGCGCTGGCGGTCGAGGGCGGTTTTCACCGCACCGACATCGGCTGGCGGGAGGTGGAGCGGGAGACGCGTTGATCGCTCACCAGTGATGTGACAATGTTGCATCGAGGCGCGGGTCGACTCGTTGCGCCGGGAGGGTTCATCATGCGTCTTCGTGCCGCCGTCGCCGCCGCCTCGCTGCTGGTCACCACGTCGGCGGCCCCGCCGCCGTTATCGTCGGCGCTGCTTCAGCGGACCGGCGGAGCGACCAGAACGATCGCCCGCCACCCCGACACGCGATCACCGGTGCACTGCCGTATCGGTGATGACCGATCCGACCTGGTGCAGTTTGCACCGGGAGCGCCCATCGCCCCACCGCCGCCACCGCCGCCGCCGCCGCCGCCGCCTCCCTCCCCGTCGCCGGCCGCCACGAACAGCGAGATCATCGTCACCGGCGCATCGCGGGCGACGACCTCGGCTATTATCCCGCCGACGATGATCCGCGGACCCGCACCCTATGGCGCGCCGGGCAATACCGAACGCTATGCCGGGAACGCCGTGGCCGCCGTCCACAGCGTCGCCGATACGCCCGTCTCCACCTTTTCGGTCGACGTCGACACGGGATCCTATGCCAATGTCCGCCGCTTTCTGAAGGAGGGGCAACCGGTTCCGGCGGAAGCGGTCCGGACCGAGGAACTCATCAACTATTTCCGCTACGACTATCCGCGACCGACTGATGCCGCACAGCCGTTCAGCGTCACGACGAATGTCGCGCGGACGCCGTGGAATGCGGATACGCGGCTACTGCGGATCGGTCTGCGCGGCTACGACGTGACGACAGCGACACGACCGCCCGTCAATCTGGTGTTCCTGGTCGACGTATCGGGATCGATGGCCAGCCCCGACAAGCTGCCGCTGGTGAAGGCGGCACTGTCCGGGCTCGCCGATCGGCTGACCCCGCGCGACCGGGTGTCGATCGTCGTCTATGCCGGTGCGGCGGGCATCGTGCTCGATCCCACGTCGAGCGCGGACTACGTCAAGGCCGCGCTGTCGTGCCTGTCGGCGGGCGGCAGCACCGCCGGCGGACAGGGGCTGGAACTGGCCTATGCCACGGCGCGCGCGGGCTTCATCAGGAACGGCGTCAATCGCATCCTGCTGGCGACGGACGGAGACTTCAACGTCGGCGTGGCCAGCAACGACGCGGTCGAGGCGATGGTCAAGCGCAACCGCGACGACGGCATCACCCTGACCACGCTGGGGTTCGGGACCGGCAACTACAACGAGGCGATGATGGAGCGCATCGCCGATGTCGGCAACGGCAACTACGCCTATATCGACAGCGCAATGGAGGCCGAGAAGGTGCTGGGCCAGGAGATGGCCGCAACGCTCGTCACGATCGCCAAGGACGTGAAGGTGCAGGTCGAATTCAACCCAGCCGTCGTCGCGCGGTATCGGTTGATCGGGTATGAGAATCGGGCGCTGCGGGACGAGGATTTCACGAACGATGCGGTCGATGCCGGCGACATGGGCGCGGGCCATCAGGTGACGGCGCTGTACGAGGTCGTGCCCGTGGGCGCGAAGGGTTGGATCGAACAGCGGCGCTACGCCGGCAATCGGGCCCTCGCGACGTCAGGATCAGGGCTAGGCGGCGAGATGGCCTATGTCCGGTTGCGCTACAAGCTGCCCGCCGGCGGGGCGTCGCGCGAGATGGATCGGCCCGTGTCCGCCGCATCGCTGCGCCGGGCGGTGCTACCGGCAGGGGACATGGCCTTCGCGGTGGCGGTCGCGGCTTACGGGCAGCGGCTGCGCGGCGACCCGCTGCTGGAGCGATATAGCTTTGCCGATATCCGACAACTGGCCGGCGATACACCGGATTACTGGCGGCAGGAGTTCGGCCAACTTACCCGGCTGGCAGATCGCGGCGCGGGCCGGTCCGGTGGCAGCGACTGAGCGGTGTGCGCGGATTAGCACTCGCAGGTGTCGGAACGGCGGGTTAGACGCGGTGTTATGAACGAGACCAGCGCCGCCACCTCCGCACCCGGCTCCAGCCTGCTGCCCGACGGCACGGGGGTCATCACGACGATCCACCTCGTGCTGATCGTCCTGATCGCCCTCGCGGCGGTTGCGGTCATCGTCATCGGCGCGCGGCGCAAGCGGGCGCGACGCCAGGCTGAAATCCAGGTCGAACGCAATGCGGAGCAGGCGGGTATCGAACCGGCCGCGCCTGCGCCTGTCGCGGGTGAGGAGGTGAGCGTTACGCCGCCTCCACCACCGCCTCCGCCCTCACCGGCAGTCGAGCAGGTCCAGACGCAGTCTCAGGTATCTGCACAGTCCTTCGCGGCCGAGCCCATGCCGGTCGTGACGCCGCCTGCCGATCGCCTTCCTGCAGTCGATTCCCGGCCTGTCGATCCCCAGCCGGCCGATCCCCAACCGGCGGATCCCACGTCGCTATCGGACGAACCGATTCCGGCCGCCGCGCCGCTGGACGCCAGCCCGGCGACGCTCGCAGGCGACTTGCCGGGTCCGGACCTCGTCAAGCGTGACGCCGCGACGCCGGTGTCGGCGGATGCGCCGGTGACGACCCTGAAGGGTCTCGGCCCGAAGGTCGCGGCACGACTGTCGGAACTGGGCGTCACGACCGTGGGTCAGATCGCTGCGCTGACGGATGCCGAGGCAGAGGCGCTGGATGCCGAGCTCGGCGCGTTCCGGGGTCGGATGAGCCGGGATCGCTGGATCGAGCAGGCGCGCTTGCTGTCGGCGGGTGACCGGGCCGGTTTCGAGGCGGCGTTCGGCCGGCTTTAGATCGGAAGGTTAGGCTAAGGTTAGTCCAACGCGCATCTTTCGGCATGCGCGCTTTGGGGTGTACCGGCGAGTTCAAGGAGCGAGGCCGCGGTATAGCCGATGCGAGGGTTGTAGGACAGCGTGACGCGTCCTGCCGCCCTCGACACCTCTTGCTCGATATACCGGCGATCGAGTGCGTCCGCCTCCTCGTCAAGCCGGGACGGGCCCGGCACGACGTAGACCGTTGCTCGCGAGTGCTGCCGACGGCGCGAGCGACGGTCAGCCCCCGTGCCCTACACCGCGCTGACGAGCAGCTTGTCGATGCGGCGACCGTCGAGATCGACGACCTCGAACCGCCAGCCCTGTTCGACGAAGCTCTCGCCCTCCAGCGGCAAATGGCGAAACGCGGCAAGGGCGAGGCCGGCGGCGGTGGCGTAGTCGCGGTCCTCGGGCAGGTCGATGCCGAGCCGTTCCGCCAGCGCGTCCGCCGACGCGGTGCCCGCGACCAGCAGCGATCCGTCGTCGCGTTCGACGACCGGCGGTGCTTCGTCGGGGTCCGCGTCCGAGGCGAAGGTGCCGCCGATCGCGGACAACAGGTCGGCGGGCGTGACGATGCCTTCGAAATGGCCGTATTCGTCGTGGATCAGCGCCATCGGCACCTCCGCCTGACGCAGCGCCAGCAGCGCATCCGGCGCGTCGATGACGTCGATGACGACCGGCGCCTTGCGCATCAGCTTCGCAAGATCGAGCGGCTCGCCGCGCAGCAGCGTCGCGGCGATGTCGCGCGACTGCACCACACCCTCTACCGCATCGATCGACCCGCGCGCCACCGGCAGGCGGGTATGCTGGCTGGCCATCAGCTTGGCGCGCAGCGCGTCGTCACCGGCATCGAGGTCGAGCCAGTCGACCTCCGTCCGCGGCGTCATGATCTCCCGCACTGGCCGGTCGGCAAGGCGAACGACGCCGGAGATGATCGATCGCTCATGCTCCTCGATCACGCCCGATTTCGACGCCTCCGCGACGATCAGGTGCAGTTCTTCCGCCGTCACCTGATCCTCGTTCTCGCGATCGAGGCGCAACAGATGGAAGATCAGCGCGCTCGACTTGTCGAGCAGCCAGACGAGCGGCGCGGTCAGGATGGCGAGCCAACCCATCGGCACCGCGACCAGCGCAGCAACTGCCTCCGGCGAGCGCAACGCGAACTGCTTGGGCACGAGTTCACCGATGATCAGCGATGCATAGGTCGTCAGCGCGATCACCAGCGCATAGCCCACCGTCGATGCGGTTTCCGCGGACATGCCCAGCATCTGCAATCGCGCGGCCGTCGGCGTGCCGAGGCTGGCACCGGAATAGGCGCCTGCGATGATGCCGATCAGGGTGATGCCGATCTGCACCGTCGACAGGAACTTGCCGGGATCGGCGGACAGCGTCATCGCCGCGCGCGCGCCGCGCTTGCCGGAGCGGGCCATCGCCTCCAGCCGTGCCTTGCGCGAGGAGACCAGGGCGAGCTCGCTCATCGCGAACACGCCGTTCAGCGCTACGAGCGCCAGGATGATGAAGACATCAATCCAGGGAAAGGGAGGAAGTGCCATCGGCTTGGGTGCTTCCTTAGCCGGGATGATCCGGCCGCCACAACCGTTCATGTCACGATATGGGTCAGGCGACTTCAGGGTCAGCTTCGGTTCAGTGCGCAACCGGAACAAGGGGGCATGCGCAGGGTTGACCTGCCGAGATCGCAAAAGAGGGGATCGCCCATGAAGACCCGTCCGTTACTGCTCGCCAGCCTGACCGCGCTGCTGACCACCACCGCCTGCGTCACCGATCCGGAGACGGGGCAGCGCACGATCAGCAAGACCGCGATCGGCGGCATCGGCGGCGCACTGGGCGGGTACCTGCTGGGCGATCTGGTCGGCGGCCGGCGCGACCGCACCGAGAAGATCCTGGGCGCGGGCATCGGCGGCCTCGCCGGGGCCGGCATCGGCGCGTACATGGACAAACAGGAGCGTGAGTTGCGGGCCCGCACCGCCGGCACCGACGTTCAGGTGATCCGCCGCGGCGACGATCTGGTGCTGAACATCCCGTCGGGCATTACCTTCGCCTATGACAGCGCCGACGTGCAGCCGCAGTTCAAGCGGACGCTGGATCAGGTCGCGTCGACGCTGGCCGAATATAACCAGACCTATATCGACGTATACGGCCACACCGATTCGACCGGCAGCGACGCGTATAATCAGACCCTGTCGGAACGCCGCGCGCTGTCGGTAGCGAACTATCTGGCGTCGCAGGGCGTGCAGCAGGCGCGGATCGGTACCCGCGGCTATGGCGAGACGCAGCCGATCGAACCGAACGACACCGATGCGGGCCGCGCGGCGAATCGGCGCGTCGAAGTGAAGATCGTGCCGATCACGCAGAACGATTTGCGGCAGTAGGGCCGGCGCGGGTCGGGGTGGCGGCTTGCCTTATCGGGGCGCAAGTCCGTGATTGGAGCACGCTCCTTCCCCCCCCCCTGAGGGATCGGTGCAAAATTTCTTCGGCCACCCGGCGAAGGTCGGGGTCCAGTCGCGTTATCGGCGGTAACATCCTGAAACCGCTACCCTACCGGGCCGCGGCCTCCGCCGAGTTGGGGTATTTACTAAAGGGAAGCGGCGCTGTTTCGCTGCGATCCCTTTGGAGAAAGACGTGCGTGGGGCACGCGGCGGGTTCTCCAAGACCTGCATCACCGTCGTGCGGCAAAGAACTCCCTCAGCAACTCGCCGGCTTCACGCTCACCGATGCCCGAGTATACGTCCGGCCGATGGTGGCAGGTTGGCTGCCCGAACAGCCGCGGTCCGTGCTCGACCGCCCCGCCCTTCGCGTCGGGAGCGCCGTAATAGAGCCGCCGGATCCGCGCATGCACGATCGCACCGGCGCACATCGCGCAGGGCTCCAGCGTCACCCAGAGGTCGCAATCCTCCAACCGCTCGCGGCCGAGCACCGACGCCGCGGCGCGAATCGCCAGCATCTCCGCATGCGCCGTCGGGTCGCTCATTCGCCGTGGCGCATTTCCGGCAACAGCCAGCGCCTCGCCACCGCGCATCACCACCGCGCCAACGGGCACTTCTCCCGTCGCCGCCGCGTCGCGAGCGGCGAGGAGCGCGGTGCGCATCGGTTCAGGGAGCGGGAACATCGCCGGCGTCATGCGGGCGACGTCCCCTCGCCTGCAAGGCTCAGTTCGGGGCTTGTGCGTTCGCCGGACGTTCGACGTTGATCGTCGGCACCGCCACGGTCTTGTTCTCCGTGCCCAACGACACCCGCGCGACATCGGCCTCGAACTTGGGGGCCTGCACGACGCCGCGTTGGGTCTGGTCGATCGAGACGATGTTGAAGTAGAGCAGACCGGCGACCACCAGCACGGCGATTGCAACCAGGACCAACAGCGCGCGCATTCTCGTCTCTCCCATCCGATTCGATGGCGTAACAACGCGCCTCGTCGACAAGCGTTGCACGGGTGGAAGCTTGACGGATCGACCGTTGCCCGATACGAGCGCGACCTTTCCGGGCCGACCCGAAAACCAGGCCAACACCGAGATAAGGTAGTCATCATGTCGCGCATTTGCGAGCTGACCGGCAAGGGCCGGCAGGTGGGTAACAACGTTTCCCACGCCAACAACAAGACCAAGCGCACGTTCCTGCCCAATTTGCAGAACGTCACGCTGATCTCCGACGCGCTGGAACAGGGCGTCCGCCTGCGCGTGTCGACGCACGGCCTGCGCTCGGTCGAGCACAATGGCGGTCTGGACAATTGGCTGGTGAAGACCAGCGACGACAAGCTGTCGCTGCGTTGCCGCCGCCTGAAGCGCAACATCGTCAAGAAGCGCGCCACGACCGACGTCGCCGCGTAACGCGCGTCCCCTATGGGTCACGAAAGGCCCGCGCATCATGGTATGCGCGGGCCTTTCGGCGTGTCCGGCGTGATCCGCTAGCAGGTCAGCCGGAACTTCAGCAGCAGGGTGCGCTGGATCGGCAGGTGATTATCGTCCGACACCAGCCAGACGACGGTCGAGCCGCCTTCCCGCCGGGCGGCGACGCCTTCGAAATTGTCCGTGATGAGCGGCGCGGCAAGGATGCCGATCGGCCGCGCCTGCACGCGCGCTTTTGGCCGAATCGCCTGCAGATCCACGATCCCGACGCGGAGCGACCATGAAAAGGGCAATGTGAACCCACGCTCCAGGATCAGCAGGCGGCCATCGGGCAATTGGGTCATGTCCGACGGATCGTCGTGATCGTTGGTCGGGGCATAGCCGAATCGGAACGCCGGCCGGGTCCGCGTCGGATCGCCCGGCCAGACCAGCCCCATCCGCAGCCGTGCTCCCACTTCGCGCGGCGGTGATTCCGAGATCGCGACGAAACGGCCATCCGCCAGACGAGCGAACGACTCGATCCCGCCATTGTCGCTCCAGTCCCGCATCGCCGCCGGCGCGATGCCGCGGTCGCCGCGACCGAAGCCGGGCGTATAGCGCCAGATCTGGTTATAACCCTCATACCCCACCCACGCGCGGTCCGTGACGGGATCGATCGCAAGCGACTCGGCGTCGCGGTGGCGTTTTTCCCAGCCGCTGGCAGGGCCGCCGGGCAGATCCTCGAACATGACGTCGCGCGGCGTCCAGTCGGCGCCCATTCGAAACCGGAGCACCTGCCCCCCGTCGCCGATCATCGTAAACCGGTCGCCACGGACCGCGAGCGCGGAGAAGCCGCCGAACGTGCGGTCGCTACCGGTCAGGGCGACACCACCCAGATAATCGAGGCAGCCGACGCGTCGTCGCGCCGGATCGCGGGCATCGAGTGGCACGCGTTCCGCCGTGACCGAGAGTTGGCCTGAGGGCACCGGTCGCCGTTCCAGCGTCGTCCACCGTGGCAGCACCGCGAGAGGGAAGAGGACGATCGTGGCCAGTAGAACGGGGCGTCGCACCCGCCGGCCATAGCGGACACTCCCCGCGCCGCCAGCCTGAACCGCCGATAACGGACGCATTCAGTATCCGCTCAACGCGAATCGGCGAAAAGCCTCTCATCGACGACGGGCCCACAACCCGCCGACGGGCCAGAAACGGGAGTAAGAAACATGTTCAGGAAGTTTTCCCTCGCCGCTGCCGCTCTCGCAATGGGCGCGTCGGCCTTGATCCCCGCCACCGCTGCCGAAGCGCAGCGCGGCCGTCATTATCGCAGCTACGACGATCGCGGTTACGGCCAGTCCTATCGCGGCTACGACCGTCGCGATTACCGTGACCGTCGCGACTATCGCGGGCGTCAGCGGTGCAAGGACGGCGCAGGCGGTGCCATCATCGGCGCCATTGCCGGCGGCCTGCTCGGCCGCACCGTCGACACCCGCGGCGACCGAACGGTCGGCACGCTGGGCGGCGCGGTGCTCGGCGGACTCGCCGGTCGCGAGATCGATCGGTCGGATCGTCCCGGATACTGCCGCCGCTAACGCCTGCGGCAGTTGCGTACCCCCCGCGTAGCGTTTGGGGGGCGGGGGGTCGGTTCCTGGCGGGGCCGGCCCCCTTGTGCGTGCGCCTGCATTGCGGTGTCAACGCCTCCACGCTACGGGTGAAAGCATGTTTCGTGCGATCATGCTGTCGGTGCAGGTGGCGGCCCAGGTGCCAGTTGCGCCGCCGACGGTGCCCGCGCCCGACATCATCGTTACGGGCGAACGTCCGGCGATCAAGGACGAGGTCCGACGGAAGGTGGAGCGCGTGCTCCCGCCCCTGTCGTTCGATCACCCGCTTGCGCGTTTCACCGTGCCGGTGTGCCCCGGCGTGGTCGGCCTCGCGCGTCCGTCCGCACAGGCGATCGTCGACAGGATCGGTGTCATCGCCGACGAGGTCGGCTTGCGCGTCGGCGAGCCCGGATGCGATCCGAACCTGCTGGTGCTGATCGTCCCCGATTCGCGGGTCACGGTACGCCGGCTCGCCAGTCGCCGGCAGGGGGTCGTCGCAGCGCAGTCGCTGGCGGACGTCCGACGGATCGTCGCGGAGCCGGGCGCCGCCCGCGCCTGGGTGGAAGCCGAGGTCCGCAGCCGCGACGGCACGCCGCTCTACCTTGGTGCAGGCGGACCGCCGGAACTGGCGATCGAGAGCCCCAGCCGCGTCGCGCTCTCGTTCCGCCGCGATATCGTCGCGGCCTATATCGTCATCGACGCGGCCAGTGTCGCGGGACGCGATACGACGCAGATCGCCGACTATGCCGCGATGAGGGGACTCGCCGACGGACGCTCGGGGCGGGCGGCGGCGGGCGACTCGATCCTTGCGACGTTCACGCCGGACGGCGATACGCGGGCACCGGCGACGTTGACGGCGATCGATCGTGGCGTGCTGCGCGGCCTGTACAGCGGACAGGGCAACCGGGCCTCGGTCAATACGAGCAGTTCGATCGTGGCGACGATCGTCGGTGGCGGCGGGAAATAGGCGGGCGTTGCGCGCCGAAATTCGGTCTCGCCGGCTTTGGCAAGTTCGAGAGGCCGCTCCGGGTGCAAGCGAACTTCACGTTGCTTTTTACCGCCGCGCGCCGACGGTAGTCAGTGACTGGCCCGGCTATGTCCGCCCTGGATACGTCGCCCCGGCTTGCGTCGGGGTCTTCTACGGCGGGGTTCTGATGACATCCCCGTGAACCGTTCGCCCTGACCCTGTCGAAGCACCGATGAGGCGCATGCCCTTCGACAGGCTCAGGCGAACGGAGCGGGCGGTTCGACGTCATGTCACCGCGTGCGACCGTTTCGATGCACACGATTGCCGCACCGCCGTTCGACGTCGACCGGTTCGGCTTGCGCCGACCCGCCGGCCGTGCCGGTGGTGGCGGCGCGGCAAGGCCGCGCTGCCGCCATCGTCAGTACATATGCTGGCCGCCGTTGATGCTCAGCGTCGATCCGGTGACGAAGCCGCCGTCCTCCGAGCACAGGAAGGCCACGCCGCGTGCGATTTCGTGAGCTTGGCCCAGGCGACCGACCGGAATTTTGGCGACGATCTTCTCCAGCACCTCGGGCGGGACTGCAGCGACCATGTCGGTGTCGATATAGCCCGGCGCGATCGCGTTGACCGTCACTCCGGCGCGCGCGCCTTCCTGCGCCAGCGCCTTGGTGAAGCCGTGGATACCGGACTTGGCGGCGGCGTAGTTGACCTGGCCGTACTGGCCGGCCTGTCCATTGATCGAGCCGATGTTGACGATGCGGCCCCATTTGCGGTCGCGCATGCCGGGGAAGACGGCCTTGGCCATGTTGAAGCAACCGCCCAAATTGGTGTCGATCACTTCCTTCCACGCCTGATAGGTCATCTTCAGGATCGTGCCGTCGCGGGTGATGCCGGCATTGTTGACCACCACGTCGACCGGACCGAGATCGGATGCGACCTTTGCGCACCCCTCCTGACAGGCGTCGTAGTCGGACACGTCCCACTTGTAGGCGGGGATGCCGGTCCGTTCGGTGAATTCGGCCGCGCGCTGTTCGTTGCCCGCATAGTTCGCGGCGACGGTGAAGCCGGCTTCCTTCAGCGCGAGGCTGATCGCCTCGCCGATGCCGCGCGTTCCGCCCGTGACGATCGCCACTCGTGCCATTCAACCTCTCCCGTTCTGGTTGTGCCGACGCTAGGGCAGGCGCACCCAGCCTTCAAGTTCCCGCGAGACGATGTTGCGCAACATTTCGATGCTCACATCCTCGTCGTTCAGGCACGGCAGATAGGCGAAATGGGTGCCCCCCGCCTCTTCGAACGACTCGCGGCCACGGATCGCCAGTTCCTCCAGCGTCTCCAGACAGTCGGCCGAAAAGCCGGGTGCGACGACCGCGACCCTGCGCGTGCCGGCCTTCGCCAGCGCCACCAGCGTCTCGTCGGTCGCCGGCCCCAGCCACTTGGCCGGTCCGAAACGGGACTGGAACGCGATCGTCACCGGCCGACCGAGCGCATCCGCCAGCAGGCGGGCCGTCTTCTGGCAGTGGCAATGATAGGGGTCGCCCAGCGCCAGCGTCCGTTTCGGCATCCCGTGGAAGCTCGCGATCAGCGTTTCCGGCTCGAAGTCGAGCCGCGCCAGCGACTCCGCGATCGAGGTCTTGAGCGCGCCGATATAGAGGGGATCGTCGTGATAGGGCGGCAGCGTGCGGATCGCCGGTTGCCAGCGCATCGTCGCCAGATGCGCGAACGCCTTGTCGTTGGCGGTCGCGGTCGTCGCCGCGCAATATTGCGGATAGAGCGGTGCGAGCAGGATGCGCTCGCACCCGGCATCCTTCATCGCCTGCAACCGCTCGGCGATGGCCGGGTTGCCGTAGCGCATCGCCCAGTCGACCAGCACGCCCGGCCCGAACGCGTCCTTCAGGCGCGTCGCCTGCGCTCGGGTGAAGGCGGCGAGCGGCGAGCCATCCTCGCGCCAGACCTGCTGATAGGCGTGCGCGGATTTCTTCGGCCGCGTATTCAGGATGATGCCGCGCAGGATCGGCTGCCACGCGATCGCCGGAATTTCCACGACGCGGCGATCCGACAGGAATTCGCCGAGGTAGCGCTTCACCGACTTTGCGTCCGCTCCATCGGGCGTCCCGAGATTCATCAGCAGCACGCCGATGCGCGGCTTCGCGATGGGCGGATGATCGGCGGGCGCGTGGACGGGAGGGTTCATGCTCAGGCTCTTAGCGGCAAGCGGCGGATGCGATAGCCCGTCGCGGCATGCAGCGCGTTGGCGATCGCCGGCGCGACGGGTGGAATGGCGAGTTCGGACACGCCGCCGGGCGCTTCGCCGGAGCGGATCAGCTCCACCGTGATATCCGGCGTATCGGCCAGTCGCGGCAGCCACAACCCGTCGAAGCCGCGCGCCGTCGCGAGATTGCGGTCGAACCCGGTCGCCCCGCCCAATGCCTGTGCGAGGCCGACGATCAGCCCGCCCTCGACCTGTTGACGAACGATGTCGGGATTGACCATCCGCCCGCAATCGACCGCCGCGACCAGCCGATCGACCACCGGGCGGCCGTCGTCCCCCATATGTGCCTCCGCCATGACGGCGACATAGCTGCCGCGAAACGCATGCGCGGCGATCCCCTGCCCGCTGCCCTGTACGCCGCCTTCCCACCCGCCGAGGGAGGCGGCGGTCGACAGGCAGCGCGCCAGACGCGGCTCGCCGCCCAGCATCCCGATGCGAAAGGATACCGGTTCGGACCGGCCCGCATGCGCGAGTTCGTCGAGGAAGCATTCGGTGAAGAAGCAGGTCAGCCCATGCGCGCCGCCGCGGAAGTGACCGGTCGGGATGCCGATGTCCGCGGGGTGATGATCGATCGCGACGGTCGGCAACCGGTACGGCGGCAGCGCGCCGCCCACCGCATAGGCATCCGCGCCGTCCGCGCTTTGCACCAGCCGCGTGCCGACGCCAGGCACGAGGCGCCGGGCGAGCACGAGGCCGGTGGCAGGCGCGGCGATCTTCGCCTGCCAGCCGAGGATCGCACCGCCCGCCCCGAGCCGCGCCGCCATCCGCGCGACCGCGGGCGGGCGGTATTCGTCATGCAGCATCGCCTCGCCACGCGACCAGGTCAGGCTGACGGGGCGACCGATCTTCACCGCGATCAAAGCGGCCTGTTCGGCGCATTGCGTGTCGAGCCCCTGCCCCACCGACCCGCCGATCTGCATCGGGTGAACCAGCACCGCCTCCTCCGCCAACCCGGCGGCGCGCGCCGCGGCGGCACGGGCGAGGCCGGGGGCTTGCGTCGGCAGCCACATCTCCAGCCGGCCATTGTCGTAGTGTGCGGTGGCGGCGGGCGTCTCGATCGCGGCGTGAACGCCTGCTGCGGCACGGTAGGTAGCGGTGAACAGCACCGCGCCCCTGAACACCGCGGACAGGTCTCCGGTCGCGGCCAACCGGTGGCCGTTCCCGTCGAGGGCGGTATCGAGCGCGCGGGCGATCGACGCGTCGTCGATCCGCGGGCCGTGCGTCTCGAACCGGGCGCCGAGCGCCTCCAGGCCCTGGCTCGCGGCCCACCATGTCGTCGCCACGTTGGCAACCCAACGCTGCGTCTCCACCACCGACAGCACCCCGCGCACGCGGTCGGCGGCGGCGCGATCGACCTTCACCAGCCGGCTGTCGCCCAGCGGTCCCTGATGGATGGCTACATGCACCATGTCCGGAAGCCGGATATCGCCGGCGAAGTTGACGGAGCCGTCGACCTTGGCCGGGGCATCGAGGCGCGGCAGGTCCTGCCCGATTAGCTTGCCCGCCCCCTGCACCCCGATCGGCAACGGATCGGGCGGGGTCAGCTTCGCCGCGGCGGCAGCGAGTTCGGCGAAGCGCAGGCGCTGCCGGCCGAGAACGACGAAGCCGGCCGCGGTGCTGCACGCGCGCCAGTCCGCGTCCCAGCGTTCGGCGGCGGCCATGCACAACAGCGCGCGGGCAGTCGCGGCGGCATCACGCGCGGGTTCCTCGAAGCGGCGGATCGCGCTGGAGGCGGCGGTGAGCATCGGTGCGGGGTTCGCGGCGGTGACGCCGGTCGGCATCCCCTCCAGCAGGTCGTCGAGCCCCAGCGCGTTGGCGTAGAGCGGGCTGAGCGGTGCGGCCTCCACCGCCACGGTGCGCCAATCCGCGCCGAGTTCGTCGGCGACGATCTGCGGCAGCGTGGTCCAGATGCCCTGCCCGTGTTCGGCTTGCGGCACGGCAACGGTGATATGGCCGTCCTCGCCGATCTTCAGATACGCACCGAACGGCGTCTCGCCAGCACTGGCGACCAGCGTCGGCGGATAATCGCGCGGCCACAGATTCCACGCGACGATCAGGCCGGTGCCGATGCCGCCGGCGACCAGGAGCTGGCGGCGGTCTATCGGCATGGGGTCGCGGGCGAGGTCATCGGATGGAGTTAGCGGGTTTTCGGGCGCGGCTTAAGTGTTTGCTGCGCCAACTTCACTCCTCCCCTGCAAGGGGATGAGTGTCACCCCGCCTCCGCCGCCGCGAGGGCGCGGTAGTGGGTTTTGAGGGTGACCTTGTCGATCTTCTCGGTACCCAGCCGCGGCAAGGGACCGGCGGCGTACCAGATGCGGGCGGGAATCTTGAACGCCGCGAGGTGCTCGGCGAGGAACTTCGTCAGATCGTCCGGCTCCAGCCCTTCGTCGGCATAGACGACCGCGGCGGGGACTTCGCCGAGACGCGCATCGGGGAGGCCGAACACCGCGGCCTCATGCACCGCGGGATGGGCGTAGAGCGCCGCCTCGACCTCCTGGCAGCTGATATTCTCACCACCGCGGATGATGATGTCCTTCTTGCGGTCGACGATGAACAGGTAACCGTCCTCGTCGAGGTAGCCGATGTCGCCCGACCGGAAGAACCCGTCCTGCGTATAGGCCGCCGCGGTCGCCGCCGGGTCGCGCCAATATTCGCGGAAATTGGCGATCGAGCGGATTCCGATCTCGCCGCGCTCGCCCTGTGCCAGATGATTGCCGGCATCGTCGAGAATCGCGAGTTCGACCAAAGGTGGCGAGGCACGACCGGCGGAGGCGGGCTTGGCGACATAGTTCGACCGCCAGTTGCCGGTACCGACGGCGTTGGTTTCGGTCAGGCCGAAGCCGATCAGCGGCGCGGGTCCGCCCAGTTCGTCGTCCATGCGGCGGACATGCTCCTCCGGGCGCGGCGCACCACCGGCGGCGAAGTCGGAGACGGTCGACAGGTCGTAGTCCGCACGGTCCGGGTGGTTGAGAATCTCGTAGCTCATCAGCGGCACGCCGACGAAATAGCTGACCTTCTCCTGCTGGATCAGTCGCATCGCTTCGGTCGCGTCCCAGCGCGGCATGATGACCAGCCGGCGGCCGATCGCGAAGCTCTGGAGGAAACAGGGGACTTCCCCCGTGACGTGGAACAGCGGCAGCGTCAGCAGCGTGACATGCTGCGCGGGCGGTGCCTTGCCGTCCTGCGTGGACAGGCCGAGCATGACGACGGCGGAGGCGAGGAAGTTGAAGGTCCCCTGCACCACCGCGCGGTGATCGGACAGCGCGCCCTTCGACCGGCCGGTCGAGCCGGAGGTGAACAGGATCGTCGCGGCGTCGTCCGGCAGCAGATCGGGCAACTCGCTCTCCGCACCCCCGAGCAGCGGCGCGATCGCCTGCGGCAGCGGCAGCGTGTCGTCGAGCACGACGACGGGCGTGGTCAGGCCCTGGATCGCGGCGAGGCGCTTGGCGCGCGGCGGATCGGCGAGGATCAGGGCGCAGTCGACGTCGCGGATCGCGACCGCCAGCTCGTCCGCCTGCCACCAGCCGTTGAGCAACGTCGCGACGCCGCCCGCCATGACGATACCCATGTAGCTGACGATCCACGACGGCGAGTTGCGCGCGGCGATGCCGACCCGGTCGCCCTTGGCGATGCCGCGCCCGGTCAGCGCCTTCGCGACGGATACCGCCGTCTGGAACACCTGCCCGAAGGTCAGCCGCTCCTCGCCCGCGACGATGAAACAGGCGTCGCGGTGCTGTTCGCAGAAATGCGCGAAATAGGCGGCGAGCGTGGGCGGGGCGGCGGCGATCACCGGCAATTGCGTGCCCCAGCGTTCGACCGAGGCCAGCGGCATCATGCCGCCTTCGCCCGTGATCGCCGCGAGCATGCCGTCCATCCGGCCATCCAGCTCCGTCCGCATCGCTCTCTCCACTTGGTCTTGTCGTTTCCGACCTTTATGCAGGCCCGATCCAAGAGGGGGAAGCCTTGATCCTGCCCATTCTCGCCGCGACCGTCGGCGATCATATCCGTTTCGAATCGTTGGGGCTTCACCCCGATGTCTTCTCGATCGGGTTCTTCACGCTGCGCTGGTACAGCCTGGCCTATATCGCCGGCATCCTGATCGGGTGGTGGTACCTGCTGAAGCTGCTCGCGCAGCCCGGCGCACCGATGGCGCGGCGGCATGCCGACGATCTCGTCTTCTACGCGACGCTGGGCATCATCCTGGGCGGGCGGATCGGCTACGTGATCTTCTACGCGCCGGAAATGTTCCTGCATCCGCTGCGCATCGTGCGGTTGTGGGATGGCGGCATGTCATTCCACGGCGGCGTGCTGGGCACGTCGCTGGGGATCATCCTGTTCGCGCGCAAGCACAAGCTCGACTGGCTGCGCATCCACGATTACGTCGCGTGCGTGGTGCCGTTCGGACTGTTCTTCGGGCGGCTGGCGAACTTCGTGAACGGCGAATTGTGGGGCAAGCCCGCCGACGTGCCTTGGGCGATCATCTTCCCGCACACCGTCCCCTATCCGATGCTCGACCCGGCCCGGCACCCGAGCCAGTTGTACGAGGCCGCGCTGGAGGGCGTGCTGCTGTTCGCGCTGCTCGCCTATGCGTTCTGGCGGACCAGGGCGCGCTATTATCCGGGGCGGCTCGTGGGGCTGTTCCTGGTCGGATACGGCATCGCGCGGTTCACGGTGGAGTTCTTCCGCGAGCCCGACCGGCAACTGGTCGCGTTCGCGGAGGCGACCGGCCTGCACATGGGTCAGTGGCTGTGCGTGCCGATGATCGCGGGCGGCGTGTATCTGGTCATGACATCGACGAAGCGGCGGACGCGGGTCGAGCCGATCGCCGGCGTCGAGAGCGTGGCCTGACGCGTGAGCGAGGACGCCCTGCCCGAACGGCTGGCGCGCGCGATCGCGCTGGCGGGACCGATCCCGGTGTCGCAGTACATGGCCGCCGCCAACGGGCATTATTACGCGACACGCGACCCGCTCGGCACGGACGGCGATTTCGTCACCGCGCCCGAAATCAGCCAGATGTTCGGCGAACTGGTCGGGCTGTGGGGCGCGGACCTGTGGGACCGCGCCGATCGGCCGGACGTGGCGTGGGTCGAGCTGGGGCCGGGGCGCGGCACGCTGGCGGTGGATGCGACGCGGGCGATGGCGCGGGCCGGACTGACGCCGGACGTGCATCTGGTCGAGACCAGTCCGGTGTTGCGGGCGATGCAGGCGGAGCGGCTGCCGAACGCGACCTGGCATGACGCGGTCGAGACACTGCCGACCGACCGGCCGCTGATCGTCGTCGCCAACGAGTTCTTCGACGCGCTGCCGATCCGACAACTGGTCAAGGGACCCGACGCATGGCGCGAGCGGCTGGTCGCGTGCCAGGATATCCTGTTCCTGCCGATCGCGGGCAAGCCGGTGCCGGACGCCGTGATCCCCGAACCGCTGCGCGCGTCGCCGACGGGGTCGGTGCTTGAGGTGTCGCCCGCAGGCGTAGCGATCATCCGCACCTTGGCGGCGCGGATCGCCAAGCAGGGCGGTGCGCTGCTGGTCGTCGATTACGGGCACGAAGGGCCGGTGCTGGGCGAGACGCTGCAGGCGGTGAAGCGGCACGGCTTCGCCAATCCGTACGAGCATCCCGGCGAACACGACCTGACGGCGCATGTCGACTTCACGACGCTGGCCGCCGCCGCGCAGGCGTCGGGTGCGGTCGCATGGGGACCCGTCGAGCAGGCCGAGTGGCTGGTGACGCTGGGTATCGACCCGCGCGCCGCCGCCCTCGCCCGCGCAACACCCGATCAGGCGGAGCGGATCGCGGCGGACCGGATGCGGCTGGTTGGCGAGATGGGGCGGCTGTTCAAGGTGCTGGCGGTGACCGCGACGGACTGGCCGGTGCCGGCGGCGTTCGACAGAGGATGACATGATCGAATATCGCGATGCCGTGACCGGCGATGCGGCGGCGCTGTCGGTGCTGAGCCGGCAGAGCTTCACCGAAACGTTCGGCCATCTGTACCGTCCGGAAGATCTGGCCGCGTTCCTCGACACGCTGTCGGAACAGGCCTGGGCAGCACAATTGGGCGATCCCGGTTTCCGCATCCGCATCGCCGAGGACGACGGCGTCGCCGCCGGCTTCGCCAAGCTGGGACCACCGGCGCTGCCGGTGGAGCGACGCGGACCATCGGCGGAGTTGCGGCAGCTGTATGTGTTGGGGGCGTGGCACGGCACCGGCGTCGCCGCGACGCTGATGGACTGGGCGATCGAGACCTCGCGCGCGGAGGGTGCGCAGGACCTGTACCTGTCGGTGTTCATCGAGAATCACCGGGCGCGACGCTTCTACGAGAAGCGCGGGTTCGAGCGGGTCGGGACCTATACATTCATGGTCGGCGAGCAGGCGGACGAGGACGATCTGATGCGGCTGGCCCTGTGAACGACCGCATGACGGATGTGGACGTGATCCGGGCGCGGTCACTGCACGGCGTGGCGCACGGGTTCCTCGGGCGGCGCGGCGGCGTGTCGGCGGGTATCCACGGCGGGCTGAACGTCGGGCTGGGGTCGGTGGACGATCCGGCAGCGGTGGCGGAGAATCGCGCGCGCGCCGTCGCCGCGGTGTTGCCGGGCGCGGCGCTGACCACCTGTTACCAGATCCACTCCGCCGACGCGGTCACCGTCACCGCGCCGCTCGGCGATATCCGGCCGCATGCGGATGCGCTGGTGACGAACCGGCCGGGGCTGCTGCTCGGCATCCTGACCGCGGACTGCGCACCGGTGCTGCTCGCCGACATCGAGGCTGGCGTCGTCGGGGCGGCGCATGCGGGATGGAAGGGCGCGATCGGCGGGGTCACCGACGCGACGATCGCCGCGATGCGCGCGCTGGGCGCGCAGCCGGAGCGGATCGTCGCGGCGATCGGCCCGTGCATCGCCCGGCGCAGCTACGAGGTGGACGACGCGTTCCTGACGCGCTTCGCCGCCGCCGACCGGGCGAACGAGCGGTTCTTTTCGGAGGCGCGGCCGGGGCATCATCGCTTCGATCTGGAGGCGTATGTCGCGCATCGGCTGGCGCAGGCGGGGGTGACGCGGGTCGAGGCGCTGGGGCTGGACACCTATGCCGACGAGGCGCGCTTCTTCTCCTATCGGCGCGCGACCCACCGCGGCGAGCCCTCCTATGGGCGGCAGATCGCCCTTATCGGTTTGTAATTCGGGTTGAACTAGTTTCCCACGATACGGGTTGGCTGATAGCATCCTTCGCAAAGGAGACGGATCATGCCGAACACCCCTACCCCGCCCTCGACCCCTACCGAAGCCGACCTGACCGGCGTCGAAGCGCGGATCAGCCCCAAGGCCGAGGTCGAGGCGATCGGCGGCCGCAAGCTGAAGCCGTCGACGCTGATGATGGGGCATGGCTATGACCCGGCGCTGTCCGAAGGCGCGCTGAAGCCGCCGATCTTCCTGACCTCCACCTTCGTCTTCCCCAACGCCGCCGCCGGCAAGCGTCATTTCGAGGGCGTGACCGGCAAGCGGCCGGGCGGTGCCGAGGGGCTGGTCTATTCGCGCTTCAACGGCCCCAACCAGGAGATCCTGGAGGATCGGCTGGGCGTTTGGGAGGAGGCGGAGGACGCGCTGGCGTTTTCCAGCGGCATGTCCGCGATCGCGACGCTGTTTCTGGCCATGACCAAGCCGGGCGACACGATCGTCCATTCCGGGCCACTGTACGCCGCGACCGAGACGCTGATCGGCCGCATCCTCGGCAAGTTCGGGGTCAAGTGGCTCGACTTCCCGGCGGGCGCGACGCGCGAGGAGATCGACCGCGTGCTGGAGGAGGCCGCGACTGGCAACGTCGCGCTGATCTATCTCGAAAGCCCTGCGAACCCGACCAACGCGCTGGTCGACGTGCAGGCGGTGGCCGCCAGCCGCGACGCGATCTTCGCCGACAAGGCAGAGAAGCCGCCGATCGCGATCGATAATACCTTTCTCGGGCCGCTGTGGCATCAGCCGCTGAAGCACGGCGCGGACATCGTGGTGTATTCGCTCACCAAATACGCCGGCGGCCACAGCGATCTGGTCGCAGGCGGCGTGCTGGGCAAGAAGGAGCAGATCAACACGATCCGCGCGATGCGCAACACGATCGGCACGATCTGCGACCCGAACACCGCCTGGATGCTGCTGCGGTCGCTGGAGACGCTGGAACTGCGGATGAGCCGCGCGGGCGAGAACGCGGCCAAGGTCTGCGCCTTCCTGCGCCAGCATCCGAAGGTCGACAGCATGAGCTATCTCGGCTTCATCGAGGATGCGCGGCAGAAGGATATCTTCGACCGGCATTGCTCGGGTGCGGGATCGACCTTCTCGTTGCTGGTGAAGGGCGGCGAGGCGGAGGCGTTCCGGTTCCTCGACGCGCTCCGGATCGCGAAGCTCGCGGTGTCGCTGGGCGGGACCGAGACGCTGGCAAGCCACCCGGCGGCGATGACGCACCTGTCGGTGCCGGATGCGCGCAAGCAGGCGCTGGGGATCACCGACAACCTCGTCCGGATATCGATCGGCGTCGAGGACGCGGACGATCTGATCGCCGACTTCGATCAGGCGCTGGCGGCGATCTGATCTGCGCGTCTCCCTTCCCTCAAGGGGGGAGGGAGGCGTACGCGTCACCCCAACAACTGCGGTCGTGTCGTCGCAAGATGCACGATCAACTGCCCGAACAGCCCGTTCGCCCAGGCGAACCAGCTGCGCGTGAAGGTCTTCGGATCGTCCTGATCGAACGATTCGTGCATGAAGCCCGTACCGCCATGCGTCGCCTTCAGCATCGCCAGGCATCGCCGGATCGTCGCATCGTCGGTGGCGGAAAAAGCGCGCATGATGATCGACATCGGCCAGATCTGCCCCTCGCCGACATGCGGCCCGCCGATCCCCTCTGCCGCCTTGCCGCGGAAGAACCACGGGTTCGCATCGCTCCACGCTGCCGCTGCGGTCGCGCGCCACAGCGGGTCATCGGCGCGGACGCAGCCGAGGAACGCCAGCCCGGACAGCGACGGCACGTTGGCGTCGTCCATGAATGCCGCGTTTCCGAACCCGTCGACCTCGTACGCCCACACCCTGCGCCCGTCGCGCAGCGTCATCGTGCCGTATTCGCGCAGCGCCCGCTCGACCTCGTCCGCCAACGCGCTCGCGTCCGCCGCCAGCCCAGCATCCTGCCGCGCTCCCTGCGCCACCACCGCCAGTTCGCGCAGCGTCGTCACCGCGAACACATTGGACGGGATCAGGAACGGATAGGTGCAGGCGTCGTCGGACGGGCGGAAGCCGGAATGGATCAGCCCGACCTTGCGGGTCGGCGCGCCGTACCCGGCCTGTAGCGTCTCGCTCGGCTGCGGCGCACTGCGCTGGAACCGGTATGGCCCCGGTCCGTCCTTGCGCTGCTGCTCGCGAAACGTACGGACGATCGCCCGCGCGCTCTGTGCCCAGGTCGCGTCGAAGGGTCGCGGATCGCGCGTCGTCGACCAGTAATCATGCGCCAGCCGCATCGCATAGCAGAGCGAGTCGACCTCCCATTTGCGCTCGCCGACGCCCGGCTTCATGTCGGTCCGGTCCGACTGCGACCATTCCAGATCGCTCTTCGCGGTCGGATCTTCCATGAACGCGTTGGCATAGGGATCGATCAGGATCGACCGCGCCTGCCGTGCGATCAGGCCGCGGAACAGCTCCTTTAGCTTCGGGTCGGTTTTGACGAGGTGCAGATAGGGCCGCACCTGCGCTGCGGAATCGCGCAGCCACAGGCACGGGATGTCACCGGTGATGACGAACGCGTCGGGCTTGCCGTCGACGACGCCCATCTTCACCGTCGTGTCGAGCGTGTTCGGATAGCAATTCTCGAACATCCAGCGCAGCTCGGGATCGCCGATGCGCCGGCCGACGCGCACGATCTCCCGCTCCACCGCCGGGCTGACGAAGCGGCGGTCCTGCGCTGCCGGGCGCTGGCTCGCCAGAGCCGCGTCGGCCGCCCAGCCCACACGCGGCATCGCGGCCAGCAGCCCGCCCGTCGCCATCACCGCCCGCCGCGTCATCGTCATCGTTACCGCCCTTCGATTGCGAAAGGCTCCATCACCCTTCGCGCCCGAAAAGCCCAGCGTGGGATGCGACGCTTCGCTCATTGCAAGCGCAACACTCGTCCTTTCATTCAGGCGATCTTTGCAAAGTAGCTCCGCAGCCTCTCAGGATACCACCACCCCGGCGAAGGCCGGGGTCCAGTTGGGCTAACGATCTCAGTCTATTACCGCCAACGACCCAACTGGACCCCGGCCTTCGCCGGGGTGGTAGAAGAAGTGTTGCATCGATCCTCTCCAAGAGGCCTGAAGGCGGCGCCCTAAGCATGCCGTGCAACGAGCCTCCCCGCCCCAACCTGCTTTCCAAGGGATAGGAGCGAGTTATCCCCCAGCCTACCTCACGAACACGGCAGCACCCGGTCCGCGCTCGTCCCCAGCGCGACCCGCGCCAGCGAGAAGGTCATGCGCCCCGTCGTCCGGATCACAAACGGCCGCGTTACGTCGGTCATCGTGCCGAAGCACTTCAACGGAACACCCACCGTCAGCCATTTGCCCACCGGCAGCGTCTTCGGCAGCGCCGCTCCGCCCTTGCACCCGCCGCCGCAGTCGGCGACGATCCGCGCGTCGGCGGCGGGGGCGGTGTCGAAGCGGATCGTCGCGACCGTCATCACATCGCCGTTCGCCTCCCGCGTCAGGTCGCGCGAGCCGGCCGGGCTCAGCGACACTTCCGTCACGCCACCACCGCGCAGCGCGAACTCGCGGCCACCCTCCTGCACGCGCGCATCGACGGCGCGCACCGTGACGCGTCCGCCAAGCGCCGCCAGCGGCACGCTCGTCACCCGCGTCTGGTCGGCAGCACCGTCGCTGACGTGCAGCGACCAGGCCGCGGACGGGACACCGTCGGCGAAGAACACGCCGCCGTCGTCGACCGCCGCTACCCCGGAGTCCTCGGACACCGGCGTCCACGCGCCCGCTCGCTCACGCCCGGTCAGGCCATAGCCGAGCGGGTACAGAACCGGGCCGTCCGCCTTTGCCGACATCGGCCACGGCATCGACAGCCGGCCGGTGAATCCCGCAGAAGACGAGAACAGTCGATCCGCCACGCCCGCGCCCTCGCTGCCCGGCAACCATGCGACGACGAACGCGTCGGCGGTGTTCAGCTCCTCGCCGGTGAACAGCGGTCGGCCGGTCAGCATCACCGCGACCACAGGAATGCCCTGCGCCTTCAGCCGCTTCATCGTCGCGAGGGGTCCGACCTGATCGCTGCGCAATTGCAGCGTCTTCAGGTCGCCCTGAAACTCCGCATAGGGCGTTTCGCCGAATACGACGATCGCGGCATCGGGCCTGGTGGTGAACTTGCCGTCCGGCGCGAGCTGGGCCTTGCCGCCCGCCTTCTTCACCGCGGCATCGATGCCGCCCCAGATCGACGTCGCACCGGGGAAGTTGGCGTTGGTCAGGCCGGTGCCCTGCCATGTCAGCGTCCACCCGCCCGACTGGCGCGCGATGTCGTCCGCACCGTCGCCCGCGACCAGGATGCTGGCGCCCGGCTTCAGCGGCAATACGCCCTGGTTCTTCAGCAGCACCAGCGACTTGCCGACCGCTTCGCGTGCGATCGCGCGATGCTCCGGCGCGCCGAGCAGCTTATACTGTCCCGACAGTGGCCGCGACGATGGTTTGCCCGCCTCGAACAGCCCCAGCCGCATCTTCACGCGCAAGATGCGCGCGACCGCATCGTCCAGCCGCGCGGCGGGAACGACGCCCGACTTCGCCTGCGCGAGCAGCGAATTGTACAGCGGCTTCCAGCTGTCCGGCGCCATGTACATGTCGACGCCGGCGAGCAGTGCCTGCGGACAACTGGCGTTGGTGCAGCCGGCGACCTGCCCGTGCGCGTTCCAGTCGGTGACGACGAAGCCGCCGAAGCCCATCCGGCCTTTCAGCACGTCGGTGACCAAGCCCTTGTTCCCGGCCATCTTCACGCCCTGCCAGCTCGAGAAGCTGGTCATGACCGTGCCCACGCCGGCGCGGATTACCGGGCCGTAGGGGGCACCGTGGATGTCGCGGAGCTGCGCCTCGGTGATCTTCGCATCGCCCTGATCGCGGCCCTCGAACGTGCCGCCGTCCGCCAGGAAATGCTTGGTGCTGGCGAGCACGTACGGCCCCTTGAGCATCGGCTTGCCGTTCACCGGCCCCTGCAATCCCAGCACCATGCGATCGGCATAGCGCGCGACCAGCGCGGGGTCGGACGAGTAACCCTCATAGGTGCGACCCCAGCGTGCGTCCTGCGGCACGGTGATCGTCGGCGCGAAGGTCCACTCCTGCCCGGTGACACGGATTTCCGCCGCGGTCGCCGCCCCGATGCGCTGGATCAGGTCCGGATCGTTCGCCGCGCCCAGCCCGACATTGTGCGGGAACAGCGTCGCGCCGACGATGTTGCTGTGCCCGTGCACCGCATCCGTGCCCCAGATCAGCGGGATGCCGACGCCACCGCCGCTTCGATCCGTCGACGCGGCGTAGAACGCGTCCGCCAGTTCCAGCCACTTCGGTGCCGGTGCCAGATCGTCGCCATACGGTCCGGAATTGCCGCCGTTGAGCACAGACCCCAGATGATATCGCTTCACGTCCTCGGGCCTGACGCTGGCGATGTCGGCCTGGATCACCTGCCCGACCTTCTCTTCGACCGTCATCCGGGCGAGCAGGTCGGCGATGCGACGTTCCGCCGCGGCATCGGTACGCACCGGCCAAGCGATCCTGGGCCACGCCTCCGGGTGGACGATGCCGGTCTGCGCCGCCACCGGTGCCGGCCACCCGATCGCGGTCGCGCACGCCAGCATTGCAACGATAGGCAACGCGCCTGACCTCATCATCCCCTCCTGTAGCTCTATGGCTCGCGAACGATCCAGCACACCTGTGTCAACGTTGTCAACGTCGGACAGACCGACGAGCTTCAGGAGCGTGGCGGTGCGGCGGTCGATGCCCGGATCAGCAGGTCGTGGGGATGATCGTGCCGCTGCAGGGGCGGGCGGTCTTCCAGCTGGGCGATGACCATATCTGTCGCTTCCCGTGCCATTTCGAAGACCGGCTGGCGAACGGTGGTGAGCGGGGGCCAGCATATCCGGGAGATTTCGGAATCGTCGAAGCCGACCAGCGTCAGGTCGTCGGGAACCGTCAGCCCCCGCTCGCGTGCCGCGAGCAGTGCTCCGACCGCCATGTCGTCGTTCTGCGCGAGAATGGCCGTTGGTGCTTCGGCCCGCGCCAGCAGGCGTTCGGCCGCGGCATGGCCACTCTCCCGCGTGAAATCGCCCTGCTCGACCAAATCGAGCCGCATCGGCAGTCCCGCTGCGTAGAATGCCTGACTATAGCCCATCGTCCGCGCCTCACTGGCAGCGTGCGACGCATGTCCCTTGATGATGCCGATCGTACGATGACCGAGCTCGATCACATGGGTCGCGATCTCTCGCGCCGCCGTGATGTCGTCGACGATATTGCTCGGTGCCAATTCGATCGCGCGCGACGGCCCGATGCGCGCACACGCGATCCCGGCAGACGCCAGATCGTTCAGGATGCGCAGATCGTCGGCAGCAGGCGGTGCGAGAACGACGCCGTCCAGCCCCGCCGATCGCAGCAATCCCGCGACCTCGCCGCTGCGTTCGATGATCGACGCGATCGGAAACACCACCAGGCGGTAGGGCGTGTCCGCCAGTCGGGTGAGCATGCCGCGCTGAAGTTCGACCACGTAACTCGCCGAAGGATTCTCATAGACGAGCCCGAGCAGCATCGACCGCTGCCGCACCAGGGCACGGGCGAGCATGTTGGGATGGTAATGCAGGCTCGCCGCCGCATCGCGGACACGCTGCTGAACCGCAGGACTGACATGCGGCTCTCCGTTCAGGACACGCGACACCGTCTTGGCGGACACTCCCGCGTGCCGGCCCACATCGATGATCGTTGCCCGTCGGCGCGCCTTTTCCAACACGTGTCCTCGTTAAATGCAGTGGCTGTCGACGATCGGCCGACGGCGGTCAGGGGATTATCACGGCGTGTCCTGCCATTGATAACGTACCACAACGGCGCGGGGCTACCGCAGGTGAATAGGAAGGCTGGGTCGAGAAGAGCGCCAAGCAGCGGTGCCGCATGGCCAAGTTGAACGATTGCTGCCTCACAATGACAGTTTGCGATCGTCACCGCAAATGTCCGACCAGACCGCGCCCGGCACGGGAATTACGAGCGGCAAAGTCCCGCGCCATTGCCGCCCATGAGGATGTTTGCCGTCGCCGGGCCTCCCTAGAAATCACAAAAATACGAGTGCGTTGACCGGGCGCTTCCGAAGGCATATCCATAAGCGAATCATATACGATACGATATGTGATCATAAAGGGGAGTGATATGCGAAAGGGACTGAACCACAGGATCATTGCGTCCGGTGCCGCTCTGGCATTGGCGTTGATGTGGAGCGAAGCCGCACTGGCGCAGGCCGGTGCCCCACAGGCGACCACGCCGCCCACACCGGCAGCGGACGAGCAGGCGGAGGAGGATCGCCCCGCCGTCGCGACTCCCGTCGTCAATCCGCAGGACACCGCGGACGGCGGCGGCGCCGACATCATCGTCACCGGCAGCGCCATCCGCGGCGTCGCGCCGATCGGCTCCAACCTCGTTTCGGTCGGGCTGGAAACGATCGAGAAGACGGCACCCGTCAACGCGTCGCAACTCGTCAACACCGTGCCCGCGATCTCGACCGCAGGCTCCGTGTCGCAGGGCGAGAACGGGTTCTCCTACTACGCACCGCAGATCCACAGCCTGGCAGGATCGTCCTCGAACACCACGCTGGTGATCGTCGACGGCTTGCGCCTGCCCGGCGGCGGCACCCAGTTCTCGCAGACCGATCCCAACATCATCCCGATCAGCGCGATCCAGCGTGTCGAGGTGCTCGCGGACGGCGCATCGTCGGTCTACGGATCGGACGCGGTCGCGGGCGTCGTCAACTTCATCACCCGCCGCACTTTCGACGGGCTGGAGGCGAACATCCAGACCAGCTTCGCGGACAATTACCGCGACTTCCAGAGCAACTTCATCTGGGGCAAGACATGGGAGACGGGCGGCGTCTACGTCGCCGGATCGTACAGCGACCAGTCGAAGCTGCTGAACCGGGATCGCGAATTCGCCAGCCGCGGCGATTACCGCGCGGTCGGCGGCAGCGTGAACCAGAGCTTCCAGTGCAGCCCGGCGACGATCATCGTCCCCGGCGTGTCGGGCGTATTCACCTCTCCCGGCGCCACCACCACGGTCGCCAACACGCCCAGCAACGCGCCGTGCAACAACTCCATCTACGCGACGCTGCTGCCCGCGCAGTTCCGCGCCAATTCGTTCGTGAAGGTCACCAACGACTTCGGCGACCGACTGACCGTGACCGCGACGATGAACTATAATCGTCAGGAGACACACGCCCCCAACGGACCCGGCGGGATCAGCAACGCCACCGTGTTCGGTCCGGGATCCGGCCGCGGCGGGCAGATCAATCCGTTCTTCGTCGCCCCCGCCGGTGCCCCGAACGCGACGCAGGAAAGCGTCAGCTTCCTGTTTCCCACCACCGACGGCAATTACGGCGAGACGGAGTCGCAGGCGGACTCGATCTACGCCACTGCCGTCGCCGGCTACAAGCTGACGGAGGACTGGACGATCACGTTCAGCGACGCGTTCGGCTGGAACCGGTCGGCACTGAACACCGTCAACGGCTTCTGCACCTCCTGCGCGCTGCTGGCGCTGAACGGCACCGCGCAGCTCAGCGGCAGCACGACGGCGACCAACATCGCCGGCCAGAACGTCATCGCGCTGAACCTGCCGCTGACCACCGCCAACGCGCTCGACGTGTGGAACGGCCTCGGCACCAATCGCACGCCGGATTCCGTGATCCGGCAGCTGTACCGGGCCAACAGCGAGAACACGAACTACAACACGTTCAATCAGGTGAAGCTGGACCTGCAAGGGTCGCTGTTCGACCTGCCCGGCGGCACGGTGAAGATCGCGGTCGGCGGCGAATATTACTGGCAGGAGCAGACGCAGAAGATCACCGGGTCGAACAACACCGGCCCGACCACCACCGGATCGAACTTCCGCGTCTACAACTACGATCGCGACACGAAGTCGGTATACGCGGAACTCTACATCCCGGTGATCTCGCCGGAGATGAACATCCCATTCGCCCACCGGATCGACGTCAGCATTTCCGGCCGGTACGACAGCTACAGCGACGTCGGCGACACCAGCAACCCGAAATTCGCGGCGAACTGGGAACCGTTCGAGGGGTTCAAGCTGCGCGGCAACTATTCGCGCTCGTTCGTGGCGCCGCCGATCGGCGTGATCGGCGATCCGACGCAGGGATACCTCTACGCGTCGGGCAGCGTCGGCGTGAACGGCACGCAGATTTCCGTGCCGATCGCCAACTACCCCGATGTCGCGCAGATCCCGGGGGTGCAGTGCGGCAGCACCACCTGCGTCATCGGCACCTCCGCCATTCAGGGTCTGCGGCGGCAGCTTGGCGGCGGCTTCACCAACGAAGTCCCGCAAAAGGGGCGGAGCTGGTCGGTCGGCGCGGATCTGTCGCCACGTTTCCTGCCGGGCTTCGTCGCGGCGGGTACGTTCTTCCACAACACCTTCATCGGTGGCGTGAGTTCGCCCAGCCCCAGCGCGATCGTCAATTCGGCGGGGCTACGGCCGCTGCTGACGATCTGCCCCACCACCTGCACCGCGGACCAGATCAATAGCTTCGCCAACATCGCAAACGGCGCGTCGATCTCCGGCGCGGTCCCGCCGCAGGTGTATTTCCTGATCGACCAGAGCTCGCGCAACGCCCTGAACCTCGTCGTGGAGGGGATCGACGGCCAGTTCAGCTATCGCACCCCGGCCACCGACATGGGCCGCTTCACGATCGGCAGCGCCTTCACCTACTTCACGAAGTTCAAGCAGAATTTCGGTGGCGGCACGACGTTCAGCATCCTCAACACGTCGGGCTACAACACCACCTTCCCCTCGGTGCAGTTCAAGAATCGTGCGCAACTGGGGTGGGAGTGGAGCGGCTTCTCCGCCGACCTGTTCTGGAACCACACCGGCGGTTATCGTAACTGGATCAGCACTTCGGTCGCGCCGATCACCGTCGATGCGGTGGGCAATCCCACCGGTGGCGGCGACAAGGTCAAGAACAACGACATCTTCGACATCCACCTGCAATATACGTTCGGTGGGGAGAACATGCTGCGCGGCTGGCAGCTGTTCGTCGACATGCAGAACATGTTCGACAAGGACCCGCCCTTCTACAACGGCAACACCAACGGCATTCTGGGCGGGGCATGGGGCTATAACGGCTTCGTGTCGAACCCGATCGGCCGGCTCACGACGCTGGGCCTGCGCATGAAGTTCTGAAGAGCCCCCTCTGCCGCCCCCGCGACCATCCGGTCGCGGGGGCGGTCTTTTTGTATCCGGCTGCTACTGACGTCCCCGCGATTCCAGGCTGTAGCCGTGCAGGCCCGAGGGATAGGGATTCACCGCCACGCGCGTGCCCATCTGCCCCTCCGGCCCGCCGAAGCTGGCGCGGTGCCAGCGGCCCTGCTTCGCCGTCAGCACGTCGCCCGGCGACGCCGCCTTGATCAGCGGCTCACCCTCGATCTGAAGATCGATATTGCCCTCCATCACGAACCAGAACTCGTCATAGCCGACGTGGAAATGACCAAGGTTGCTGGACGGTGGCGTCGGTGTCGCCTTGCCGCGAATGTTGTTCACGAACAGGTGCTGTGCCGCGATGAACGCGCCCGCCCGCGCGCCGCCGCCGACCACATCCTTGTAATAGTCGAGGAACGGGCGGTTCTGCGCGTCGTGCGTGCCCGGCCCGCCGGAGATCAGGCGACGCTCGTACTGGAAGCCGGCGACATCCTTCGGCTGGTTCGGCGTGGTGCCCACCGGATAGAGCGGCACGTCGCTGGCGGCATGCACCTCGAACCACAAAGCGGGTTCGTTACCCACCGTCTCCAGCGTGAACGGCACACGCAGCGGCACGTCGATCTCGAAACCCTTGGTGGCGACGAACGGCTCGACGCCGGCCATATTGACGCGCAACTGCCCGCTCCAGACGATGATCGCGGAGCGGTTGTCGGGATAGGCGAGCTCCGGCGTCCTGCCGCCCGCCGCCTGCTGGTGCCAGTCGGCGACGATATCCTTGTTGCGGATGATCGGCTGCGACCAGTTCGCCTTGCCCTTGTGCATCGCCACCACGTCCGCGAGCTTCCACCACGGCCGGTTCGGCGCGTCATAAGCGGCATAGGGCGTCTTCTTCGGCGTCCACATTTCCACCGGCGGCGGCGGCACGAAGCGGCCGGCCGGCGGCGGTCCAGACGATGCGCCGGGGCCGGGGGCACCGGGGGCTCCCGCCTGCGCCAGCAACGGTGCGGCACAGGCCATGCCCATCGCGAGCGCCGTCGCGCCCGCCAGCAGATAGGTTCGGTCGATCATCATATCCTCATCCTCCACGACGCTCGGACGGCGCCTATCGTTTCCGATAATATAGGATATGATGCAGGCTTGCCGGTCAACCGGATTTGCAACAGACTGGCATCGGTGAGCCGCAACGTCGGCAGGAGAGGATCGCGTATATGATTGTAACTGCCGCTTTCGAAACGGTATCCGCACTTCTCGCCGTGATGTCACCGATAGCCTTGCCAGAACCGCAGGACTGTCGCGCGATCACCGAGCCCTCGAAGCGTCTCGCCTGCTACGACGCACGGAACACGCCGACGGAGCCGGCCGTAGCCCGCCCCCCGGCGGCACCACCGCGCCGTCCGTCCATCCCACCCGTCTCCAGCTACGTCCCGCCTGCCGCCAGCATCGTGGCGGATCGCACCGGCCGAATCGTCACCGTCGAGCGTCTGCGCTACGGTCGCTACCGCGTCGCGCTGGACGATGGTCGCGCGTTCCTCACGTCGACCAACACCGCCGCCCCCCCACGCGTCGGCGAAAGCGTCTCGCTGCGCCGCAGTGCGATCGGAACGACCTTTCTGGACATCCGCGGGCGTCAGCCGATCACGGTCCGCCCGACCAAGGCGCGCCAGATTCGATAATATCCTATATGATTCTTGCAAAGGCTTGATATAGTCCCTGCACAAGCCGGCACATACCGGCGGCAGATGGGGAGAGTTACGTGGCGCATGCTCGCACAGTCGCGCGATGGCTGGCACTGGTCGGCGCCATCGCCGTCGCCGCTCCGGCTGCCGCCCAGGTTTCCCGCACGCTGGCGGAGCGTATCGGCCACACCGATCCGGGCAAATACCGCGAAGCCAGGGGCGTGCATGCCGGCGCGGGATCGATGGCCTTCGCGCCCCTGCTCGGCCCCGACGCACTCAGCACCAATCTCATCTTCGTCCACCGCGGCGTGATCGCCCCGCACAGCGGCATCGGCCAGCATTTCCATAACCAGTGCGAGGAGATGTTCGTCATCCTCGACGGCGATGCCCAGTTCACGATCGACGGGCGCACCGCGACGCTTCCCGGACCCGCCGCGGTACCCGACCGGATGGGTCACGCACACGGCGTCTATAACCCTACCGACCGGCCGATGCAGTGGCTGAACATCAATGTCGGCATGACGAAGCGCTACGATAATTTCGATCTCGGCGATCCGCGTGACACCGCCGCGCTGGATCCCGTGCCGCAGTTCATCAGCCTTCGTCTGGACCGCAGCAAGCTGAAGCCGGTGGAGAGGATGGATGGCGGCACCGGCACGGTCCGGTATCGCCGCACGCTGGAGCCTGCCGTCTTCGCGACGCCGTGGACCTTCGTCGATCACCTGCTGATCCCGCCGGGTGCCTCGGTCGGCACCGCGACCAAGCCCGGCATCAGCGAAGTCTATTATGTCGTGGGCGGCGCCGGCGAGGCGACCGTCGCCGGTCAGACGGCGCCGCTGCGCACCGGCGACGCGCTGCCCGTCGACATCGACCAGCCGCGCGCGATCCGCGCCACCGGCACCGCGCCGCTCGAACTGATGGTCGTGGGTGTCGCGAAAGATCTCGCGGCCAAGGCCGCCTACGCCGCCGCCACCGCCACCGCCACCGCTCCACGGCCACGCTGACACTCGAAGGGGAGAATGCCATGCATCGTCGCAACCTGTTGAAACTCATCGCCGCGGCCGGCTCCGGGCTGGCCATGCCGGCCGTCGTTCGCGCCCAGCGCAGCCGTCGCAAGCCGATCGTCCTCTATTGCGACCTCGCCGTCGATCCGGCGCGCGAGCAGGAGATGCTGGACGCCTTCCACACCCACTTCCTCCCGGCCGCACAGAGTTTTCGCGGGCGTGGGTTTGTGGACCTGAAGATGCTGAAGCTGCGCTCCGTGATCCAGGGCGGCCCCGCGCCGGCGACCGGCATCAACTACCGTTTCCAATTGACCTATGAGAGCGAGGAGCAGCGGCAGGTGTGGATCAAGTCCGACATCCATCAACGCAACTGGCCGCTGATCGAGAACACCGTCCTGAACAAGGATTATCTCGTCCTGCTCACCGACGCCGTCTGACGGGGAGACACGGATCATGCGCAACACGATCATAGCCGCCCTGCTGGTGGCCGTGGCCGCCCCGGCCGCGGCGCAGGACCTGCGCGTCGAGCGGCTCGACCCGAAGCTCGACGCGCTGATCGCGCCGGGCACCGCGATCGAGCGGGTGGCGACCGGCTTCACCTTCACCGAGGGGCCGATGTGGCACGACGGCCGCCTCTGGTTCTCCGACGTCAACGGCGACAAGATGCGCGCCGTCGACCCGACCGGTAAGGTCGAGGAGCTGATCGCCAATTCGGGCGGCCTGCCCAACCCGCCGGCCGGCAAGAGCATCGGGTCCAACGGCATGGTCACCGACCGTGACGGCACCGTGCTGATGGCGCAGATGGGCGCTCGCCAGATCGCCCGCGTCGGCAGCGACTACCGGCCGGTCGCGTTCCTGACCGATTATCAGGGCAAGCGGCTGAACAGCCCCAACGACCTGGTCTTCGCGCGCGATGGGTCACTATGGTTCACCGACCCCCCATTCGGGCTGTTCAACGGCATGGACCGCGATCCCGCCAAACAACTGCCGTACAACGCGGTATTCCGGTACGCGAAGGGCACGCTGACGCCGGTCATCACCGACCTGAAACTGCCCAACGGCATCGGCTTCTCCCCCGACGGCAAGACGCTGTACGTCACCGATTACGGCCCGCCGGGCACCATCTACGCCTATAAGGTCGGCGCGAACGGGGCGGTGTCCGACCGGCGCGTGCTGATCGCCTTCCCCGCGGGCGGCGGCGGCGGTGCGGACGGGCTGAAGGTCGATACGCGCGGCAACATCTGGGCGACCGGGCCCGGCGGAATCCGGGTGATCTCGCCGCAGGGCAAGGTGCTGGGGCAACTGAAGCTGCCGGAGGTCGCCGCCAACCTGGCGTTTGCGGAGGACGGTCGCACGCTCTACATCACCGCGTCGACCAGCGTGTACCGCCTGCGCACCAAGGTTGCCGGGGTGCTGCCGCGATACACGCGGTAGATCAGTCGGGCAGGCGCTCCAGCGCCGTCGCGAAGTGCGCCTGCCGCGTGGCATAGCCCGCGGCGGACGCCTTCAGCCCGGCGATCACCTCCGGTGACAATTCCTTCACCGCGCGCGCGGGCGAGCCGATGATCAGGCTGCCGGCGGGGAAGCTCTTGCCCTCGGTCACCAGTGCGCCCGCGCCGATCAGGCAATCGTCGGCGATCACGGCGTTGTTCAGCACGGTCGCGCCCATTCCCACCAGCACCCGGTCGCCGAGCGTACAGCCATGCAGGATAGCGTGGTGCCCGACCGTGCAGTCCGCCCCGATCGTCAACGGCGTGCCGGGATCGGAGTGGAGCATCGCGCCTTCCTGGATATTGGTGCGATCGCCCAGCACGATCGGCGTGTTGTCCGCGCGGATTACCGCGCCGAACCAGACGCCCACCTCGTCGCCCAATTGCACATCGCCGATCAGGTCAGCGGACGGCGCGATCCAGCTCGACGCCGGGACCTGCGGTTCCTGCCCGTCGATGCGATAGCGCGGCATCAGTGCGCCGCCGCGCCCGATGCGGCGGGCCCGGCGGCGGCTTTGTCGGTGGCGTAATGCGCGACGAGATAGTCGTTCACGGTCTTCTGCTCCTCCGGCGACAGCTCGGCGCCACGATCGATCATCGACTGGACGATCGCCGGCCATTCTGCCGAAGTCTTGCGCGCTGCAAAGACCTGATTCGTGGTGTGGCAGAATCCGCATCGCTCGTTGACCAGGTCCAGCCCCGGTCCGGGCGGCGGCGGCGCGGCCTGTTGCGGCATCCCCGCCGCCAGCGAGGCGGCCCCGATCATCGCCGCGGCGGCGGTGGTCAGGACCAGGCGATAGGGGCGGGTACGCGACATACGGAACTCCTCAGCGAACGGCATAGGCGACCACCTGATCGCTGGTGGCGGGCTGGAACGCGAAGCCGCCGGTCGCCACGGTCGCCAGCATCTGGCGGCCATCGGCGGCACGGTAGGTCATTGGCGTGCCGTAGTTCGACGCGGGCAGGGTCGCACTCCACAGCAGTGCGCCTGTCCGCGTCTCGAACGCGCGGATCATCGAATCGCGGGTCGCGCCGATGAAGGTCAGGCCGCTGGCGGTGGTGATCGGGCCGCCCGCGCTGATGACGCCGGCGTCCGCGAACAGCGGGTCGTCGTTCTTGCCCAGCACCTTGCGCCACGCGATGTCGCCGGTGTTGACGTTCACCGCGACCAGCTCGCCCCAGGGCGGCTTCTGGCAGGGATTGCCCGTCTCCGGATCGAGGAAATAGGCGTAGCCGGCCTTCATTCCCCAGCTTCCGTCCGGCTGCTGCGCCAGTTGCTGCGGGCTGGCGAGGTTGTTGACGTTGATGACGTACAGGCCCTGCTTCGGGTCGAACGCGCCCCCGCCCCAGTCGACTCCGCCCAGGCTGCCGGGGAAGAAGTTGACCGACGAGTCGGCGCGCAGCGGCTGGAACAGCTTGCTGGGTGCGATCTTGAGGTCCGTGACCATCTTCTCGCACGCCGAGCGCAGGGCTGGTGGCCCGGCGACGAGGTCCGCGGCGTCATAGGTCAGTCGGCCGAGCGGCGCCGGCTTCACCGGCATCGGCTGCGTCGGCCAGGGCTGCTCGCCCGCGACATCGGTGTCGGTCGGCACCGGCACCTCGCGCACGTCGTACAGCGGCTTGCCGGTGACGCGGTCGAGGATGAACATCATCGCCGTCTTGTTCATCACCGCGATCGCCGGGATCGTCCTGCCGCCGCGACGCACGTCGATCAGCGTCGCGGTCGGCAGGTCGACGTCCCAGATGTCGTGATGCACCGTCTGGAAATGCCAGAGATACTTGCCCGTCGCCGCCTCCACCGCGACGATCGAGTTGCCGTACAGGTTCGCGCCCTTGCGGTCCCCGCCCCAGCGGTCGAAGGTCGGTGCGCCCACCGGCAGATAGGCGATGCCGCGCTTGTCGTCGACGACCACGAACGTCCAGACGTTGACGCCCGACCGGTTCTTCCAGCTTTCGCCTTCCCACGTGCCGAAATTCGCTTCGCCCGGCTGCGGAATCGTGTGGAACGTCCAGACCAGCTTGCCCGTGCGCGCGTCCCAGGCGCGCACGTCGCCCGCCGCGCCCTTGGTGGGCATTTCCTGCACGCGGGATCCGGTGATGATCAGGTCGCGGTAGACGGCGGGCGGACTGCTCAGCCCCAGCGGCGCGCGAGTCCCGTTCATCACCTCCGGCGTCTTCATGTCCACCGCACCGGCCGTACCGAAACCATCGACCGGCTTGCCCGTCGCGGCATCGAGCGCGAACAGCTTGCCGGTGCGCGATCCGAACACGATCCGCGGGCCGGCGCCCTTGCCGCCCGGCCAGTAGGCGACACCGCGCGTCGACGGCTGGTCGTTGCCCGGCAACGCGAACACCCACAATTCGCGCCCGGTCGCGGCGTCCAGCGCAACGACCCGGCGATAGGGAGTCGCGAGGTACATCGTCCCCTTCACCACCACCGGCGTGGCTTCGGACGCGGAGAAACCGGTGCGGAACTTCGCCGGCACGCTGTCGGGCATCGGGATGCTCTCGCCCGATGTCCCGGCCGGACGCATGTGATAGCTCCACACATGTCGCAGCTTGCCGACATTGGCGGGCGTGATTTCCGTCAGCGGCGAAAAACGCGCATGACTTTCGTCGCGGCCATAGCTCGACCAGTCACCACCGGCCTGCGCCAGCAACGGCGCGACCGGCAGTGCAGCGATCACGATCGCCGCGACACGCCTGAACCGGCGCGCATCCATCCTCGACAAGCCTACTCTCCCACATCGCTAGGCCGGGCGCGCCTGTTGACGGTCCGCGGCGTTGTCGCCTTATCGGAATGATGCTAGCAAGCCGTTCGATCATATACAATATGATCCGTCAGCGGCGGGGATGTCGAACGACGGATCACGTGAGAGGAGTTGACGATGCCGACCTTGCCGCTAGCGGGCCTGAGGGTCCTCGACATATCGCAGGTCATGGCAGGGCCGTTCTGCTGCATGCTGCTGGGCGACATGGGCGCGGACGTGATCAAGATCGAACCGCCGCACACGGGCGATTCGACGCGCCATTCGATGGGGTTTCGCCTGAAGGGAGAGGACAGTCCCGGCTTCCTGGCGCTCAACCGCAACAAGCGCAGCATCACGCTGAACCTGAAGGACGAGGCCGACCGCGAGGTCCTGTACGCGCTGGTCAAGACCGCCGACATCGTGGTCGAAAATGCGCGACCGGGCGTGTCGCAGCGGCTGGGCATCGATTACGACACGCTGTCGGCGATCAATCCGGGGCTGGTCTATGCCAGCATCTCCGGTTTCGGCCAGACCGGCCCGTGGGCGCAGCGTCCCGGCTTCGACCTGATCGCGCAGGCGATGTCGGGTGTGCTCAGTTCCAACGGATTTCCGGGTATGGAGCCGGCGAAGAACTCGATCGCGGTCGCCGATCTCGGCGCGGGCCTGTTCTCCGTCTACGGCATCCTCAGCGCGATCATCGGTCGCCAGACCTCCGGCAAGGGCCAGTATATCGATGCATCGCTGCTGGAGGCGGCGCTGGGTCTGTCGATCTGGGAGACGACCGAGCTTTGGGGCACCGGCAAGCCGCCGACGCCGATCGGCTCCGCCAACCGCATGTCCGCCCCGTATCAGGCGGTGCTGGCATCGGACGGCTGGTTCGTCATCGGCGCGGCCAATCAGGGCTTGTGGCTGACCTTCCTGAAAGTCGTCGGGCGGCCCGGGTTGCAGGAGGACGAGCGCTATTCGACCAACGCCGCGCGCGTCGCCAATCGCCTGCAACTGATCGACGATCTCGCCCCGACCTTCCTGACCCGCACCAAGCAGGAGTGGATCGACGCACTGCTCGCGGCCGGCGTACCCGCCGCCCCCATACTCGATTACGGCGAAGCGGTGGCGAGCGAGCAATCGGTCGCGCGCGACATGGTCATGCAGGTGCCGCACCCCATCGAAGGCGAGTTCAAGGCGCTCGGTTTTCCCGTGAAGATGCGCGGCACCCCACAGGAGGTGCGGCTGCCGCCGCCGCTCATCAACGAGCATGATGCGGAGATCCGGCAGGAGCTGATCGACAAGGGCCTGCTGCCCGCCCGTGCCGAGGCCGCGGAATGAGCGACGCGCCCGCTTCCTCTCCGGGCCGGATCGTCGTCGAGCGCGACGGCCCCGCCGTGCATGTCCGCTTCGACAACCCGTCCGCCTTCAACGCGCTGACCGGCGAGATGTGGCTGGCGCTCCGCGATGCGGCGCGGGACATCGCCGACGACGCCTCCGTGCGCGTCGCGACGTTTCGCGGCACCGGCGGCAAGGCGTTCATCTCCGGCACCGATATCGCGAAGTTCGCCGACTATACCGACGGCCGGCAGGGTATCGATTATGAGCGCGAGATCGACGAGTGCATGGCCGCGGTCGACGCGATCCCGTGCACCACGATCGCCGTAATCGAGGGTTGGGCGGTCGGTGGCGGCCTGAACATCGCGTCGTCCTGCGATTTCCGCATCGCCACACCCGACGCGAAGTTCGGCTCCCCGATCGGCCGCACGATCGGCAATTGCCTGTCCGCCGCCAGCGTGGCGCGGATCGGCGGCGCCGTCGGCATCCAGTTCGCCAAGCGCATGGTCCTGCTCGGCGAATTCCTGACCGCCGACCAGTTGCTGGCCAGCGGATTCCTGCTGAACATCGTCGAACGCGGCGAACTGGACGCGGAGGTCGCTTCGCTCTGCGCACGTGCCGCCGCCAATGCGCCGCTGACGACACGCACGACCAAGGCCACGATCCGGCACATGACCTACGACGCGCTGCCCGACATCGAACCGCTGATCGCGCAGGTCTACGGCAGCGCCGATTTTCGCCGCGGCGTCGCGGACTTCCTCGCCAAGACCAAACGCGTGCCCGACTGGACCGGCGAGTAGCCGGTCATTTTCGCGCCCGCCCGGCGGGCGTGAGCGCGGACAGCCTGAAATGGTCGACATCGACCCAACCCTTGCTGGTGCCGGGTGCGTAGCAGAACAGCGCGAACTGTTCGCCCTGGAAGGTGCCCGTTCGCCACGCGAACGCCAGCGGGAAATCGCCGCCGAGCCCCGTCCAGCGCCGCCCGTCCATGCTGTACGCAACACGGCCGCGATCGGTCGTGAAGTCCATATCGGTGCGCAACCACATGGCGTCGCCGGCGGGCACGGTCGCGCTCGCGCGCACCTCCGTTCGCGCGCCGTCGATAGTGTCTTCCGTGACCTCCATCGTCACGGCGGCGCGGCGGCCGTCGCCGCGCGTCAGCGTCAGATTGGCGCTATACTGGCCCAACGTCCCGAAGCCGCACCGATCGCCCGGCGTCAGATGACCGATGTCGAGCTTCACCTCCGCCCGGCTGGCCGGCCCCTGCCCCTTTTGCGTCAGCGTGTTGCGGGCGGTCCAGAACCGCTCGGCCTGGGTCGGCCGCAGCCGCAGCCAGCCGGGACGCTCAACCAGCGACCAGCGCGTCGGATCGGGGTTGTGGTTCCATTGCCATTGCAGCCCCAGTCGTCGTCCTGCAAAACCGTCGGACGTCGCCGGTTCGGCGAACGGAGCACCGGCGATCGGCTTCGCCGCACGCGCGGGCACCCGACCGGGCGCCGCCGGCGTGCCCCAGATCGGCCAGTCGTCCTGCCAGAAGACGGGGCTGATATTGGTCATCCGGCCGATCGCGCCGCTGTCCTCCATGACGAAGCCGAACCAGCCGCCGTCGGGCAGGTCGACCAGCGCACCCTGATGCCCGCCGGTCTTGTCGTCGATCTGGTCGCGCGTCTCCCACGGGCCGAACAGGCTGCGCGCGCGCGACACGGACAGCGCCAGCCGCGGCGGCAGTGCGTTGAACATGTAGTAATAGGCGCCGCGCCGGATGATCTTCGATCCCTCCGCGCCCTTGATATAGTGGATCTTCCGCGCATCGGTGACGTGGGCCAGTGCGGCGTCCAGCGTCAGCAGCGTGATCGTCCCGTCCGCCGTACTGGCCGTCGCCAGATAGGCGCGCCCGTCCGGCTCGATGAACAGTCCGGGATCGAACGCTTCCCGATCCAGTTCGTGGAAGCGCCACGGCCCGCGCACGTCATGGGCGTACCAGATGCGCGTCTTCTGCCCGACCGGCGTGTTCGCGAGATAGTAGGTGCCACGGTGATGGCGCAGGCTGGAGGCGTACAGCCCCTTCCGATACGCCGTACCGCCCGTCAGGTCGTATTGCGGCAATCCTTCCAGCCGGTTGGCGAGATGCGACGCGATCGTCCAGTTCACGAGGTCGCGGCTGTGCAGGATCGTGATCCCCGGCACGTTCGCGAAGGTCGTGCTCGCCATGTAGTAATCTTGCCCGACCCGGATGACGTCTGGGTCCGGATAATCCGCGTACAGGACGGGGTTGCGGAACGTCCCGTCGCCCTGATCCGACCGCCAGACCTGCGCCGATGCCGATACGGCGAGCATGAGGGCGGCAAGGCTCGCGGTCCGCGCCCTCACCGCGCGAACGCCAGCGCGCGCGAGAAGAACGGCAGCATGTGATCCTGAACGCGTCCGGCGACGCCGCTCGTATGATCGCCCGGATAGACCTGAAAGCTGTTGGCGATGCCGTAGCGGTCGAGCCCGGCGTGCAGCTTCTCGGCATCGTCCTTCAACCCGTCGCGGTCGCCGACGTCGATGCCGATCGCGGCGTAGCGCTTCAGATTGGCCGCATACTGGTCGAGCATCGCCAGCGGTGCGTTGGCGGACCAGCGGGCCAGCACATCCGGCTGCGGCTGACCATCCTTGATCGGCAGGTCGAGATAGAGCGGCGGCGCCTTGGGGTTCGGCGACCACGCCGCCGCCGTCGCCAACTGCGCGCGCAGGCCCCAGGACAGGCTTGCACTGTCGGCCGGGGACTTCAACGCACGCAGCGTCGCCTCCGTCGTCGCATCGGGTGTGCCGAGCGCGCGCGTCGAGAGGCAGCACGGGCTCATCATGTACAGCGCGCCGAACACGTCCGGATGCTTCATGCCGATGCGCGCGGTGCCGTATCCGCCCATCGAATGCCCGGCGAGGCCGCGGCTGCGCCGGTCGGCAATCGTCCGGTAATGCCCGTCGATATGGGCGACGAGGTCGCGCGCCACGAACGTTTCGAAATCGCCGACCGTCACGGAGCTGGAGTAGAAGGAGCCGTTATGCGCGGTCTTGCTGTCCGGCAGCACCACGATCACCTCGCGGGCGCCCTTTGCGAATGCACCCTCGATCGTCTGCGGCACGTGGATCTCACCGACCCACTGCTCCGCGCCGATCGAATAGCCGTGCAGCGCGTACACCACCGGATAGCGCCGCTTCGCCTCCGTGCGATAGGACGGTGGCAGCACCACCAGCACGGCGCGATCCGGGCTTTCGCCCTCCAGATTGCCCTCGATCGCGGGAGAGTGGACGGTGATTCGCTCGATCGTGACGGGCTTCGCGCCCGCGACCGGTGGCGGTGCGGGCGTCTTCACCTGCGCCGAGGCCGAACCAGCGAACGACAGGGCGAGCGTGACCGCCAGCAACTTCATCATGATAGGATTCCCTTAAGTCAGATCGGAGCCGCGCACCCGAACGGCACGGCCCGGTGTCAGCGTTATCGTCTTGGTCCGCGCGCCCAGCCGAACGGTGCGCCGCCCGGCGATGTCGCCGCGGATCGATGCCTCGATCAGCGTGCCGTCCTGCCAGTGCACGTCGACGCTGCACCGCCCGCGCGCGCGCAGACCGGTGATCGACCCGCGTGGCCACGCCTTGGGAAGCGCCGGCAGCAGCAGGATATCCTCGCCGCGGCTTTGCATCAGCATCTCCGCCATCGCCCGCGCGCCGCCGAAATTGCCGTCGATCTGGAACGGCGGATGCGCGTCGAACATGTTGGGATAAGTGAGCTTCGGCCCCAGCAGCAGTTCGATGATGCGATAGGCATGCTCCCCGTCGCGCAGCCTGGCCCACAGGTTCGCGCGCCATGCCGTCGCCCAGCCGGTCGACTCGTCGCCGCGAATGTCCAGCGAACGCCGGGCCGCCCGCGCCAGCGCCGGCGTCCGATCGACGTCGATCTGATCGCTGGGAAACAGGCCGTACAGGTGCGAGACGTGACGGTGATGCTGTTCGGGGGCCGCCGCATCCCAGTCGGCCTGCCACTCCTGCAACTGGCCCTGCGCGCCGATACGATCCGGCGGCAGCCGCTTGCGCGCGGCCGCGACCTCTGCCGCGAAGGCGCCGTCGGTGCCGAGCAGCGCCGCCGCCTGCCCCACCTGATCGAACAGGTCGCGCAGGATCTGCATGTCCATCGCCGGGCCGGCGCAGATCGACGCGCCCTTGGGGTGGATATTCTCCGGCGACAGCGACGGGGTGGTGACCAGCGCGCCGGTCTTCGGATCGGTCTGGAGCGTGTCGAGGAAGAACAGCGCCGCGCCGCGCATCACCGGATAGATCGACCGGAGATACGTCGGGTCCCGCCCGTAATCGTAATGCTCCCACAGATGCGTGCACAGCCATGCGCCGCCGGTCGGCCACAGGCCCCATTCCGCGCCGTCGACGGGCGCGGTTGCCCGCCACAGGTCGGTATTGTGGTGGCACACCCAGCCGCGCGCGCCGTACATGCGCTTCGCCGTCACCGCTCCGGTTTCCGCCATCTCGCGCACCATCCGCACCAGCGGCTCGACGCATTCGGGCAGCGCCGTGACCTGCGCCGGCCAGTAGTTCATCTCGGTGTTGATGTTGATCGTGTACTTCGATTCCCACGGCGGCTGAACCTGATCGTTCCAGATGCCCTGGAGGTTCGCTGGCTGGCTCCCGGCGCGCGACGACGCGATCAGCAGGTACCGGCCATAATCGAAGTACAGCGCCGCCAGCGCGGGATCGTCGCCCAGACGATTGGCGCGGATACGCTCGTCGGTCGGAAGCTCCGCTGCGGCCGATCGACCGAGGTCCAGGCGCACGCGTCCGAACAACGCCTGATGCGCGGCGACGGCATCCGTCCGCATGCGATCGAAATCGCGACGGGCGGCGCGACCCAGCACCGCCAGCGTCGCCGCTTCAGGATCGCCGCCGGTATCGTCGAAGCGGCGGAAGCTCGTCGCCATCGCCACGAGGATCGTCACCGATCGCGCGCCCGTCACGCGCAGCCGGTCGCCCGTTGCGACGATCGTGCCGCCCTGCGTCGTCACATGGGCGCGGGCGGCGAAGCGCAACGTTGCAGCGATGCCCGCCTGGTCGCGGTTGCGCCCGGTCAGCGTCAGCATCCCCGCCGCGACGGCGACCGCGACTTCGGCTTGGGGGGAGGTCAGGCCGACGATCAGGTCGAACGGCCTGTCGCCGTGGAGTTGCACCGCGATCACCTGATCGTCGGGGGAGGCGAATACGTCCCGCGAGTAACGCGTGCCGCCGGCGACGAAATGGGTCGTCGCGGTCGCCGTATCCAGATTCAGATGCCGGCTGTAATCGGTCACGGCCTCGGTCGCGCCGGGCAGGTCGAGGATCAGGTCGCCGACCGGCTGATACGCCATCTGCTTGATCGGCACCGCCATGACCCTGGCATTCGCCAGCGCCTGCGCCGCCGCGAACTCGCCCGCGTCGATCAGCCGGCGAACCTCGGGCAACGCCGCCCGTGCGTTCGGGTTGATCGGGTCGTAGGGACCGCCGGCGTAGAGCGTGTCCTCGTTGAGTTGCAATCGCTCCTGCGCGACGCCGCCGAACACCATCGCGCCCAGCCGGCCGTTGCCGATCGGCAGCGCCTCCGTCCAGACTTTGGCCGGCTGCCGATACCAGAGCTGCCGGTCGTCCGGCATCGGCGTGGCGGAAGCGGGGATCGGCAGCGATACGACGGCGGCGATCGCCGCGCCGCCCTCCAGCAACTGGCGGCGTGTCGGCTGGTGCGCGCGGCTATGGAACGGGTCCATGCTCTCCCTTCGCGCACCCTCCGTTCGGGTCCGCAATGTTGTTATCGTTAACAGATACCGTATCGGGATGGACCGTCGGGCGTCAACGACGAAGCGGGCGATCCTCACAGCCTGGCCCGCATGGTTACCGCTACCGGCCTGCACCCGCTCAGGTAATCAGAGGCATCAACGTGCCTGCGCCCAACGATCTCCGCCTCTGGCGCCGTTCCGTGTTAGCGCTATAGTCATCCTCAGACAGGCGCGGACAGCGTCGCGAACGACGAAGAGAGGGTGACGATGGCGGTCAAGATCGCATGCGGCATGATGGCGATGCTCCTGACGGGCGCGAGTGTCGCCGGGGCACAAACCGCGCCGCGAGCCACACCGGCGATGACGCTCGGGGCGGCGGGCTATTACGAAGTGCCTGCCGCGAACGTCCTCGTCTTCTCGAACTGGTATGACGGCCTGTTCGCGGATTCAAAGATCAGCGGCGTCGAGATCATCCAGCAGGGCACGCGCATCGCCACGAATGGCGACGTGCGGCTCTCCTCCACGCCGGGACAGTGGGACGCAATCGGGCGGCTGGTCGACCGCAAGGTCGATGCGGCGACCGGCACGATCACCGTGACGCTGGAGTATCCCGACTATAACTGGCGCTATCGCATCCGCTCCGAACGGCGCGGTGGCGCGGTCGCGGTGGCGGTGATCCTCGATGCGCCCGTCCCCGCGGCGCTGGCGGGCAAGGCCGGCTTCAACCTGGAATTCCTCCCGACCGCCTATTTCCACCACAGCTATATGGCGGACGGACGCACCGGCACCTTCCCCATCTACCCCGCCGACGCGATGACCGCTACCCCGGAGCGCAACGTCGCCAGCGGCCGTAACGAGGGTCCCGGCGCGGAGCCGACGCCGATCGCACAGGGCAACCGCTTTGTTCTCGCCCCCGAGGATCCGGCACGGCGCGTCACGATCTCGTCGACCGCGCCGGTGCAATTGTTCGACGGCCGCAATCAGGCGCAGAATGGCTGGTTCGTGCTGCGCTCGCTGCTGCCGACGGGCCGGACCGGCACCGTGCTGGAATGGACGATCCAGCCGAACAGCGTCCCCGGCTGGCTGCGGCCACCGGTGATCGCCCACTCGCAGCTCGGCTACACCCCGACCGCGCGCAAGATCGCGACGATCGAGCTCGACCGCAACGACCGGCGCACGCTGCCCGCGCGCCTGCTGCGCATCGGCGACGACGGGCGGATGACGCCGGTCCGCACCCCGCCCGCGAAGCGCTGGGGCGATTACCTGCGCTACAGCTATCTCCAGCTCGATTTCAGCGCGGTCCGCGATCCCGGCCTGTACGTACTGGAATACGGACCCACCCGCACCGCCCCGTTCCGTATCGCCACCGATGCCTATGCAGGCGCGTGGCACCCGACGCTCGACGTGTATTTCCCCGTCGCGATGGACCACATGTTCGTCAACGAAGGCTACCGCGTGTGGCACGGCGATGCGCACCGCGACGATGCGCGGCAGGCGCCCGTCGATCACGAACATATCGACCTCTATCGACAGGGGCCGACCACCGACACCCGCTTCAAGCCGGGCGAGCACATCCCCGGCCTGGCGATCGGCGGCTGGTTCGACGCGGGCGATTTCGACATCCGCACCCAGTCGCAATATCAGGTCGTGCGTTCACTGGTCGATACGTGGGAACGCTGGCGGCCGACGCGCGACACGACCGCGGTCGACTGGACGCGGCGGCGAACCGAGATGCATGTGCCGGACGGAACCCCCGACCTGCTCCAGCAGATTCGCCACGGCGCGCTGCAACTGGTCGCGCAGTTCGATGCGGTCGGTCATGCCATCCACGGCATCGTCGAGCCGGATGTCGCGCAATACACGCACCTCGGCGATGCCTCGACCAAGACCGACGGCCTCATCTACGATCCGTCGCTGAAGATCGGCGAGGAGAAGAATGGGCGCAGCGGGACGCCCGACGATCGCTGGGCCTTCACCAGCAAGGTTTCGGCGCTCAACTACGGCTCGATCGCTGCGCTGGCCGCGACGTCCCGCGCGCTGGCGGAGATGGACCCGGCGCTGTCGAAGAAGGCGCTGGGCATCGCCACCAAAATTTGGGCGGAGGAACAGGGCCACGCCCCCGATCTCTACAGCCACGGCAACACCACCGGTGGGCCGCTCGACTCCGAACGGTTCGCCGCCGCGGTCGAACTGCTGCGCACCACCCGCGATCCGCGCTATGCGGCGGCGGTGCAGTCGCTCTGGCCGTCGATCGAGGCGAAGTTCGGCGCGAACCTGCGCGATGCGGTCGCGGCGATCCCGGCCATGCCCGCCAGCTACCGCGACGCGATGATCCCTGCCGCCCGCGCCTATGCCGCGGCCGTCCGGAAGGACGCCGCCGCCAACCCCTTCGGCGTGCCGATCACCACCGGTGGCTGGGCCGGCAGCGGCACCGTGCTCGGCACGGCGCTCAACGCCTATGCACTGCACAAGGCGTTCCCGGACGTTATGCCCGCCGCCCCGGTGCAGCGCGGGCTGGAGTTCCTGCTGGGTCATCATCCCGGCTCCGACATCTCGTTCGTGTCCGGCGTCGGTACGGTGTCGAAGGAGGTCGCCTACGGTAACAACCGCGCCGATTTCTCCTTCATCGCCGGCGGCGTGGTACCGGGGGTGCTGGTCATCAAGCCCGACTTCCCGGAGAATCACGAGGACTGGCCGTTCTTCTGGGGGGAGAACGAATACGTCATCCCGGAAGGCGCGATGTGGATCGAACTGGCGCACGCCGCGCAGGACCTGACGGGAGAGACGAAATGATGCTGCGTGTTCTGGGTCTGATGCTGGCCGGTGCGTCCGTCGCCGCGACCGCGTCCGAACCCGCGCGGTTCAGCCGGTTCACGTACGAGGGACGCACCGAGGAACGCGTCGCAGCGGGGCTAGGCGAATACCGCAACCCGATCCTGTCGGGCTATTATCCCGATCCGTCGGTGACGCGCGTCGGCGAGGATTACTACCTCGTCAATTCGTCGTTCGCGCACTTTCCCGGCCTGCCGGTCTTCCATTCGAAGGACCTCGTCCACTGGACGCAGATCGGCAACGCGATCGATCGCCCCGGACAGCTCGACTTCATCGGCCGCAAGACGTCGGAGGCGGTGTTCGCGCCCGATATCTCGTTCCACGACGGCGTCTTCTACATCGTCAACACCTGCGTCGCCTGCAAAGGCAATTTCGTCATTACCGCCAAGAACCCCGCGGGGCCGTGGTCCGACCCGATCTGGCTGCCGTTCGAGGGGATCGATCCGTCGATCTACTGGGAGGGTGACAAGGCCTATATCGTCAACAACCGCGCGCCGGACGAGCCCCCGCGCTACGACGGGCACCGCGCGATCTGGGTGCAGGAATATGACTGGCGCGCGGGCAAGATGGTCGGGGAGAGCACGCAACTCGTCAACGGCGGCGTCGACATCAGCAAGAAGCCCGTCTGGATCGAGGGTCCGCACATCTTCCGCAAGGACGGCTGGTATTACCTGACCGCCGCAGAGGGCGGCACCAGCGTCAACCATTCGCAGGTGGCGCTGCGCTCGCGAGCGCTGCGCGGGCCGTACGTGCCGTTTGCCGGCAACCCGATCCTGACGCAGCGCGATCTCGATCCGGGGCGCGCGCATCCGATCACCTCGGCCGGCCATGCCGAACTGGTGCAGACGCAGAACGGCGACTGGTGGGCGACCTTCCTCGCGGTGCGACCCTATGAGGGCGATTACTACAATATCGGGCGCGAGACGTTCCTGCTGCCGGTTACGTGGAAGGACGGCTGGCCGATCATCCTACCCAAGGGACAGACGGTACCCTTCACCGCGAAGGCGCCGAGCCTGCCGGCCTCGACCGCAAAGCTGCCGACCGCCGGCGACTTCGGCTATATCGACGAATTCGCGGGCGACCGGCTGGCGATGCAGTGGATCGGTATCCGCAACCCCAAACAGGCGTTCTACCGCGTCGCGGGCGGCGACCTGATCCTCCCGCCGGGGCCACGGATCGGCGACCTGGCCAGCGTTCCGGCCTTCGTCGCACGCCGCCAGCAGCACCACGTCGCTACGGTATCGACCACGGTCCGCTTCTCACCCGACGCGGATGGCGAGCGCGCGGGGCTGGCCGCGGTGCAGAGCGACGAGAACTACCTCGTGTTCGGGATCACGCGCATCGCGGGGAAGCCGGTGGTCGCCCTGTACACGGCCGACAAGGGACGCGAAACGCTGGTCGCCTCCGCACCGATCGCGGCGGGCAGCCCGCTGACCCTGACGATCCGCGCCACCGGCGGCACGATGGCGTTCGACTACGGAAGCGGCGCGAGCCCGCGCACGCTGGCGAGCAATGTCGACGCGCGTCTTCTCAGCACCAAGTCTGCGGGCGGCTTCGTCGGAACGCTGATCGGCCCCTACGCCGCCCGGCGCTAGAGCGGTTCCGATCGAGGCACATCATTGGCACGGAAGCGACTTCGCCTGCCGCGTAGCGGGCCTCAGAAGGGCGACGCCGGTGCAACATGGTCGGAAACCGGTCTAGCCCATCGCCGCGCGCAGCCGTTCCGCCATCCCCTCCAGCGTGACCCCGGCGAGCCGCGTATCCGTCTCGTCGCGGTTGCGCAGCAGGTCGGCGACCGCAAGCTGGATCTGGGTGATGTGGTCGACCTTTTGCAGGCTGGCCATGTGCCGACGCAGCGTGGCCTCGTCACTCCCCAGATCATAGGCGAGGTCGTTGAGCATGCGGGATGCGAGGACGAGCTCGTCCGCCAGCGCATCGGCGAGCGGAATGGTGGCCGGCGCGACCATGCTCATTTCGAACACATCTTGAGGATTCCTCCCGGCAACGCATCGCGCGTCGTCGGCTGGGTTACCATGTTGCGCGCGAGCGTGTAGCCGCCGCCCTCGCCCGCGGGCGAGAACACGTAGGTGCCTGCGCCGAGCATCGCCTTCATCCCTCCACCGCCATCCTCGCTGCCGTCGAGCAGCAGCACGCCGACCGCATTGGCGCCGGCCGCCTTCGCCACGGCGGCGAACAGCAGCGAAATCGATGGCCGCTCTCCCGCCACCGGATCGCGCGGCAGCAGGCGCAGCTTTCCCGCCGGCCAGCTGTCGACGATCAGGTGGTGATCGCCGGGGGGCGCGAAATAGATCGTGCCCTGTTCGATCGCCATGCCGTCAGTGGCCACGACGACCTTCGGCGCGACCTTTTCGTCGAGCTGTGCGACCATGCTCTCGACCAGACCCGGACCGAGGTGCTGGACGACGACGGTGGGCGGACAATTGGCCGGAAACGCCCCGAAAATCTCGAACAGCGCCGCAGTGCTCGATGCATCGCCGCCGACGGCGAGCAGCCGCCCGTTCCAGTCGATCGGTCCGGCGGCGACCGGAACGGCAGGGGCCGCCGTCGCCGACCGCAGCGCCGCCGTACGCGCCGCCTTCAGCCGCTTGCCCAGCTTGGCGATGATGACGTCGAGTTCGGCCGGCGCCGCGACGCGCGGCTTGGGGAAGCAGTCGATCGCCCCGAGCCGGAGGGCCTCGATCGACTCCGCCGCACCGTCGGTCGTGCGGGTGGAGAACATGATGACCGGCATCGGCCTGGTCGACATGATCTCCGCCAGATACTCGATCCCGCTCATCCCGGGCATCTCGACGTCGAGCGTCATGACGTGCGGCTTGAGCTGCTCGACCATCGCCCGCGCTTCCGCCGCGCCGTCCGCCAGCCCGACAACCTCGACATTGGGTATCCGTTCGAGCGCGCCGGAGATGAGCGCACGCATCGTGAGAGAGTCGTCGACCACGAGAACCTTGGTGGTGGCAGCCATCGCGTTGATCTTTCCTGTCGGGGCAATAATCGGGTGGAGTTCAGGCGGCGTCGGCGAGTGCGACGGTGTCGACCAGCCGATCGAGCGCGAGGACGAGGATCATGCGCTGTTCGATCGTCGCCAGCCCTTCGAGGAAGCGCGAGGCATCGGCGTCGCCCATTTCCGGCAGCGGCTGCATATCCTCCGCCGCCACGGTGACGATGTCGTTGACGGCATCGACGATGATGCCCTGCAACTGCTCGCCGATGCGGACCACGATGATGACGTGGCGCGCGCTGGGATCGGTCGTGCCCCAGCCGAGCCGGCAACGCAGGTCGAGCACCGGCAGCACGACGCCGCGCAGGTTGACGACGCCGCGGACATGGGCGGGAACGTTGGGCAGCGGCGTCGCCGGTGACCATGCGCGGATCTCGCGGATCGCCATGATATCGACGCCGAGGACCTGGTCGCCCAGCTGGAAGGTGATGAGTTGTCGGGACATCGCGGTCGCCTTTCTTGGATCGGGATCAGTGCAGCACGCGCCGGATGGCGGCGGCGAGCTTGTCGGGGTGGAAGGGCTTGACGATCCAGCCGGTCGCGCCGGCGGACCGCGCGCGCTGCTTCTTCTCGTCGGAACTCTCGGTGGTCAGGACCAGGATCGGCAGATTGCGGCGGCCGCCCTCGCGCACCTCGGCGATCAGGCCGAACCCGTCCATTCGCGGCATGTTGATGTCGGTGATGAGCAGGTCCGGCTCCGGCGACGCCGCGAGCGTTTCGAGCGCATGGACGCCGTCCTCCGCTTCGATCACGGTGTAGCCGAGGTCGGTGAGTGCCGCGCGCAGCAGCATCCGCATGCTGGGCGAATCGTCGACGGTCATGATCGTCTTGGGTGCGATATCGGTCATCAGAAGAACTCCACGTCGCCGATGGCGGTAGGTGCTGGCAGGGGTGCGGGACGCCGGACGACGGCGGTCGGCGGGGCGTCGTTGACGGTGGTGCAGCGCGCCAGCCCCAGTGCGGCGCGGAATTCGACCCGGCGTGCGCCGGTGCCGCCGACATCCTCGCCGACCAGCGGAATGCGCTCGTCGCGCAGGAACGCGCGAGCGAAGGCGATGTTGGTGCCGCCGATGTCGCGAAAGCCGCTGCGCATCGTCGCGCCGCCGAAGATGCGCGCCTTCAGCCGGTGCCGCGACGCGCCCATGGCGAGCATCGCGTTGATGAGCACTTCCATCGCATAGACGCCGTAACGCTGCATCGATCCGGTATCGGTCGAGGTGCCGTCGGCGAGCAGATAATGGTTGATGCCGCCGATCTGTTCGATCGGATCGTAGAAGCACGCTGCGATGCAACTGCCGAGTACCGTCGTCATCACGACATCCTGTTCGTCGGACACCCGCGTCTCGCCCTGCGCGACGGTGATGCGGCGAAAGCCGTCGCGGGCGACGGGTCGGAGCGCCGGGCGGATCATGCCCGGCACTCCGCGATCAACCGCGCTGCGATCCGGCCGAGCGGCTGCTGTTCGCTCACCGCGCCGATCCGGTGCGCGACCGCGGGCATGCCGTAGACGACGCAGGTCGCCTTATCCTGTCCGATGGTCACCGATCCTGCATCCCTCATCGCCTTCAATCCTTCCGCTCCATCGCCGCCCATGCCCGTCAGGATCACGCCCACCGCATCGGCCCGGGCAAGGCGCGCGACCGAGTGGAACAGGCGATCGACCGACGGCCGGTGCCCGCTGACCTTGTCGCCCTCGACCAGACGGCAGTGCCGCTTGTCCCCAACGCCCGCGATCTCCAGATGCCGGTCGCCGCCGGGCGCGAGGTAGACGGTGCCCGCGACCAGCGGCGCACCCGCGCGCGCTTCTTCGACCCGGGGCGGGCAGAGCCGATCGAGCCGGGCGGCGAAGCTGGCCGTGAAACTGGTCGGCATGTGCTGGACGATAACCGTCGGCGGGCAATTGGCAGGAAAGTCGGTCAGCAGTGCGATCAGCGTCTCGACGCCGCCGGTCGATGCGCCGATCGCGATCATGCTGCGGGGCTTGGCGCGGAACGCCTCGGGCTCGGCGTGTCGATAGGACACGATCTCGCGGCACCCGGTCGCCGCCGGCCGGGCCTGGGCCGCGGCGCGGATCAGGTCCGCGAGCCCCGGCGCCCCGGTCGGATCGACCGCCAGCGGCAGGGCCGCCTTGTCGAAACAGTCGAACGCGCCGAGTTCCAGCGCGGTCAGGCTGACCTCCGCTCCGTGCGACGTCAGCGTCGACAGCATGACGACCGGCGTCGGCCGCAGGCGCATCAGCCGTTCGAGGAATTCCAGCCCGTTCATGCCGGGCATCTCGATATCCAGCGTCACGACGTCGGGATCGAGCGCCTTGATCTGCGCGCGAGCCTCGTCCGCCGAACTCGCTGTGCCGACCACCTCGATCATGGGGTCAGCATCCAGCTTGCGCCGGATCACCGCCTGCATGCTGGCGGAATCGTCGACGATCAGGGTCCGAATGGTCATGCCGACACCTTCAGATAGGCGGTGCGGCCGACACACTCGAACCGTCGGGCGACATCGCCGACCAGCCGTTCGGAATGGCCGATGTACAACATCCCGCCGACGTCCAGCCGGTCGGCGAGCCGCGACTGGAGCCGCGCCTTGGTCGGTTCGTCGAAATAGATCATCACGTTCCGGCAGAAGATCGCGTCGAAGCGACCCTTGATCGGCCACTCGCCCAGCAGGTTCAGCGGTCGGAAGGCGATGGCGTCGCGCAGCATCGGGTCGATCGTCAGCGTGTCGCCGCTGCCCTGGACCCATGCGGCGCGCAGGGCGGACGGGACCGTCGCGAGCGTCGCCTTGCTGTATCGCCCGTCGCGCGCCGTCTTCAGCACGCTGGCCGACACATCCGTCGCCAGCATCCGCAGGTCGCCGCCCAGCACACGCTGCGCCTCCGGCCGGTTGCTGCCGAGCGCGGCCATCAGCCACGTATAGGGCTCTTCGCCGCTGGAGCAGGCCGCCGACCAGAGGCGGACACGTCCCCCCTTCGCCAGCCTTGCCGACAGAGCGGGCCAGAGGCGCGTGCCGAAATCGTCGAAATGATGGCTCTCGCGGAAGAAGCTGGTGTGGTTGGTGGTGAGGGCGTCGATCGCGCAGGCACGCTCGCCGGCATCATTGCCGATCAGCGCGATATAGTCGGCGACGCTGGTCAGGCCGCAGGCACGGACACGCGGAGCCAGCCGGCCATAGACGAGTTGCGCCTTGCCGTCCGGCAGCAGGATGCCGACCTCGTCATAGACCAGCGCCGAAATCGTCCGGTGGTCGGCGGCGGAGAAGGCGAACTCACGCGCCCGGTCGGTGCTGCCGGGACGCGGCGCGGGGGACAGCGCGGCCATCATGCCGCCTCCGCCAGCGGGATGCGCACGGGCCGGCTGCGCGCCGTCAGCGTATCGATGTCGACGATCAGTGCGACGCGGCCGTCGCCCAGGATGGTCGCACCGGCGACGCCGTCGATCTCCTGATAATTGGCCTCCAGGCTTTTCACGACCACCTGTCGCTGGTCGCGGATCGTGTCGACGAGCAGCGCCGCCTGGCCGTGATCCCCTTCGACGACGATCAGTACCGCCTTGGTCGGGTCGCGCTCCGCATCGGCGATACCGAGATGGTCGGCGAGCGGGAACACCGGCACATAGGCTCCGCGCACGTCGAGCAGGGCGCCGTCGAGGCCGAACCGGTTCAGCGTCTCGCCGGTCGGGCGCAGGCTTTCGACGATATGGCTCAGCGGGATCACGAACGTCTGTTCGCCGATCGTGACGATCATCCCGTCCAGCACCGCCAGCGTCAGCGGCAGACTGAGCGAGAAGCTCGACCCGACGCCTTCGCGCGACTGGATGCTGATGCGTCCGCCCAGCGCCTGGATGTTCTTGCGCACGACATCCATGCCGACGCCGCGGCCGGAGACGTTGGAGATGGTGGCGGCGGTGGAGAAGCCGGGTGCGAAGATCAGGTTGTCGATCTCCTCGTCGGTCAGGATCGCGTCAGGCAGGATGATGCCCCGCTCGATCGCCTTGGCGCGGACGCGGGCGCGGTTGATGCCCTGGCCGTCGTCGGACACGGTGATGACGATGCGCCCCGAATGATGCGCGGCGGACAGCCGCACGACCCCCTCCGGCGACTTGCCGGCGGCGATACGACCCTCGGTCGATTCCAGCCCGTGATCGACGGCGTTGCGGATCAGGTGGGTCAGCGGTTCGCCGATGCGCTCGACCACGGTCTTGTCGACCTCGGTCATCTCGCCCTCGACCTCCAGCCGGACGCGCTTGCCGACCTCCCCCTCGAGTTCGCGGATGATGCGCGGCACGCGGCTGAAGACGGTCTTCATCGGCTGCGCGCGGATCGCCATCGTCGATTCCTGCAAATCGCGCGTCAGGTGTTCGAGATCGCTGAGTTCGGAGATACCGCCCATCTGGCATTCGGTCAGCCGCTGCGCGAGCATCGACTGGGTGATGACCAGTTCCCCGACGAGGTTCACCAGCCGGTCCAGCTTGTCGAGGTCGACGCGTATCGTCTGCGCGGCCGGGGGAACGGGGGCACCCTTCGCCGCGGACTTCGGGTCGTCGATCGGTGGAGCGGCGGATGCGACCGGATCTGCGGTCGGGGCGGGCGTCGCGTCCGCGGCGTCGACCTGCACCGGATCGGTCGGCGTCGGCACCGGCGCGGTGGCGACGGCGTCGCGGGTCAACGCGATGGCGCAGGCGTCGGTGAATTCGAACACCGCGAGGATGTCCTCCTCGCTCGCCGTACCGGGCAGCGCGATCGTCCAGCCCAGATACGCGCAGTCCGGGTCGATCGCGTCGAGCGACGGCAGGGCCGAGACGTCGCAGTCCACCACCGTGCCACCCAGCATCGCCAGCTCGCGCAGCAGCAGCAGCGGCTCCGCACCATGATCGAGCGCGTTGGCGGTGGGCCGGTAGACGAGCTGCCAGCCCGCCGGCGCGTCCGCTTCGACGCCCGGTACGGCCGGCGGCGAGACATCACCGAGCATCGCCATCAGGTCGTCGAAATCATCGCCGACCGCATCGGCCGGTTCGGGAACGGTCGCGGCAGGCCCAGCAGGCGCAACACGCGCTGTCACCGTGGAGCCACCACCCGCGGCCGCTTCCAGCCGGGCGAGCATCGCGGCGTCGGCGGGAACCGCGCTGTTGTCGCGCGCCGCCGCGACATGGTCGGACAGCATATCGAACGCGCCGATGACGATGTCGAGCAGGGCGGGCGTCAGATCGAGGCTGCCGTTGCGGATCAGGTCGAGCAGCGTTTCGTAATGATGGGTATAGGCTTGCAGCCGTTCGTGCCCGAACGCGCCGGCGCCGCCCTTGATCGAGTGGACGCAGCGGAACACGCCGTTGATCGTCTCCGCATCGTGATCGCCGTCGCGAAGGATCGCGAAGGCGGCTTCCATGCCGGCGAGACCTTCGTCGCACTCCTGGAAGAACATCTGCTGGATGGCATTGAGGTCCACGGGAACGCTCCTGGTTCAGGCGGTGACGGGGACGTGATGCCCCGTGGCGGCGGCGGGAGCGTCATGCCCCGCCAGCGGCACGAGGGTGTCGAGACCGGCGAGCGCGATCATGGCGGCCAGCGGCGGGCCGGCCGGATCGATCCGGAACACGGTACCCCCCTGCGCTGCGGCGGAGCCCGCTGCCGCCAGCACCTGAAGACAGGCGAGGCCCGCCCGTTCGACGCCGCTGCCGTCGATCAGCAGCGGTTCCGCCCCGCCAAGCGCCTGTTTCAGCGCCTGCCGCAGCGGCCCTGCGGCGGAGGTGTCGAGTATCGTGGCGAGGGTCAGGGTCATGCGACGGCTCCAGGTCGAGCGAAGTGAGGGCAGGCGGGGTCGGTCAGAATTCCGACCAGTCGCTCTCCGCCGCCACCGCCGCATTGCCACCGCCTGCCGAACGCCGCCGGACGGTGCTCCGGGCGATCTCGCGCCCGGCCTGTGCCGCGCGGGCCTGCAAGGTGTGGACGACGGGTACGCTGGACGGAGCCGCGACCGACCGGGGCGCACCGCCGAGCGTGAAGCGCGCGACTTCGCGGGCCAGCTGATCCGCCTCTTCCGCCAGGCTGCGGGCTGCCGCCGTCGCTTCCTCGACCATCGCCGCATTCTGCTGCGTGACGCCGTCCATCTCCGACACTGCGGTGTTGACCTGCTGAAGCCCTGTGGCCTGCTGTTCCGCGGACGTCGCGATCGTGCCGACCAGCACACTGATCTCGCCGATCCGGCCGATGATCCGCTGCAGGGCCTTGCCCGTCTCGCTGACCAGTTCCACGCCGACCTCGACCTGTTCGGACGAGGCCATGATCTTGGCCTTCACGTCCTTCGCGGCGTCGGCCGAGCGCTGGGCGAGCGCCCGGACTTCGGACGCCACGACCGCGAAGCCGCGACCCGCATCGCCGGCACGCGCCGCCTCGACGCCGGCGTTCAGCGCCAGCAGGTTGGTCTGGAATGCGATACCGTCGATGACGCTGATGATCTCGCTGATCTCCGCGGAGGCGCGCTCGATCCCGCTCATCGCCTCGACCGCGCGGCGGACCACGTCGCCCGACTGCTCGGCCTCGGTCCGGGCTTCGCCGACGACGGCATTGGCGCGGATCGCGCCGGCGGCGGTTTCGCGTACCGTGCCGGTGATCTCGTCCATCGCCGCGGCGGTTTCCTCCAGGCTGGCCGCCTGCTGCTCGGTGCGCTGAGACAGGTCGTCCGACGCTTGCCGGATATCGCTGGCACCGTTGTTGATGCCGCTGCTCGCATCGCTGACCGCCGTCAGTGCCGCCCCTACGGCGTCCATCGCGCGATTATAGTCGATCCGCAGCCCTTCGTAATCGGCCGGGAAAGGTTCGACGATCCGGTGGCTGAGATCGCTGATCGCCACCCTCGCCAATCCGGTGCCGAGCGCACCGACGATCAGTTCCTGTGCCTTGCCCGCCGCCTGGACCGCCTCGCCGTTCTGGCGAAACACTTCCATCGCACGGGTCATGCGACCGACGCAGTCGGTGAACTCCGTATGCGCGATCGGCGAGATGAGGTCGCCCGCGGCCAACCCCTCCATCCGCACCACCGTGCCAACGTAGGGGTCGCAGATCAGACGCTTGGCGGAGATCGCGACGATCGCCACCATTATCAGCGCGGCCGTGGCCGTACCCAGCAGCGCGGTCGAGCTCTGGGTCCCGGTCAGGGCCAGTGCCGTCGTCGCGACCGGTATCGCGGCCAGCGTGACATAGGTGACGAACAACACGTCGAACTTGCGGCGGATCGGTGCGTCGGCGCGGAACCAGGCGATCATCTCAACATCTCCTTGATCTGGAGCGACCCGGTGCGGAACGTCAGCAACCGGGAGGCCTATTCTCGCGATCTGATTAGTGGCGGCGGTGCTAACGAATGCTTAATTTGCAAGTTACTTTCAGCTGTGCAACCAAAGGATAGCCTTATCATCGGCTTAGCTGGCGTGCGCGGAGGCTGGGATCGGCTGCTTCCGTCGTGACGGCCCGGTTGGGGCGCGAATCAGCGAGTCGCCTCGTGCAGGATGAACGTCTCTGGCTGCCGCACCGACGCACGTCGGCATCCCCGGTCATCAACGACACGTCGCGGGGTTCTTCCACCGACGAAAATTGCGCGGCGAACTTTTTGCGCCGCATTATTCAAAAAGGGGCTTTCGGATGGTTAAGATACTGTTAACATAGTCCTTATCGGGCCGAAGCGGGAATAAATGCTGCAACGCCCATAGGTTGGATAAGGGGAAAGTCGTGATCCGTAAGCTACTCGTCGGTGCCGCCATGGCGACCGCATTCGTGGGCGGCCAAGCCCAGGCCGTGACTTTCAATCTCGTGAATACGGGTGGAGCGGAAGTCGGCACGCAGGCTCGTCTCGGCTTCGACATCGCCGCGGCCTATTGGTCGTCGGTCCTGACCAACGACTCCGTCGTCAACCTCAACATCGGATTCCAGTCGCTCGCCTCCGGCGTGCTGGGTTCCACCGGCAGCACGCGGGCCGATGTCCGCCTGTCGACGGTGCAGAACGCGCTGCGCAACACCGGAACGTCCGCGCTCGATCGTCAGGCGATGTCGGTGCTGGACAGCCAGATCACCAACGGTGCGATCTCCGCGATCACCAACGGCCCCGGCGCCGCAAACGGCAACGGCGTGAACACGGCGACGCTGGAATGGGATAACGACGGCAGCGAGAACAACCGTTACATCTATGGCAATACCTCGCTCTATCGCGCGATGGGCCTGACGACGGACGAGTATCAAAACACCAGCTTCGCCAACGTGTCCGACGGGTCGGTGACGTTCAGCTCCAACTTCTCGTTCGACTTCGATCCGACCGATGGCCTGACGGCCAATTCGTTCGACTTCATCGGCGTCGCCGTGCACGAGATCGGTCACGCGCTGGGCTTCGTCAGCGGTGTCGACCTGTACGACGTCTATGGCGGCCCGAACGGCCCATCGGCCGCCAGCGGCCGGACGTTCTCGTTCGACAATCCGGGCGGCGGCCTGATGTCGGTCCTCGACCTGTTCCGCTACAGCGCCGACGTTCGCGGCGTCGCGCCGGGCAGTGGCCCAGCGCTCGACTGGTCGGTGACCAACGCGAACACCATCGCGCTCGGCGGCAACCCGTACTTCTCGATCGACGGCGGCGCGACGCAGTTGTTCGGCGATTCTCGCTACTCGACCGGCCGCTACAATGGCGACGGTCAGCAGGCGTCGCACTGGAAGGACAAGGGCGGCTGCACCGGCCAGATCGGCATCATGGACCCGAACTTCTGCCGCCAGCAGGACGGCGAAGTGACGGCCAGCGATCTCGCCGCGTTCGACGCGATGGGGTGGAACATCAACTTCGACGTGCTCCGCAACCCCGGCTATCTCGCCACCACCGCCGACATGTACCGCGCCTTCAACAGCGCGGTGCCGGAACCGTCGACCTGGGCGATGATGATCGGCGGGTTCGGCATCGTCGGTGGTGCGATGCGCCGCCGCCGGTCCACGACGACGGTCACGTACGCCTGATCTGAGCGAAACCTGAAAAAAGCCGTCGATCGCCCGGTGCGATCGGCGGCTTTTTTCATGCGCGGTGACAAGGCGCTTGCACGGCTTGGCGCTCGTCGTTAGGCGCGCAGCTTCCAAAGCGCCCGTAGCTCAGCTGGATAGAGCATCAGACTACGAATCTGAGGGTCGGACGTTCGAATCGTTCCGGGCGCACCACTTCCTTTTGACGCATAAATCGGGTCGTTGGGCGGGCATGTCGCCAGCGGCGGCGAGTTCATCGATCACGTCCCGATCGCCCGGTCTTCGCAGCCCAAATCGGTCGGACCCGTAACCGGACCATCACGACCCTTTTCCCGCTTCCCGGCTTCGGACGCTCATCTATGGATTTTCGGCGTCCCGACCATCGGTCGGCATCCGAAATTCAAAGCGGCATAACATAGCTGCCGGCTCTTTCCGTGAATGGACCGGATGACGAGCGAGGAGAGGGAGTTCGCATGACCGACCCAAGGGCCACGACGCTGTCCCTGCTCGCGCGCCGGGAACCGGACGCGACCATCTGCCCGAGTGACGTGGCACGGGCGATCGCATCGGATTGGCGCGGCGCAATGCCCGCGGTCCACGCCGCGATCGATGGGCTGGTGGATGACGGGCTGGTGCGGCTGAGCTGGAAGGGACGACCGATGGCGACGCGGTCAGGACCGTACAGGATCGGCCGTCGCGGCGACGATTGACCCCCGCCCCCTCCCATGTCCGTCGCCACTCCGCTATCGCGCGGCAATGGCGAGGAAGAAGCGCTACCTGACCGCGACGATGGCCGACGGTTATGTGAAGACGATCGGCCCAACCGCCGCGCCGTTCACGCATTACTGGCGGATCGTCGCGCATCTGCACGACGGCAAGACCGAAATATTCTGGGGTCACGCCACCTCCAGAAAGGAGGCTGCCGGCAAGGAGGCACTGACAGCACAGGCGGCCCGCCGACACGGGTGGAAGCGGTTCGACTTCGAAGTCGTCGAACTCACCGAACACTGACTTCCCCGCCCTGCTGGCAGTTCGATGCGGGCGGCAAGCCTACACGAGGACCTTCAGGTTGAACTCGCCGGACCTGTTCAGGGATGTTCGGAAGATTGCGGAAGGCGCGGAGCGGCCGAATAGCGGCGAATGCGGCTCGCAGGGGGGGGGTGTCACCGTCACCCGTTTGTTGATCCCTTAGCTGCCGCCGCGGCGAGCTCCTCGAGGTCGAGGTCATGTTCGAGGTCGTGGAGCGTCTCGTCGTCGACACGCCCGGCGCGGTGCAGGCGGACCAGCTCAGCGCGGCCGGCCCTGACCGCGGCGATGATGACGTCGAAATGGCTGGCTATCGCCGCGTTGCGCTCGTCCGCCGTGCCTTCGAACGCATCCGCTGCCGTCGCGCGGGTCCGGTACCGGCGCAACAATTGTGGGTGGATGATCGTACCATCGGCCGCCACCGCCTCGCGCTCCACGGCGGCCAGCTGCGCCCGGAACAGCATCGTCTCGGCGGCATGAAGATCGAGCGGCGGTCGCGTGCTGGCGTCTTCGGATGGCTTCACCCACCGGATGACCCAGCCGAGCGACGTGCCCTGTATCAGCACCGTGACCAGGATCACTGTGAAGGCGGTGACGAGCATCAGGTCCCGCGCGGGCATGGTTTCGGGCAACGAGAGCGCGACGGCCAGCGTGACCACGCCGCGCATCCCCGCCCAGCTCATCACGACCGCCGCGCGCGGCCCAAGCGGTTGCTGCCGTGTCCAACCCATGCGGCGAACGGCCGCGACGCCGGCATCGACGCCAAAGATCCACAGGAAGCGCGCAACGACGACCGCCACGACGATGAGCAGCACGGGTTGTGCCATCGTGTCCACCACCGTGCCGAGTCCGCCGACACGGTCCAGCAATCCCCGAAGCGACAGGCCGATCAGCAGAAAGACGGCGGCTTCGAGCAGGAACACCAGCACCTGCCAGAACGCCAGCGCCCGGATGCGCACGCGCGCGTTGAAGACGACGTGCTGATACCAGCCGCAGGTCAGGCCCGCGGTAACGACCGCGATGACGCCGGAGACGTGCAGCAGCTCGCCCGCGATATAGGCGCTCCAGCAGACCAGCACCGTGGCCGCGATCATCAACGTATCGTCGCCCAGCCGACGAAGCAGGACCACCCATAGCCCCCCGATGGCCGCTCCCACCGCGATACCGCCTGCGACCAGCAGGAAAAAGGTGCCGGTCGCCGCACCCGGATGGAAGCTGCCGGTCAGCACAGCCGCCACCGCGAACCGGAACAGGACGAGCCCGGCGGCATCGTTCAACAGGCTTTCGCCTTCGAGCAGCGTCGTCAGCCGACGCGGCAGTCTGACCCGCTGCAGAACGGCGCGGGCTGATACGGCGTCGGGCGGCGACAGGATTGCACCCAGGGCGACGCAGGCAGCCCAGGGCAACTGGGGCATCAGCAGCCTGGTCACGATCGCCACGATCGCGGTGGTGAAGAAGACCGCTCCAACCGCCAGCGACAGAATGCCGGCCATGTGCCGCCGGAACGGCGCGATGGCGGTGAACCACGCGCCGTCCATCAACAGGGGCGGGAGAAAGAGGACAAGAACCAGTTCCGGATCGATCGCGATGCCCTGCACGCCGGGTACGAAGGCCACCGCGCACCCGCCGACGATCAGCGCGGCTGCGGGCGGCAACGACAGGCGACGGGCCAGATAGTGAAGCCCCAGCACCACCAGGAACATGCCGATGATCAGCTCGAAATTCGCCGCTGGATGCACGAAGCCGCCCTTTTCCTGCTCGTCCGATCGTCCTGTGCAATCTGCCCCCCTCCATCGTCAACGTGAGCGCGGAGCATATTGGGGCAGATTGCGCATCTCGTGATCGCGACGTGTGAGCCGGTGCGACGGGCGCAAGCTCGCCATTCACCAGATCCGAAGGTCCATTCCTCTACTGTTTCCGGGTCGGCTCCGACATGGTCACGCGGTTCCGGACGCTCGGGCGCTCCTGCATGCGTGCATACCAGGCGAGCAGCGCCGTGCAGTCGCCGGGTATCGGCAGATCGACGAGCCCGGCGAAGATGAGACCTCCGATCACCGTGATATCGGCCATGGAGAACGTCTCCCCGGCGACGTACGGCTGGTCCTGAAGAACGCCATCGAAATACTGCATGCCGCGAATGGCCTTATCGCGCTGCCGGAACCCCCATTCGGCGTTCTGGTAGAGTTCGACATTGGGCCCGAGCCCCGGTGTCGCGTGGTGGAAATAGACGCTGACGGCGTCCAGCAACTCGATCTCCGCTCGCTTGCTCATCATGTGGATCACGCCTTTGTCGCGCGCCGACTTGCCGGTCAGGGTGGGCATGCCGTCAAGCGCGTCGAGATATTCGGTGATTGCGGTGCATTCCGCGATCAAGGTTCCGTCGTCGAGTTCAAGCACGGGGAGCGTGCCGGAATAGTTCTTGGCGAGAAACGCCGGCGTCTTGTGCTCGCCCTTCCAGAGATCGACGGAGACGAACTCGACCTCGGACCCCAGCGTCTTCTCCGCGAGGGCGATGCGGACTCGTGCCGGGTAAGGCCCGGTGGGCCAATCATATATTTTCATGCTATCTCCTATTATCTACCTGCCAGTTGATAGGGTCTTCTATGGCTTCCATTCTCGTCGAGCAAGGCCTATCTGCCAATTGGCAGGTAAAAGGTTGGAGGATAAGTTTGAGCACAAGAGCCAAAGAGGCGATCCTCGCGGCAGCCCGCAACGCGGCGCAGGCCCACGGCTATGGGGGCCTGAATTTCCGCGCCCTCGCAACAGCCGTGGGTATCAAGGCGGCGAGCATCCACTATCATTTCCCGAGCAAGGCTTCGCTCGGGGCGGCAGTGGCGCGACGCTACTGGGAGGATACGGCTGCCGAGCTGGAGGCCATGTCCGCCGGATCAGCCGAGCCGGCCGACGGCCTCAGGCGATATCCGGATATCTTCCGCCGATCGCTGGAAAGCGGTCACCGCATGTGCCTGTGCAGCTTCATGGCTGCTGAGTTTGATGATCTGCCGGACGCGGTGAAAACGGAAGTTCAAACCTTTACCGATATCAATGTGGCATGGCTGACAAAGGCTTTGGCCGGAAAAGGCTTGGCCGGCGCCGACGACAACGAACGGCAGGCGCGTGCAATCTTCGCCGCCATCGCCGGCGCGCAGCTGGTCGCGCGAAGCCGCGCGGACATTGCTCTCTTCGACGCGCTGATCGCCAGCTACCGCAAGGCAGGCCTTCTGCCGGAGTGATCGCATGTCGAGCAATTCACGGCGCCGTTGGATTCCGTAGGGGAGAGGATCCAGACGCCGCGATTTCGCGCCCTCACCGCACGGCCGAACCGCAAGCATTCGCTCCCATCGGCTCATCGAAGGCGAGAGAACAGCTGGCAAAACGCGAAACGGCAGGACGTGGGGACGTCTCTGTCGCTTCCTGCCGCAGTGGGTGACGTCCTCGCCAAGCCGGTCGATCATGGCGGATTGGCGTCAGCCGGCCATTGGCTTCGATCGCTTGCTGGCGGCTGCCATCGTTTGCTGGTGACGATCCTGCCGCGACGGACGGCGCGTGCTCCTCAGCGATAGCGGATCAGTGACATGGCGATCGACAGCCGCAAAGAATAGCGGAAAAAAACTCGCGTCGGCCTGAACCCGGCAAGGTAAACTACCGCTGCCCGCGAAAGTACGAGTACGCGAAAGGGCCTCCCGAAGACGTCAAGGACCGCCCCATCCGGGTCATGCTAGTCGCGCAGATCATGGGCGGGTCGACTGGGCGCCCATCGTGCCGGTGACCACGCGGCCGGCTGCCCCCTAAACAACTCGCGATCGAGATGCGCGACGCGGTGCGGCTCGACCTCAAGCCATTGGCCGACCGGTCGTGGACCATCATCACCAAGCGGACTCGCTCCGCTTGGCAGCGCCTCTCGGCGTGGAGTCCGGCCTGTCTATCCAGGCCGCGGGAACAACGATGCTCCCGCGGCCCAGGCTATTAAACGAAGTAACGGATTGACATGAAAACCGCTCGTCTCAACTCAACGGCCGATTGGCACATCATGGATTGCACGGACGTGGCTGATCGGTGTTGCCGTTGAGCGTGTAGTTTACACCCCAAGTGCCAGACCTCGACTCCAGGTCGCACGCCCGAACATCGGTCACGCGTGGAACGGCGCCTTCGAGCTTGATCGAATAGGGGAACTTCGTTCCCTTCACGGGCTCCCCAAGAGTCTGCCAGCCGTTACTTTCGTAGCGATACGGCGTGGCCGTGACGGCCAGATACAGTTTCGCGTCGGTGGGCACGCCGAGTGATATGGTGCCGCTGCCCCTTCCATCCGCCCGACCGAGCGTGGAATAGCTGGCAGTGTCGCCCCCGCGAACCGCGACGATGCTGAAGCGCCACGCCGCCGAGTTGGCTGTCGTCCTGCCGGTCAGCGTCACCTTGACGGTCGATGCGTTGCTCGACAGCGGGATCAGATGGGTCCCCCATTGCAGCAATGGTCGCTCGTTCGGCGACGTATAAACGGTCGCGTCGGCAGCGTCACGCACCAGCGGTGTGTAGAAATGGCCCATATTGTGGGTGTCGCGGGTCCAGCGAAAAGCGTCGCGCAGCAACCGTTGACTCTGGAAATCCATCGTCACCAGACGCGCACCGTACCAGCCCATGTCGTTCGCAAAGGAAACGAAGCCCTCGGGGTAAGCGCCGCTAACCCGCCCTGCTTCCACCACCATCGGAAAATAATCCTTCTGAAGAGAAGACCAGGCACCCTGTCGCGCCCCAGGCTTCCAAACCCCGAACACGAGATCACGGGTGCGATCCTGTTCGAACAAAAACGACATGAACGGGTAGCTGGCATAGCGAGACACCGACCAGGTCGGCCCATTTTCAAGATTGTCGAAATAGGAATAGGCGTTGTTGATGCTGGGATTGACTTCGGCAGAATTCCAGTTCGCACCCATCTCCCAGATCGGACCCGCGTTGCCGCCCTGAAAGCCGCCGGTGTAAAACTGTATGACATGGCCGAATTCATGCGTGATGACGCCGGATCCCTTGGCCATGGCCCATGCCGAGATGCCGATGAAGGCGGCAGCCGATGCTCCGCACCCTTCGCGATCGCCACCGATGTTCGGACGCCCGGTACCGCACAGGAAGACGTTGATCTTCTTTTTGTCGGTGCTGTTGGCAAAAGGCATCGGGGCACCGACGATATCCCGATTGATATACCAAAGGCGCTCATACCATTCGGCGGTTTCCTGAAGCACCTGCTGCATGGTCCGCCCTTGCCGGGCTATGTCGCGCGCGAATTCGTAACTCTGATCCGTGCCGTTGCCGTACCAGAAGGCGAAATGCGGCGTTTCCAGAAGGTTCAGCTCCCCGCTCGCCACCAGTTCCGGCGACGTCGTACCGTTCGGCTGGTATTCGATGCGATAGGTAGCGGGATCCGGTATCGTCGGGTGCTTCGCCAGCTCGCTATCCAGGAAACTATTGTCGGCCTCGGACAGCGACTCGGTCCTGAACTTGCGGCGGCAACCATCCTCCAGTTCCAGGGTGACAGAACGGCGGGCTTCGCCATAATCCGCTCCGTAAGCCTGAACCAGCCTGGCCGAGAAGGGGGCACCGTAAGCCGAACCGGGAGATACCGATGGGTTGATCGGCTGCATCGCCTCGCGCGGGGTCCATGTCCGCAGCTCCATGCGCCCCCACGGGAAACGCGCCGATCGGCTCTGGCAGCCGACGGCGGTGGCATTCGGGGCAGCCTGCGTAAATGCCGCCAAGCTGGCGGAGGCCAGTTCCCTCGGCGTCTCCATGTCACAGCCCGTCAGGCTCAAAGCTGCAAGCGAACACGTAGCGGACAAAAATGCTTTCACGCCAACCTCCCGGTGATGATTATTATGACGCGCAAGACCGTTAAGTCGCTGATATGCGACGGAAAGATCAGACGCAGGTGCGATATTAGGCAGGACGCGGATACGATCTTGAAATTACGAAGCCCGAAATCAGACAGCAGGAACACTGCTCCCGGATAATCCACTCAGTAAATCAACGTTTATATATGGTATACTATTCATCGCACTACGCGAATGTCAAGCGACGATTTCAGATCTGAAGAAACGTTGCGTTAGGGTCAGGACTCGTTGATCACAGCCAGAAGATGACGGTGGCAGCGAGGGCCACGGCGGAGAAGAAGGCGGTTGG
>NZ_CEEDCJ010000006.1:0-222300 GCF_979253005.1 Sphingomonas sp. AC435
AAACAGGTCGCTCATTCCAGTCTCCTCTCAGAGCCTGAATCAGATCGCGCCTCTCACATCAATGGGTCCTGACCCTAGCGGATGCCAAAAGGGGCCCGGCAGAAATCGCCCACAATCGGACATTCCATCGCACCATCGTCGTGCTACGTTGCAGTCATGTCAGCATTCACTGATCTTGAAGTCGCGGCGCTTCAAGCCATCTTCTTGGAAACGCCAGAACTCGCACCCGCACTCAGACGACAGTTAGAAGTGGCCGAAGTCAGCGACCGCGAGAACAGCGGTGGTGGCTTCTTCACGACGGTCAGGGTCGCGGACGATGCTCCTGCCGTCGATAGCCCGTCAGTGCTGGGCACCACCACGCAGGCTCGCATCAGGGGTTTGGAGCACGGCTTCGGCTTTGCTCTCTTCATCAAAGCCGGGAAGTTGCACATGCTGGAGGGGTTCGCGTGGGGTCCGGAGAGCACACACGATCTTGACCTCACCGCGTTCGCATTCGAGCTCTACAATCAGCCGGTGCAACATCCCGAGTGAACATCCGCTCCCCACCGAAGCCGTCATGGCATAAGCACTTCCGAGAGCTTCAATCAGCTTCTCCAGCAACGCCAGCCGGCACCCGAGGGCAGGCTGCGCCGCCTCTCCCTCAGATCCCCCCTTCGTCCAGCGACAGCAAGGTCGCATTCCCTCCCGCACTGGTCGTGTCGACCGACACCGCCCGTTCCGCGCAGAAGCGGTAGAGGTAATGCGGCCCACCCGCCTTCGGCCCCGTCCCTGACAGCCCCTCACCGCCGAACGGTTGCGAGCCGACGACCGCGCCGATCATCGAGCGGTTGACGTACAGGTTGCCGACCGCGGCTTCCGCCTCCGCGACTTCGGCGGCGCGGGCGATGCGGCTGTGGAGGCCCATCGTCAGGCCGTAGCCCTTGGCGTTGACCCGCGCGATCGTCTCCGACAGCGTGCCCGCCTCCCACGTCGCGACATGCAGGATCGGGCCGAACCATTCCTGCGTCAGGTCCTCGATCCGGTCGAGGCGGATCAGCGTCGGCGGCACGAACAACCCGTCTGCGGGCGCGTCGACCGTCTTCACCCAGCGATCGCGGACGCTGTCGCGATAGCCCATCAGCCGGTCGTACGCCGACCGGTCGATGACCGGACCGACATCGGTCGCCGGATCGCCGGGCGCGCCGAGCCGCAGCGTGTCCATCGCGCCCTTCAGCATGTCGATGACGGTGTCGGCGACATCCGCCTGCACCAGCAGCAGCCGGAGCGCCGAGCAACGCTGCCCCGCCGAGCGGAACGACGACGCGACCACGTCGGCGACCACCTGCTCGGGCAGCGCGGTCGAATCCACGATCATCGCGTTGATGCCGCCCGTTTCCGCGATCAGCGGCACAATCGGGCGGTCGTCGTCCTGCACCAGCGCCCGCGCGATCCGCTTCGCAGTGGCGGTCGATCCGGTGAAGGCGACGCCCATCACCCGCACGTCCTCGGTCAGCGCGGCGCCGACCTCCGGCCCGCCCGGCGTCAGGATCAAGGCGTCCGCCGGAATGCCGGCGCGGTGCGCCAGTTCCACCGCCTTTATCGCGATCAGCGGCGTCTGCGGCGCAGGCTTGGCGACCACCGTGTTGCCGGCGACGAGCGCCGCCGCGGTCTGGCCGAGGAAGATCGCCAGCGGGAAATTCCACGGCGCGATCGTCGCCCAGACGCCACGCCCCTCGATGTGCAGCGTGTTGCGCTCGCCGGTCGGCCCCGGCAAGTCTACCGGCCGCAGCCGGGCGCGCGCCTCGCCGGCATAATAGCGGCAGAAGTCGGCAGCCTCGCGGACTTCGCCGATCGCGTCCGGGATGGTCTTGAACGCCTCCTGCACGCAGATCGCCATCAGTTCGTCGCGATGCTCCTCCAGCAGGTCGGCGAGCCGCTCCAGACAGGCGGCGCGGTCGTCGACCGGCGTGGCCTGCCACGCCGGAAAGGCGGCTTGGGCGCGGGTGATCGCGGCGGACACCAGTTCTGCCCCATCGCTTTGACCACGCCGGCCGTCGCCGGGGTGGGCACCGGATGCCAAGGGCCTGTTCACCGCCGCCACCGTCGCCTCCAGCGTCGGTCGATCGCTGAGATCGATTCCCTTTGAATTCCGATGCCCCGGCGCGAACAGGTCCTTCGGCAGTGGGATCGACGGGTGTCGCGCGCCGCCCACCGCCGCGATCTTCGCGACCGGGTCGGCGAGGATTTCCGCCTCGGTCAGCCGCGCGTCCGCCAACTGGTGCACGAACGACGAGTTCGCGCCGTTCTCCAGCAGCCGCCGGACCAGATACGCCAGCAGATCACGGTGCCCACCGACCGGCGCGTAGATGCGGCAGTGGTAGCCGTTCTCGCGCACCAGCCGCTCGTACAGGCCGTCGCCCATGCCGTGCAGGCGCTGGAATTCGAAGTCGCGGCTGTTGCCCGCCCATTCCAGGATGGTCGCGACCGTCAGCGCATTGTGGCTGGCGAACGCCGGGCGGATGTTCTCCGCCGCCAGCATGTCCTTCGCCACCGCCAGATACGACACGTCGGTCGCCGCCTTGCGCGTGAACAGCGGATAGTCGTTCAGCCCCTCGACCTGCGTGCGCTTGATCTCGCTGTCCCAGTACGCGCCCTTCACCAGTCGCACGTTCATGATGCGATCGAGCCCGTTGGCCCACGCCACCACCGGCCGCGCACGCTTCCCGTATGCCTGCACCGCCATGCCGAAGCCTTCCCAGCCCTTCAGCGAGGGCAACGCCGCGACCGCGCCGATGATGTCGAGGCTCATCTCCAGCCGCTCGGACTCCTCGGCATCGACCGTCAGCGCGATCCCCTTGCGCGATGCCTGCACCGCCAGCGCCTCGACCATGTCGGTCAACGCGGGCACGCACTCGTCCCAGCGCGCGACCTCGTAGCGAGGGTGGAGCGCGGACAGCTTCACCGACACCGAATGACCGGCCTTCGGATCGTTCCCGACCGCGTCGATCGCGCCGACATAGGCCTGGAAATAGCGTTCGGCGTCGTCGAAGGTCCGCGCGGCCTCTCCCAGCATATCGAAGCTGGCGGTGAAGCCCTTGTTCTCGGGCTTGCGCATCCGCCGCATCGCCTCGTCGATCGTGCGCCCCATGACGAAGATCTCGCCCATCATCTTCATCGCTGCGCCGACCGCCTGCCGCACGAACGGCTCGCCCGCGCGGGCCATCAGGCGCTTGAGCGGTCCCGCCGGCCCCTCGCCGACCAGCGCGCGTCCGACGACCAGTCCCCAGGTCGCTGAATTGACCAGCTTCGACGACGATCGCCCGGCATGCGCGCGCCAGTCGGCATCGCCCAGCTTGTCCGCGATCAGCAGGTCCGCCGTCTCGGGATCGGGCACGCGCAGGAATGCTTCCGCCAACGACAGCAGCGCGACGCCCTCCGACGAGTTCAGCCGGTACTCCTGCAGGAACTGGTTCACCCAGCCCCGGCTTTGCGCCGCGCGCAGGTCCGCGAGCAGCCCTGCGGCATGCCCCATGATCCGCTCGCGCGACTCGGGGGTGGTCGCGGCGCGGTCCAGCAGCGGTTTTAGAACATCGGGTTCGGCGGCGCGGTACAGCCGGGACATGGATTTGCGCGCTTCGGACGTTACGGCGGTCGTCATATTCGTGGTTCCGGTCTTGAAGGCTTGCAGTCGGCAGGCGCCCGCGACTACAGGATGCCAAGCGCTTAGCGTCAAAAGCATGTCGAGGGGAAATCGCGTGGCGACCGTCACCGTCGAGGAGATGAAGGCGCGGGTCGGAACGACCACCGTCAGCGACTGGATCACCGTCACGCAAGGAATGATCGATGCCTTCGCGGAGGCGACCGGCGACCGCCAGTTCATCCATGTCGATCCCGTCGCCGCCGCCGCGACGCCGTTCGGCGGCACGATCGCGCACGGCTTCCTGACGCTGTCGCTGATGCCCACGCTCGCCGCCAGCGTGCCGGACGCGCCGATGCTCGCGAACGTGCGGATGGGCGTCAACTATGGCGGCGACCGCGTCCGCTTCCTGACCCCCGTCCGCTCCGGCAGCCGGGTCCGCGGGCACTTCAAGCTCCTGTCGTTTGCCGAGAAGCAGACCGGCCGGTTCCAGCAGACCACCGAATTCACCGTGGAGATCGAGGGGCAGGAGAAGCCCGCCCTGATCGCCGAATGGATCAGCCAGATCTTCGTTTAACCCAGATCTTCGTTTAACATTGTGTCGAGGACCCACCTTATGCGCTCCGCCGTCATCGTCTCCACTGCCCGCACCCCGATCGGCCGCGCCTATCGCGGCGCCTTCAACAACCTGCCCTCGCCCACCCTCGCCAGCCACGCGATCAAGGCCGCGGTCGAGCGCGCAAAGCTCGACGGCGGCGATGTCGACGACGTGGTGTGGGGCGCGGCGCTCCAGCAGGGGCATCAGGCGGGTAACATCGCCCGCAACGCGCTGCTCCGCGCCGGACTGCCGACGACGGTTGCGGGCATGTCGCTCGACCGTCAGTGCGCGTCCGGCCTGATGGCGATCGCCACCGCCGCGAAGGAGATCGTGGTCGACCACGTCGCCGTCGCGATCGGTGGCGGCGTCGAGAGCATCAGCCTGGTGCAGACACCGAAGATGAACATCGCGCCGGACCCGCAACTCGTGGCGATGCACAAGGACATCTACATGCCGATGCTCCAGACCGCGGAAGTGGTCGCCAAGCGCTACGGCATCAGCCGCGAGGCTATGGACGAATACAGCCTCCAGTCGCAGCAGCGCACCGCCGCCGCCCAAGCCGCCGGCCGGTTCGACGACGAGATCGTGCCGGTGTCCGCGACGATGGCGATCGTCGACAAGGAAACCAAGGAAGTCAGCCACAAGGACGTGACCCTGTCCAAGGACGAGGGCAATCGCGCCGACACCACGCTGGAAGGACTTTCGTCGCTGAAGCCCGTCCTCGGCCCCGATTACACGATCACCGCCGGCAACGCGTCGCAGTTGTCGGACGGCGCATCGGCGTCGGTGCTGATGGAGGAGAAGGAGGCGGAGCGTCGCGGACTCCAGCCGCTCGGCCGCTATGTCGGCATGGCCGTGGCGGGCACCGAGCCGGACGAGATGGGCATCGGCCCGGTCTTCGCGATCCCCAAGCTGCTGGAGCGCAACGGCCTGAAAATGGACGATATCGGCCTTTGGGAACTGAATGAGGCATTTGCGGTGCAGGTGCTGTACTGCCGCGACAAGCTCGGGATTCCCAACGAACTGCTCAACGTCAACGGCGGCGCGATCTCGATCGGGCATCCCTATGGCATGTCGGGCGCTCGCATGACGGGACACGCGCTGATCGAGGGCAAGCGTCGCGGCGTGAAATACGTCGTGGTGACGATGTGCATCGGCGGCGGCATGGGCGGCGCCGGGCTGTTCGAGGTGCTGTGAGGTTGAAAGGGTAACGTCCGGCGCGTATGTATCGCGTCGGCGTTTTGCATACGCGCCTTTCTGTATGGGCTCCGGTTGTGTCAGCAGCCGGAGCCCAATTCACTCCGGCCCCATGCGTTCGGGGCTTGAGTGTCAGCCCAAGCCCCTCCCGGCACCTTACCTGTTGCGCGACACTTCGATGATCTTCACGACCAGGGTCGCAAAGGCGAAGAGCACGCCCAGGATCAGGCACAGATCGGAGAGTTGCATACTCGACCTTTCTGCGGTGACGGCGGAATTACCGCCGCCTGCCGTCATGGTCCCCACGTCTGCCTCGCGCAACCAACCCCCGCGCCCCTCGTTCTCAGGCCTGACCCCATCAAGGAGAGAGCGTCATGGCCGATCACGACAACCCGCAGGAGATCGCGGAAAAGTTCATCGCGAAGGTGAAGGCGAGTCCGTACATCATGCTGGGTCTGGAAAACGGCCAGCATTCGGAGCCGATGTACGTCCGCCTCGACGACGATCAGCCCAACACGCTGTTCGTGTTCGCGGGCAAGGACAACCGCGCAGCGGGCGGCGGCAAGGGCATGGTGCAGTTCGTCGGCAAGGGCCACGACTTCTTCGCCTGCCTCGCGGGCACGGTGTCGCAGGACAACGACCGCGCGCAGATCGACAAGCTGTGGGACAACAGTGTCGAGGCCTGGTTCCCCGGCGGCAAGGAAGATCCCAACCTGGCGCTGCTGCGGTTCGACGTGGACTCGGCCGAGCTTTGGGAAACCGATGTCGCTATTTCCGGCAAGCTGAAGATGCTGTTCGGCGGCACCATCGACGCTAGCGAGTCCTCCAGCCATGCGAAGGTCGGCTCGATCGCCTGATCGATCCGTCTGCGCGAGAAAAAGCCCCCGATCCTCCGCGGATCGGGGGCTTTTCCATGCTCGTCGAACCAAGCCTCAGGCGGCGTTGGCGGCCCAGAATTCCTCGACCACCGGCGCGATGCGGGTGCGCCATTTGGAGCCGTTGAAGATGCCGTAATGACCGACGCTCTCGGCCATCAGATACCGCTTCTTATCCTCCGGCAGTGCCGTCGCCAGCGTCAGTGCCGACTTGGTCTGGCCGATGCCGGAAATGTCGTCGCGCTCGCCCTCGATCGCCAATAGGCCGATGTCGGTGATCGCCGCCGGATCGACGCGCCGACCGCGGTGGATATACTCGCCCTTGGGCAGCGCGTGCGTCTGGAACACGACGTCGATCGTCTGGAGGTAGAACTCCGCCGTCATGTCGCAGACCGAGCGATATTCCTCATAGAAGCCCTTGGTGGCGTCGGCACTTTCGCCGTCACCGCGGACCAAGTGCTTGAACAGCTCGAAATGGCTGGTCATGTGGTTGCCGAGGTTCATCGACATGAACCCCGCCAGCTGCAGAAAGCCCGGATAGACCCGGCGTCCGGCACCCGGATAAGTCATCGGCACGCTGACGATCACGTTCTGCTGGAACCACGCGTGCGGCCGTTCCGTCGCCAGCGTGTTGACCGAGGTCGGAGCCTCACGCGTGTCGACCGGGCCGCCCATCAGCGTCAGCGTCAACGGGCGCAGCGGGTGCTTGTCCGCGCTCATCAACGCGATCGCAGCGTAGGCGGGCACGGACGGCTGGCAGACCGCCAACATATGCGCGCGGCCCGACCCGTCCTCGCCCATCGCCTCCAGGAATTCAATCAGGTAATCGACATAGTCGTCGAGGTCGAACTTGCCGGCCGAGGTCGGCACCAGCTTGGCATCGCGCCAGTCGGTGATGTGCACGTCCGCGGACGGCAGCATCCGCTCGACCGTGCCGCGCAGCAGCGTGGCATAGTGGCCCGACATCGGCGCGACGATCAGCAGCTTGGGGCCACCCTCCACGCCCTCACGCCGGAAGCGCTTCAACTGACCGAACGCCTTGCGGACGACGATCTCCTCGGTCACCGCGACCTCGCGACCGTCGACGACGGTCGTGTCGAGGCCGAAGGCCGGCTTTCCACGGGGCGCGGCCGCATGGGCGAACACCTCCAGTGCGGAGGCCACGATCGATCCCCCGCCCATGTAGGAGAACGGGTTGGCGGGGTTCTGGAGCAGCCCGGCACCGAAATTCGCCATCGCACTGGCGCCGGCGAGCATCGAGCGCTGCATCTCATAAGCATCGTAGAGCATCGGGTATCCTTTACCCCAACATAGGTTGATCAAGCGGTAACGCAAAGCTTCGCATCTGCAACGTTCTTGTCGGACAATGGTCCCATTCCGCGACGATTGAGCCGCCGCCGCCACACTGCTAGGCGCGGATCATGGCCAGAGACGCAGACGGATCGCCGCCCCCTACCCCCACCGACACGCCTGCCCGCGGGCAACTAAGCGACCTGTCGATGGTCTGGAGCCGCGCCGCGGCCTATCCGGGGCACATCGTCGTGGCGGCGCTGGCGCTGCTCACCACGTCGGCGGCGACGATCGCAATCCCGTACGGATTCAAGCGCGTGGTCGATCGCGGCTTCGGCGGCGTCTCCACCGGCGCGGCGGGCGGCAACGTGTCGTCGTCGTTCCACTATCTGCTGATGATCGTCCTCGTGCTGGCGATCGGCACCGCGATCCGCTTCTATTTCGTGTCATGGCTGGGCGAGCGCGTGATCGCCGACATCCGCACCGCGGTGCACGCCAACCTCTTGCGCCTCGCGCCGCGCTTCTACGAGGTGAACCGCCCGTCCGAGATCGCGTCGCGGATGACATCGGACACGACGATCATCGAGTTCATCGTATCGAGCACGGTGTCGATCGCGCTCCGCAACATGCTGACCGGCATCGGCGGCCTGATCTACCTGTTCGTGATCTCGCCCAAGCTGGCGGGAATGCTGATGATCGCGATACCGCTGATGATCGGGCCGATGGTCGTGCTGGGCCGTCGCCTGAGGACGCTGTCGAGAACGTCGCAGGACCGGGTGGCGGAGGTCGGCGCGGTGGTGACCGAAACGCTGGGCGCGATGAAGGTCGTGCAGGCGTTCGGACAGGAAGAGCGCGAGCATGGCCGCTTCGGCAAGGCGGTGTCGGAAACCTTCGAGACGGCAAGGCAGCGCATCCTGCTGCGCGCCGGCATGACGGCGGTCTTGATCGCTTTGGTGTTCGGATCGATCACGCTGGTGCTGTGGGAGGGCGCGATCGACGTCGCGGCCGGGCGGCTGAGCGGCGGATCGATCGCCGCCTTCGTCCTGACCGGCGGCATCGTCGCGGGCGCGGCGAGCGCACTGACCGAAGTGTACGGCGACCTGCTGCGCGGTGCGGGTGCGGCGTCGCGGCTGGCGCAACTGCTGCGCGAACCGGCGGAGATCGCGGCCCCCGCCAACCCCGTCGCACTGCCGCAGCCGCCACGCGGAGCGCTCGCGTTCGAGCATGTCGCGTTCCGCTATCCGACCCGGCTGGAGGTCGCGGCACTGGACGACTTTTCGCTGTCGATCGCGCCGGGGGAGACGGTCGCGGTGGTCGGCCCGTCCGGCGCCGGCAAGTCGACGCTGTTCCAGCTCGCCGAGCGCTTCTACGATCCGCAGGGCGGCCGCATTACGATCGACGGCGTTGCCTTGCCCGATGCCGATCCCGCCGCGGTCCGCGCACGTATCGCCATGGTCCCACAGGAGACGGTGATCTTCGGCGCATCGGCGCGCGACAACCTCCGCTACGGCCATTGGGAGGCGGGCGACGAGGCGCTGTGGACGGCGGCGGAGGCGGCAAACGCGGCCGACTTCCTGCGCCGCCTGCCGGAAGGGCTGGACACGTTCCTGGGCGAAGGCGGCGCACGCCTGTCGGGCGGCCAGCGCCAGCGGATCGCGATCGCCCGCGCGCTGTTGCGCGACGCGCCGATCCTGCTGCTGGACGAGGCGACCAGCGCTCTCGACGCCGAAAGCGAGCGCTTGGTGCAGGAGGCGCTGGAGCGACTGATGGCGACGCGCACCACATTGGTCATCGCCCACCGCCTCGCCACCGTTCGCGCCGCCGACCGGATCGTGGTGATGGACGAGGGTCGCATCGTCGAACAGGGCAACCACGCCGCGCTGATCAGCCGCGGCGGCCTCTATGCACGACTGGCGAGCCTCCAGTTCAACGAAGCTGCGTAAGGCCGAGGTCGGGTCTAAGTTCGATCATCCCGCCCGGCCTCGCATTACCCCTGAGCGGTCCGAAACCTGTCCTTTCAAGTGGGGACAGCGACCCGCCCGGCATCCACGTGCTGCCGCGAAGGCGGGAGCCCAGTACTGGGTCCCCGCCTTCGCGGGGACACATGAGGGTACGTGTCCGAAGGAAAGCAGAATGATAATGGCTTGGCGGACACATTTTCAGGAGCGGTCTAGGTCGGGCCTCTCCCACAGCCGTACTGCCCGCCCGTTGCCAGTGTCAGTCCCGTCATTCACCCTTGCGTTTCCGCGGCTTGGGCAATGGTAGTTCGGCGGCGGAGACGCGGATGAGCTCGGTCAGCCAGTCGCGATCGTCCCAGCGGTCCTGATCGATCGACAGGCACGGCTTCGCGCCCGGATAAGGCGCACCTTCCTCGACATCGCCCGCAACCGCACGGCCACCCGCGGTCGGCTTGACGAACAGGCGGTCGTCACAGACCAGAGCGACCATCCTGCCGTCGCAATAGATGCCGTACTCGCCGAACATCGGTTTCGCCGCGACATCGCCCGCGGCAGCGATCTGGTCGACGATGAAGTCGATGGTTCTGCGATCGGAGGCCATCCGCGCAGTCTGGCAGATCGCACCCGGCATGACGATCCGTTTCGCTTGCCGCACATCGACGAACGCGGCATTTTCGCAATCCTGAGGAGACGTAACGATGCGCGACTTCGACCTGATCGTGTACGGCGCGACCGGCTTCACCGGGCGGCTAGTGGCGGGATATCTGGCCGCGACCTATCCGGGTCATGGCCGCTGGGCGATGGCCGGACGCAGCCTGTCGAAGCTGGAGGAAGTCCGCGACCTGATCGGCGTGCCCGCCGACGTGCCGCTGATCGTCGCCGATGCGGACGACCCCGCCAGCCTGTCCGCACTCGCGGCACGAACCGAAGTCGTGGTGACCACGGTCGGCCCCTACCAGCTTTACGGATCGGCGCTGGTCGCGGCGTGCGCGGCGGGCGGCACAGCCTATGTCGACCTGTGCGGCGAGCCGGCGTGGATGCGCCACATGATCGACGCGCATCAGGACGCGGCCAAGGCATCCGGCGCGCGCATCGTGTTTTCGTGCGGGTTCGACTCGATCCCCTTCGATCTCGGCGTGTTGACCGCGCAGGAGGCGGCGGTGGCCCGCTTCGGCCGGGTCGCGCCGCGCGTGAAGGGGCGCGTGCGGCGGATGCAGGGCGGCTTCTCCGGGGGCACGGCCGCCAGTTTGAAGGCGACGCTGGCCGCGGCGGCGCGCGATCCGTCGCTGGTCATGCTGCTGACCAACCCCTTCGCGCTGACGCCGGGCTTCACCGGCCCGCATCAGCCGACCGGCCTGATCCCGGAATTCGATACGACGCTGAATGCGTGGATCGCGCCGTTCGTGATGGCGCCGATCAATACCAAGAACGTGCACCGCACCAACTTCCTGCTCGGCCATCCCTACGGCACAGATTTCGTCTATGACGAGATGATGGTCGCGGGGCTCGGCGACCTCGGCAAGGCCGCGGCCGAGGCGCTGGGCAAGCTCAATCCGTTTGCGGGAGACAAGGGACCCAAGCCCGGCGAGGGCCCGTCGAAAGAGGAACGCGATGCCGGGCATTACGACATCCTGTTCGCCGCGCTGACGCCGGACGGCGGGCGCGCGGACGCGGTCGTCACCGGCGACCGCGATCCAGGCTACGGATCGACGTGCAAGATGCTGGCGGAAACGGCACTGTGCCTCGTCGGTGGCGAGGCGAAAGGCGGCGTGTGGACGCCGGGAGCACTGCTCGGCACGACCTTGCGCGATCGCTTGCAGGACAAGGCGGGGCTGACTTTCACCGCCTGCTGACCGTTACTCGGCGATCGAGAAGGCGGCGGCCGCGGCGAGAGCGGTCGCGGCGATGCCCGTACCGGTCGCCAGCGCCGCGGCACGGCGACGGACGATCGTGCGAAAACGGGCGAGGCGCGACGAGTCCAGATAATAGAGGCCGGGCGCGGGAGTGACGATCGCGCCGTGGCGGGCCAGCCGTGCGAACATGCGGGCGAGCGCCGGGTCTTCGCTCGTGTCGAACGTGATCGCCATCCCCGGGGTAGTGGCCCGCGCCGCGGCGAAGCGGCTGACGATGGTCTTGCGGGCGGCGGATCGGCGGCTCATGCCGGCGGTGTAGCGGACGTAGGTTGACGAACCTTTATCGGCGAGAGGAGGTTGTCAGGCCAAGCCGCTTAACCACCGCCTTCGTCATGCCGGGTTAGCCCCGGCATCCACTGGTCCGCAAACCAACGGCGGGAGGGTCGAGCGGATCGGTGGATGCCGGGACACGCCCGGCATCAGGTCGTGTCCGAACCTTCCTGTCAGCGCCGCTTCTTGCCGTCGTGCCGAATGTTGTCCGGCCGACCGCGCTTGACGATTCGGCGCGGACCGCCGCTTTTGCCGCCGCCGCCACGATGCCCGCGCGGCGACGGTGCCGCGCCGAGTCCGCCCGGCGGTTCGAAGCGCAAGGCACCGGACACCGGGTTCGCCTCCGCCAGCCGCAGCCGCAGGCGCTGGCCGAGCGCATATTGGTCGCCGGTGTCCTCGCCGGTCAGCGTTCGGCCCGCCTCGTCGAAGCGGAAATACTCGCCGCCGAGATCGCGGACGGGCATCAGGCCGTCGCCGCCGATCCCCTCCACCGTCGCGAAGAAGCCGTAATTCTGGACGCCGGTGATCCGCACCTCCACCTCCTCGCCGACACGTTCCGACAGGAACGCCGCGACATAGCGGTCGATCGTGTCGCGCTCCGCCTCCATCGCCCGGCGTTCGAGCTGGCTGATATTCTCGCCGATCCGCTCCATTTCGTCGTCGGCGGGGGCAAGGCCCCCGGGGCCAAGCGCATAGGCGGCGACCAGCGCGCGGTGAACGACAAGATCGGCATAACGGCGGATCGGCGACGTGAAGTGCGCATAGCTACCCAGCGACAGGCCAAAATGGCCGTGATTGGCGGGGGCGTAATAGGCCTGGGTCTGCGTCCGCAGCACCTGTTCCATCACCTGCGGGCGGAAGTCGGCATCGCCGATCCGGTCGAGTATGCGGTTGAACGTCTTGGGCTGGATCACCTGACCGAGCGCGAAGGGCACGTCGAACGTGTCGAGATAATCCTTCAGCGCGACCAGCTTCTCGCGGCTGGGCGCCTGATGGACGCGGTACATGACCGGCGCCTTCTTCTTCTCCAGCGCCTTCGCGGCCGCGACGTTGGCGGCGATCATATAATCCTCGATCAACCGGTGAGCGTCGAGGCGCTCGCGCGGCGCGACCGACAGGATGCGTCCCTTCTCGTCCAGCACCACGCGACGCTCCGGCAGATCGAGGTCGAGCGGTTCGCGCGCGTCGCGATCCTTGGCCAGCGCCCGCCAGCAGGCCCAGAGGTTTTGGAGGATCGGTGTCAAATCCTCCCCGGTACGGGGAGGGGGACCATCCGCAGGATGGTGGAGGGGGCTTTCCACGGGCGGCTCCGTCTGCGGCGCCCCCCCTCCACCAGCTTCGCTGGTCCCCCTCCCCGTGCCGGGGAGGACTCGGTCGATCGCCGCCTGCGCATCCTCGTACGCCAGATTGGCCGCGATCCGCACGACGGCGCGGGAGAAGCGCCACGACAGCAGCTTGCCCACAGGACTGATCCGCAGATGACAGGCGAGCGCGGCACGGTCCTCGCCCTCTTTCAGCGAACACACGTCCGCCGACAGGATTTCCGGCAGCATCGGCACGACGCGATCGGGGAAATAGACTGAATTGCCGCGCCGCCGCGCCTCGCGGTCGAGATCGGAGCCGGGGCGGACATAGAAGCTGACATCCGCGATCGCGACGATCGCCTGCCAGCCGCCCTCGTTCGTGGGATCGTCGTCGGGGGCGGCCCATACCGCATCGTCGTGATCGCGCGCGTCGGCGGGATCGATCGCCACGATCGGCAGGTGGCGCAGATCCTCGCGGTCCTCGCCCAGCGGTTGCGCGGCAGACCGGCGCGCCTCGTCCAGCGTATCCTGGGAGAACACGTCCGGTATGCCGAGCTTGTGGATCGCGATCAGCGAGAAGCTGCGCGGCGCGAACGGGTCGCCCAGCCGCTGGACGACCCGCACGGTGATGCGCGGCGGCCGGCCGGCGATCTCGCACAGCACGAGGTCGCCCGCCTCCGCATCGCCGGTGTCGGACACGGGGAACTCCCGCCGCTCCTTCTTCTCGACGCTGGTCAGCCAGTATCGCTTCAGCGGACCACTACCCTCTTCGCGCAGCACACCGAGGATCTGTTCGGCGGACGGTGCGAGCACCTTCATCGGGTGCGCGGTCCAGCCGTTGCCGGTCTCCTCCGTGCGGGCGAGGACGCGCTCGCCGATGCCCAGCGCGCCGCGCTTGCGCTCGCGCACGCGGATGCGCGGGATCGGCACGCCGTCCGCCTCCCATCGCTCCGGCTGCGCCCATACGTTGCCCCCGTCGTCGACGTCGACGATCTTGAGCACGGTGACCTTGGGCAGGCCGCCCATCTTGTGGAACGCGCGACCGGGCGCGCTGTCGATCAGCCCCTCGTCCGCCATATCCTTCAACAGTGCCTTGAGCGCGATCTTCTGTTGCGCGGTCAGGCCGAAGGCGCGCGCGATCTCCCGCTTGCCCGCGGGGGTGTCGGACGCGGCGATGAAATCGAGAATCTGGTCGCGCGTGGGAAGGCCGGGTACGGGTTTTGCCATGCACGGAAGATAGGGGCTCCGGTGCTCGCCGTCATGCCCCGAAAACGACGACGGCCGCCGGACCCCGTCGGGACCGGCGGCCGCCTGCGCGATCCGCGGATCGTCGGATCAGCCGAAGCTGACCGCCGTCTTCACCGCACGGCGGCGACGCAGCGCGCCACCGGCCATACCGGCGCCCAGGATCATCATCGCCCACGTCGCGGGCTCCGGCACCGGCGCGATGGCGAGACCGAACAGCGCATCCTGCGTCGTGCCGACCCGCGTCAGCGCGCCGGTGTTGAGGTTGATCGAGAACAGGCGCGTGCCGTTCGACACGAACGCGTCGTTGCCGAGGATGTCGAAGCTGGTCCGCGAACCGAGGGGCGTGCCCAGCGCGCCGACCGTCACCAGCGTACCGGCGCTGTTCGCCTGACGCGTCAGGACGCCGCGCGTGGTGTCGATGCTGTACAACTGCGTCGTTGCGGTCGGGCCGCTCAGCGACTGCGTGTATGCAGCGGCGGTCACGTCCGGATTGCGGCCGGCATTGACATCGCCGGCGGCGTAGAAGACCGGCGTGGCCGTCGTCAGTGCGCCGTCATTCGGATTGAAAACATAATTGTCATTCGAGTTGCTGACGATCCGCAGACGATCGATGGTCGGGTTGAAGTCGAACGCGAACTCCGTCCCGGTCAAGGCAAGCACGCCGCTGGCGGCCGTCGCCACACCGGTGGTGAGGTTCACGGTGTAGATGATGTTGTTCGACCCCAGCGCATAGAGCTGACGGTTGCCAGGGCGGAAGTCGATCGCCTTGATGCTGTCGCCGATGCCGGTGATCGCGACGCTCGACGTGGCCACGCCGGGCGCCGCGCTGTTATAGCCGATCAGGTTGTTGAGTTCGTCGACACCGTAGATCGTCGCCGCATCGGCGCCACTCGCGGCTCCAACCGCAAGCAAACCCGCCAAGATCATCGTCTTCATCGAAATACTCCCCGTTTTACTGCGCAGGACGACGTCGCCGGGTCTACCGATGAAGCATCGTTCATAAAGGATTAACCCATTTCGCCGTGAAACGATACCGGTTCGGCCTATATTTATTTCAATAACATACGTCTCGCCGCATGCATCCAGATGCGTTTAGCAGCCGTATCTGCCTCCTGTTTCACGGCGCGCCGCCACCCGCCTGGATGACCTCGATGACAGAGTCGCCCGCTTGCAGCCGCGCGGCGTCCGGCTCCCAGAACCCGATGATCCGGTCGCCGCGATAAATGCGCAGGATGCGGGAATTCCCCCGGTCGTGCGGGCTCTGGCCAACTTCGTCCGGCCGCACGGGGCGTTCGCGCAACTCCGCCTTGCCGCCCCGCGTGACGAGGTCGGCGACATAGTCGGCCACGTGCGGCCCGTTGGTGCACTGCGCCAGCAACTGCCCGCCGAAGCTGACCGGATTGACGATGATCGTCGCGCCGGCGTCGCGCGCCAGCAATTCGTTCTCGATCGCGGCGATCGACACCGCAACGCCGGCGCGCGGTGCGAGCCGGCGGACGGTCAGGACGATCAGGACGGCGGTATCGTCCCGCCCCGGTGCGACGATGACCGACGATGCCTCTTCCACCTTGGCGATCGACAGCACCGCATTGTGGGTCGCGTCCCCCTCCACCGTGGCGACGCCGAGTTCCTCGGCTTCGCGCAGAGACTCGGCATTCTCGTCGACCACGACGATCGTCTCCGGCGGGTGACCGCGCTCCAGCAGTTCGGCCACCGCCGCCGATCCCGCCCGGCCATAGCCGCAGACGATGACGTGATCCTTCAGTTCGCGCCGTATCAGGCCCATGCGCCACCGCTCCCATCCTTGTCTCAGCATGAAGCTGTACGCGCTGCCGAGGAAGATGAGGAACACGAAGATGCGGATTGGCGTGACCACGAACGTGTCGAACATCCGCGCCGAGGTGGAGACGGGCACGATGTCGCCGTACCCCACCGTCGTGACCGTGATGACGGTGAAGTACACGACATCCAGGAAAGACACGGCCCCATCGGTATTGTCGCGCAGCCCGGTGCGGTCGAACCAGTGGCCGCCCAGCGCGATCCCGACGAGCACGAGAACCGCCGCAGCCCGGATCGCCAGCGTCGTCAGCGGACTGAGCCGCCCCGCCCGAAAGAACCGCGGCCGGGCGGCCGTGACGGCGGCACGCGCCGCCATCCGTCCGGGAAGCGGCGCGTGGCGGCGGTTCTGGCGGCGCGGTGGCGTCATGGTTGGGGTTGTATGGGGCTAGTCGGGAGAGGTCGAACGGTTCTTGCTGGTTCGCCCTGCCTTCTCCCCTCGCTGCAAGGGAGGCGAGAACAACGAAAAACCTCAGTAAGCCCGGCCGATCAACACCCGCTCCACCGCGGGTTCGCCCGTGAACACGCACGGCCCGCTGTCGCTGTGCGTTTGCCCCATCGGCGCATTGCGGATAGTCAGCTTCAGCGACTTCAGCCGTTCGACCACCGTGTCCAGCGCCGCGCCCGTCGGCTTCGCCCAGCGGACATCGACCCAGCCGGGGTTCTTCACTCCCTCCGCGAAATGCGTCTCGACCCCGGCCCAGTCGTCGACCGGCGTCACCCGCGCGCGCAGCGCCTCGGTGGACTGGGTCAGCAGGCCAGACTGCGCATCCTCCAGCGCCTGCGCCAGCGTGTCGATCAACTCGCCGCGCGGCATCACCGTCGACTTCAGCTTGCCGCCGTCCTGATACAGGTCGGTGCGCAGGATGACGGAAACGTTGCCGCCCGCCACGTCGCGGCCACCGACCTCGATCACCACCGGCGCGCCCTTCTTCACCCAGCCCCAGCGCTTCGTCGCGGCCTTGGCGGGCTTCAGGTCGAGCAGCGCGCGCACCGGCTCGCCCAGCGCCGTCAGACCGGCGAGGTCCTTCTGGAGCGAACGGCAATAGTCGACGATCGCCGCGTCCTCCGGCTGGTCGCGCAGCATCGGCACGATCACCACCTGCCACGGTGCGATCGCGGGCGGCACGCGCAGGCCATCGTCGTCGCCGTGGACCATGATGACCGCGCCGACCATCCGCGTCGACACGCCCCAGCTCGTCGTGTTCGCGAACTCCAGCTCGCCCGCCGCGTTCTGGAAGCGGATGTTCTGCGCATGTGCGAAATTGGTGCCGAGGAAGTGCGACGTTCCCGCCTGCAACGCCTTGCCGTCCTGCATCATGGCTTCAATCGAATAGGTCGCGACCGCACCCGGAAAGCGCTCGTTCTCCGGCTTCTCACCGGTCAGGACATGCACCGCGAGGCACGTTTCCGAAAACTCGCGATACACTTCCAGCATGCGCAACGTCTCCTCGCGCGCCTCGTCGGCGGTCGCGTGGGCGGTGTGACCCTCCTGCCAAAGGAATTCGCTGGTGCGCAGGAACATGCGCGTCCGCATCTCCCACCGGACGACATTGGCCCACTGGTTGATGAGCACGGGCAGATCCCGCCACGACTGCACCCAGCGCGAGAAGGCGGTGCCGATCACCGTCTCCGACGTCGGCCGCACGACCAGCGGCTCCTCCAGCTTGGCGGTCGGATCGGGCGTCAGCCCGCCCTTCCCGTCCGACACCAGCCGGTGGTGCGTGACGACCGCCATCTCCTTGGCGAACCCCTCGACATGCTCCGCCTCCTTTTCGAAATAGGAGAGCGGGATGAACAGCGGGAAATAGCAATTCTCATGGCCGGTCGCCTTGATGCGATCGTCGAGCAGCCGCTGGATGCGTTCCCAGATGCCGTATCCCCACGGTCGAATGACCATGCAGCCGCGTACGCCCGATTCCTCGGCGAGATCGGCCTCCGTGATGACGGACTGGTACCAGGCCGCGAAGTCGGCTTCGCGCGTGACGGGGAGTGCATGCTTCATGGCGGGATCGCCTAGCGGTTCGCGAGGTGGAGCGGAAGTGCGAGTCCGTTCGCCCTTACAGCCTGTCCTGAAGGAAGAGAGCCTGGAAGAACCCACGCCAAGCCGCTGAAAACGCGCTACCCACCCGCCCGTGACCCAGTCCCCCGACCGCCTCGCGCCTGCGATCCTGTTCCGCCTGCTGTCCGTCGTCCTGTTCGCCGGCATGAACGCGTGCATAAAACTCGGCGAGGTCCACGGTGCTCGACTCGGCGAGCTGCTGTTCTTCCGACAGGCGGGCGCGGCCGTACTGGTGACGGCGGTGATCGCGACCGGCCCGGGCCTCGCGACCATCCGCACGCAGCGTATCGGGGCGCATATCCGACGCGCGGTCGTCGGGCTGACCGGCATGGTCTTCGTCTTTTCCGCGATCATGACGCTGCCGCTGGCGGAGGCGACGACGCTCAGCTTCTCGACGCCGATCTTCGCGACCATATTGGGCGCGATCGTGCTGGGGGAGCCGACCGGCTGGCGGCGCTGGGCGGCGGTGCTGACCGGCTTTGTCGGCGTCGTCATCGTCGCGCGACCCGGTGGTCACGCCCTGCCGCCGATCGGCATCGCCTATGGCCTGATCGCCGCGGTGACGACGGCGACGGTGTTCATCCTGCTGCGCCAGATCGGCCGGACGGAGCGGGCGCAGACCACCGTCTGGTGGTTTTCGGTGCTGTCGCTGGTGCCGCTCAGCATCGTCTATGCGGTGACGGCGCAGGCGCATGACGCGACCGGCTGGGCGATACTCGCCGCTACGGGGCTGTTCGGCGGCGCGGCGCAACTCGCGATGACGGCGTCGCTGCGCTACGGCTCGGTGTCGCTGGTGGTGCCGATGGATTATTCGTCGCTGTTATGGGCGACGGTGCTCGGCTGGTGGCTGTTCGGAACGCTGCCGGGAGACACGACATGGATCGGCGCGCCGATCATCGTCGCCTCCGGCCTCTACATCGTCTGGCGCGAGCATCTCCGCCGACGCGAAATCACGGAGGCGGCGATCAGCCCGGAATGACCGGCCCCCGTGCCGTGGCGAGCATGCGTCGCGCGCGCAGGAACATCTCCAGCCGCTGCGCCGCGAACAGGCCGAGCGCGAGCGACATCAGCATGTCCGTCATCGCCAGCGCATCGAGGTGCAACCACCCGGCCCCGCCCGCGCGCGCACCCTGGCGCACCGCAACGATTGCGAGGATGAACAGCATTGCGGCGGGCGACGAACTCTGGCTCAGCGCATGCGTCTCCGGATCGACCGTGATCCGCATCAGCTTCCCCCGCGTCCAGCCCAGCGCTCCCCCCAGCATCAGCGCGGCGAGGCAGAACGCCCAACCCCAGCCGACCGGCGGCGTCATCGCGAAGGTGATCCCGACCAGCACCGCGAACAGACCCGGCAGGATCCACAGCCGCTCCAGCTTCAACGGCCTGACGCGGCTCATCCGCCGCCAGCGGACCGCGAAGACGACCGCGATCACCACCGCCGTAATAACATAGGTCAGGAGGCTCGACTGCCCGTCCGCTTGCATGCACTGTCCCCCGGCTTCGCTCGGCCGCCGTCATGCGCGGGCGGGCGGGCGGCGTCCAGCGATGGATCGGCCCGCGTCCTTCAGGCGATCAGGAGACCAAGTTTGCAGCAGCCGGATTCTCGCCCCCTCCTGTCCGAACGGGCGGTGATGACGCTGGGCTGGATCGCAACCGCGGCGTCGGTGACGATGTACGTGTCCTATGTCGACCAGATCAGGCTGAACCTGTCGGGCGAAAAGGGTTCGACGATCCAGCCGCTGGCGACCGTCATCAACTGCTCGCTCTGGGCGGCATACGGCTTTTTGCGGCAACCGAAGCGGGACTGGCCGATCGTACTGGCGAACGCGCCGGGCATCGTGCTCGGCGCGCTGTCGCTGGCGACGGCGTTCTGAGTCTCCCGGCTCAGCGCACACCGACGGCGAGGCGAAGCGGCGCTGGCGCATCCGGTGCGGCAATCATCTCCGCACGATCCGCGATCGCGGCAGTGCCGCGCTTGATGCGCTTCGCCCGGTACAGCGCCTGATCGGCCGCCTCCAACAGTGTCGACCGAGTCGCGTGGCGATGATCCAGTCCGCAGACGCCGATCGTCGCGGACACCGTGATCCGATCCTCGCCCTCGCCGATGCCATAGCGGAGGTCGCCCAGCAGCCGCCGCAGCACGGCGATCAGGTTGTCGCGCGCGTCGTCGCCGCGCAGCATCAGCACGAACTCGTCGCCCCCAAGCCGTGCGACGAAGCAATCCTCCAGATAGGTGGCCGACCGCAGCCGCCCCGCGACCACCCGCAACACTTCGTCCCCGCGCGCGTGTCCGAAGCGATCGTTGACGTCCTTGAACCGGTCGAGGTCGAGCAGCGCCACCGCCAACGGCGTCCCATCGCGCCGGGCGCATTCGATCGCGGCATCGAGGTGGCGGTTGAGGCCGCGGCGACTGGCGATCTGCGTCAGTTCGTCGGTCTGCGCCGTCTCCAGCAGGCTCTGTTCCAGGCGATAGCGCTCGGTCACGTCCTGTATGACGCCGACGATCGCGACCCGCTCGCCGCAGGCCGCATATTCCGCTTCGCCCATCGCCCGCACGCGCCGCTGTTCGCCGCGCGCGGTGACGAATTCGAGCTCCAGGTCATAGGCTTCGCCGGTCGCTATGCAGTGCGCCAGCGCCGCCTCCAGCTTCGCGCGATCATGCGCCGGATAGAAATCGAGCGCGGTCGCCAACGCCTCTCCGTCCGCCGGCGTCAGGCCGTGGATCGTATAGGTCTGGTCCGACCATTCGACGGCATCTCCGCGCAGGTCGAGCCGCCAAGACCCGATGTTCGCCATCCGCTCCGCCTGCTGCAACTGGCGCTGCATGCGGTCGACGCCGATGAGCGCCTCCTGCCGCTCCAACGCCGCCGTCACCGCCTCCTGCGCCGAGACGCGCAGTTCGAACAGCGTCTCGACCAGTGTCGCCATCTGGCGCAGTGTCGCGATCTGGTCCGATGTCGGATCGCGCGGGCTGTCGTCGATGACGCACAGCGTCCCCAGCGGCAGCTTCGGTTCGCCGGGCCGCTTCGCGGCGCGGACCGGCATGCCCATATACGCGCGCACGAACGGCGGGCCGAGCACCAGCGGGTTGTGTGCAAAGCGCGGATCGAGCGTCGTGTCGCGCACGATCAGCAGGTCGTTCGCGGCGACCGCATGCGAGCAAAAGGCGATGTCGCGGTCCGTCTGCGTCTCGCACAGCCCCTGACGCGCCATGAACCACTGGCGGTCGGCATCGACCAGCGACACCAGCACGATCTTCCACCCGAACATGCGCCGGGTCGCTTCGACGATCGCGTCGAACTCCGCCTCCGCGGGGCGGTCGAGAATGTCGAGGGTGCGAAGCACCTCCAGGCGCTGTCGCTCGAAACGATCGGGCATGCGAGTCCTTCGCACGCCGAACCTTGCTGCCACGCTAACGAAGCGGGCGGATGCGCGTGGTTTGCGACGAGTGGCGGCGGTATGCGCGCCTCCGTCGCAGGTTAACGCCGCGCCAAGATATGGCGCGGCGTTCCCGGCGTCACTCCGCGGCGGCGGCGACCGGCGTGGGGTTCTTCCACGTCAGCACGGGCTTGCGCGCGGCCAGCGTCTCGTCGAGCCGGGCGCGCGGCGCGAAATGCGGTGCGGACTTGAGTGCGGTGTCGCCCGCCTTGGCGCGTTCCGCCACCGACCGCAGCGCGCCGATGAACTGGTCGAGCGCCGCCTTCGACTCGGTCTCGGTCGGCTCGACCAGCATCGCGCCGTGCACGACGAGCGGGAAATACACCGTCATCGGGTGATACCCCTCGTCGATCAGGCCCTTCGCCACGTCCAGTGTCGAGAAGCCGTCCGCCAGATTGGCGTCGCTGAACAGCGCCTCGTGCATGCACGGTCCCGACCCGCCGAACGGCGCGTCGAGCGTGTCCTCCAGCGAGCGCAGGACGTAATTCGCGTTCAGCACCGCATCCTCGGCGACCTGACGCAGTCCGTCCGCACCGTGGCTGAGGATGTAGGTCAGCGCGCGGGTGAACATGCCCATCTGGCCGTGGAACGCGACCATGCGACCGAACGAATCCGGGTGGCGATCGTCGACGCTTTCTTCCTCGACCAGCGTGATGTGACCGTCACCGTGGCGTTCGGTGAAGGGCAGCGGCCCGAACGGCGACAGCGCCTCCGACAGCACCACCGGCCCGGATCCCGGCCCGCCGCCACCGTGCGGCGTCGAGAAGGTCTTGTGCAGGTTGATGTGCATCGCATCGACGCCGAGATCGCCCGGCCGCACGCGGCCGACGATGGCGTTGAAGTTCGCGCCGTCGCAATAGACGTAGCCGCCGGCGTCATGCACCGCGTCCGAAATCTCCTTCAGATCGCGCTCGAACAGCCCGCAGGTGTTGGGGTTGGTGATCATCACCGCCGCCACGTCGGGCCCGAGCCGCGCCTTCAGTGCCGCGGTGTCGACGCGGCCCTCGGCGGTCGCGGGAATGTCCTCGACCTGGAACCCGGCGAAAGCGGCGGTGGCGGGGTTGGTGCCGTGCGCGCTTTCGGGGACGAGGACGACCTTGCGATGCCCCTCGCCGCGCTTCTCCAGCGCCGCCTTGATGCACAGGATGCCGCACAGCTCGCCGTGCGCGCCCGCCTTAGGGCTCATCGCGACGCCGTGCATGCCGGTCAGCTTGATGAGCCACACCGCCAGTTCGTTGATGACCGCCAGCGCGCCCTGCACCGTGTCGACCGGCTGCAACGGATGGACGTCGGCGAAACCGGGCAGCCGTGCCATCTTCTCGTTCAGGCGCGGATTATGCTTCATCGTGCAGCTACCGAGCGGGAACAGCCCGAGATCGATCGCGTAGTTCTGCCGCGACAGGCGCGTATAGTGGCGCACCGTCTCCGGCTCCGACAGGCCGGGCAGCCCGATCGGGGCCGTCCGCGCCAGCGACCCCAGCTTCGACGCGGTCGTGACCGGGGCCGCGACCTCGACGCCCGTCGTTTCGGTGGAGCCGATCTCGAAGATCAGCGCCTCCTCCAGCATCAGCGCCCGATTGCCCGTAAAGGTGTTGCCGGTCGAGGTCGCCGGGACATTGCCCGATCCGGCGACCATCTCCGGGCGCCAGCCGCTCTGGTTGATGCTCATGCCAGGATCTCCTGAAGCGCGGCGGCAAGGGTTTCGACATCCTCCGCCGTGGTGGTTTCGGTGACGGCGACGACCAGTCCGTTCGCCAGCGCATCCTCGCCCGGATACAGCCGGCCGAGCGACACGCCCGCGAGGATGCCGCGATCCGCCAGCGTCCGGACGACGGGCCGCGCCTCGACCGGCAGCTTCAGCGTGAATTCGTTGAAGAAGCCGTCGTTGACCAGTTCGACGCCCGGCACCTGCGACAGCCGCTCCGCCGCGGCGACCGCGCCGGCATGGTTGGTCGCGGCCAGCGCGCGCAGCCCCGCCTCGCCCAGCAAGGTCATGTGGATCGAGAACGCCAGCGCACACAGGCCGGAGTTGGTGCAGATATTCGACGTCGCCTTTTCGCGCCGGATATGCTGCTCGCGCGTCGACAGCGTCAGCACGAAGCCACGCTTGCCGTTCGCGTCGACCGTCTCGCCGCACAGGCGACCCGGCATCTGGCGGACATATTTGTCCTTGCACCCGAACAGCCCGACATAAGGCCCGCCGAACTGAAGCCCGACGCCCAGAGACTGCCCCTCGCCCACGACGATATCGGCATCCATCTCGCCCGGCGAGCGGATCGCGCCGAGCGCGACCGGCTCCGTCACCACCGCGATCAGCAGCGCCTTCTTCGCGTGGCAGGCATCCGCCAGCGGCGTCAGGTCGGCAATGCGCCCGAGGATGTCGGGATACTGGACGACGACGCAGGACGTATCGTCGTCGATCGCGGCGATCAGGCGATCGATGTCCATCTCCGGCACCAGCCACGGCGATGTCGTGTCGAGCACGTCGCCGGTATACTTCGCCATCGTCTTCGCGACCGAGACATAATGCGGGTGCAGCCCCGACGACAGGATCGCCTTGCCGCGCTTGGTGATGCGCCGCGCCATGCCGATCGCTTCCCAGCACGCGGTCGAGCCGTCGTACATCGACGCATTCGCCACGTCGGTGCCGAGCAGCCGCGCGACCTGCGTCTGGAATTCGAACAGCATCTGCAGCGTACCCTGCGCGATCTCCGGCTGATACGGCGTGTAGGCGGTCAGGAACTCGCCGCGCTGGATCAGGTGATCGACCGACGCCGGCACATGATGCCGGTACGCGCCGCAACCCAGGAAGAACGGAACTTCGCCCGCCACCGTGTTCTGGCGTGCAAGCGCCGTCATGTGGCGTTCGACCGCCAGTTCCGACGCATGGTTCGGCAGATCATGAACAGGGCCATCGAGCCGTGCCGCCTCCGGCACGTCGACGAACAGATCGTCTATCGACGACACGCCGATGACGGACAGCATCGCGTCACGATCGGGCTGGGTAAGCGGCAGATAGCGCATGTTCTACTCCTCCCATCCCTTTCGGGAGGGGTTGGGACTGGTGTTCTCCCCTCCCTTCAAGGGAGGGGTCGGGGGTGGGTGGCGTCCGGACGGTACGGCCAGAGGCTAGCAGCGCGTCTTCGTATCGCGAGCATTCTACCCACCCCCAACCCCTACCAAAAAGGAGAGGAGTTTCAGGGGGCCCCTCCCTGCAAAGGGGGGCGGCCAAACGATCAAAGCTTGGCGACGAACGCTTCGTAGGCGGCTTCGTCCATCAGGCTGTCCAGCTCGGCTTCGTCCGACAGCGTGATGCGGAAGAACCAGCCCTCGCCCTCGGCATCCGAGTTCACCAGATCGGGCGAATCGGACAAGGCGGGGTTGCCCTCCAGTACGCTGCCGGACACCGGCGAGTAGACGTCGGACGCGGCCTTGACCGACTCGACGACCGCCGCCTCGTCACCCTTCGCCAGTTGCCGGCCATCGGCGGGCACGTCGACGAACACGATGTCGCCGAGCTGGCTCTGCGCATATTCGGAGATGCCGACGGTGCCGATCGCGCCGTCGACTTCGATCCACTCATGATCCTCGGTGAAGTAACGCATCTCAGGCTCCCGTCGTCTTGGATTGGCGGACGTAATTGTGCGGCACGAACGGCATCGCCGCGACCGTGGCCTCATGGAATTTCCCGCGCTGCGACAGCCGCAGCACCGTGCCGGGCGTCGCGAGCGCGGTGGGGACGAACGCCATGCCGATCGGCGCGCCCAGCGTCGGGGCGAAGCCGCCGCTGGTGACGCGACCGATCGTCGCGCCGTCCGTATCGACGACCGTCGCGCCCTCGCGTACCGGCTGGCGACCGGCGACAATCAGGCCGACGCGCTTCGTGGCAGGACCGCTCTCGCGCTCCGCCAGAATACGCCCGGCGCCTGCAAAATCACCCGCCTCGCGGCGGCGCTTCGACAGCGCAAAGCCGAGATCGGCCATCACCGGCGTCGTCTCCGGATCGAGATCGTGGCCGTAGAGCGGCAACCCTGCCTCCAACCGCAGCGAGTCACGCGCGCCCAGACCGATCGGCTTCACCTCCGGCTCCGCGCAGATCGCATCGGCGAACGCCGCGGCGACCTCCGCAGGAATGGAAATCTCGAAGCCGTCCTCGCCCGTATAGCCCGACCGGCTGATCCACAGCGGCGTGCCGTTCCAGTCGAATGCACCCGCGGTCATGAACACCAGCGCCTCGACGCCCGGCACCAGCCGCGCGAGCGCGTCGACGGCCTTCGGCCCCTGCACCGCGAGCAAAGCCTGCTCGTCCTGCAAATTCATCGTCACGTCGTCCGGCAGGACTTCGAGCAGATAGCCGATGTCATCGTATTTGGTCGCGCCGTTGACCACCATGTACACTTCGTCGGCGCCGTCGACGGTGCGGCGCGTGACCATCAGGTCGTCGAGGATGCCGCCATCCTCCGCCAACAGCAGAGAATAGCGCATCCGACCCTGCCCCAGCCCGGTCACGTCGCCGGGCAGCACCGCCTCCAGCGCCTTCGCGACCGCATCGGTGTCGCCGCTTTCGTCGTCGCCATAGGTGAAGACCAACTGGCCCATGTGGCTGACGTCGAACAGGCCGGCGGACTGACGGGTCCACAGATGCTCGGCCATGATGCCTTCATACTGGACGGGCATTTTATAGCCCGCGAACGGGACCATCCGGCCCCCGCGGGCACGGTGCCACGCGTCGAGCGGCAGCAACTGGATGACGTCCTCGCCCTCGGGCGCGTCCTCGATCGCGACTATTTGTTCGCCGATTTCCAGATCGCTCATCGCACCGTACTCCATCAAGGGCGATCGACGGCGGGACGCCCGCTGCCGATCCGAACCCCCTCTGTCACGGTACCTGAGAGCTTTCGCAGGCGCACCTGCTTACCCCTTCGGTGGCCCCTGTAACGGGACGCTTTCCAGAGTGTCGTATCGCCTCGCGCGGTCCCTGGTGCCTGAGAGATTCCGGGGCGGTTGCTCCTTCGGCGGCCCCTGAAAGAGGCACTCTCCCGCGCATGACATCGACATCGACGCTGTGGCTAGGCGGCGGTCGCGAGTCAATCGCGAATGCCCGCCAGGATCAGTGTTTCCCGCCTGAGGCTCGACTACTGCGGTCCGTCATGCGGGACTCGTCCCGGCATGACGAACGGCGTTCGGCCCCTATCGTGTCGCGTTGTACCGCAGCTGCGCATCGTTGAGCTGGAACCCGACAAGCGCCTCGAAACTGGCCGCCAGCACGGCCTGCCGCACCTCGGGCTGGGTCAGCGGATCGACCGCGGCGTCCTCGTCCCCCGCCTTGCGACGGCGCGTCAGGCGCTCGCGGATCGCGGGCGGCAACGTCGCGGCGGCGCGGCTGACACTCGCCCCCGCCGTACCGCTAACCTGCGCACGGTCCTGACCAGCGGCGAATTGCAGCGTGATCGTACCGACGCGCTTGGCGACGACGTTGCTGCCGCCGCGCAGCACGGTGATGAAGTACGGCAGCGCCACGGTGCGCGCCGCATCCGTCTTGATGCGGCGGGCCTGCACGTCGAAGGTGACGTTGGTGGCGATGTCCGCACCACTGTCGTCGCAGGTCGACCGCACATTGGTGATCGCCGCGATGACGTCGATCGCACTCTGCGCCTGGCTGGTCGGCGGGTCGAACAGCGTCACGTCGCCCGTGCCCGCCGGCACGCCGACGACGGGGCATGCCGAGCGCACCGCGCTGACGCCGCCGGTCGAATCGAGTTCGCCCTTGCTGGAGCAGCCCCCGATCAGGCCGGCCGCACCGAGGACGAGAATGGCTGCAATCTTCACGGGCACACCTTGCTGACGACCCCGATCGGGGCACCGAGCCACCGCCATAGGAACCGGGTTGGAGCCGCGCAAGCAATCCGGTAGAGCGCTCGCCATGTCGAAGCTGCCGCTGGAACTCCTCATCGCCGCCCCGCGCGGCTTCTGCGCGGGCGTGGACCGTGCGATCCGGATCGTCGAACTGGCGATCGAGAAACACGGCGCGCCCGTCTATGTCCGACACGAGATCGTGCATAACAAGTTCGTCGTCGACAGCCTCAAGGCGATGGGCGCGGTGTTCGTGGAGGAACTGGACGAGGTCCCGGACGGCGCTCCCGTCGTCTTCTCCGCGCACGGCGTCCCGAAATCGGTGCCCGCCGCGGCGCAGGATCGTGGCCTCGACTATCTCGACGCGACCTGCCCGCTGGTATCGAAGGTCCACCGCGAGGCGGAGCGTCAGGTCGCGGCCGGCCGCCACATCGTGTTCATCGGCCATGCCGGCCATCCCGAGGTCATCGGCACCTTCGGCCAGGTCCCGGCCGGCGACATGACGCTGATCGAGACGGTCGCCGATGTCGAAGCCTTCATGCCGATCGACCCCGAAAACCTCGCCTTCCTTACGCAGACGACGCTGTCGGTGGACGACACGTCGGCGGTGGTCGCGGCGCTGAAGGCGCGCTTCCCGAACATCCAGGGTCCGAAGGGTGAGGACATCTGCTACGCCACGTCGAACCGTCAGGCGGCGGTAAAGGCGATCGCCTCCGCCTGCGACGCGATGCTGGTGATCGGTGCGCCGAATTCGTCCAACTCGCTGCGACTGGTCGAGGTCGCCGAGCGCGAGGGTGTGCCGGCGATGCTGATCCAGCGCGCCGCCGACCTCGACTGGGCTTTCCTGGAGGGCGTCGGCACGCTCGGCCTGACAGCGGGTGCGTCCGCCCCCGAACTGCTGGTGCGCGAACTGGTCGACCGGCTCTCCACTCGCTTCGACGTGTCCGAGCGCGAGGAAGAAACCACGCGCGAGACGATCGCGTTCAAGCTGCCACGCGGGCTGGAAGCGGCGGCTTAGCACCCCCGCTGGAGAGACCCGCATGGCCGTCTACACGCAAGTCTCCGCCGAGGCGCTGACACGCTTCCTCGCGCGGTTCGACGCGGGCGAACTCGTCTCGGCGAAGGGTATCGCCGAGGGGGTGGAGAACTCGAACTACCTCGTCGACACGACCGAGGCGCGGTTCATCCTGACGCTGTACGAAAAGCGCGTCGCGGCGGGTGACCTGCCCTTCTTCCTCGACCTGCTGGAGCATCTGGCGCAGCACGGCAGCCCCGTGCCGCCCGCGGTGCCCGATCGCGACGGCACGACGATCCATGAACTGGAGGGCCGTCCCGCCTGCCTGATCCGCTTCCTGAACGGCGTGTCGGTGACGGCACCGACACCGGAGCAGGCGCGCGCCGCGGGTGCGGCGATGGGGCAGATGCACCGCGCGCTGGAGGATTTCAGCGGCAGCCGTCCGAACACGCTGGGTGTCGATGCGTGGCAGCCTTTGCTGGCGAAATGCGGCCGCGACCTCGATACGATTGCGCCGGGCCTGTACGACGACCTCGCGTCCGGGCTCCAGGCGGTGACCGCGGCGTGGCCGCAGCACGGCGACGTGCGCGTCATTCACGCCGACCTGTTCCCGGACAACGTGCTGATGCTGGGCGACCGGGTCACCGGGCTGATCGACTTCTACTTCGCCTGCACCGACCTGCGCCTCTACGATCTCGCGATCATGCACACCGCGTGGAGCTTCGATGCGCGCGGCGAAGCCTATGACGGCGACGTGGGGCATGCCTTGCTGGACGGCTATGCGGCGACGTTCGGCCTCGTCGACGCGGAGCGCGCGCAGTTGCCGGTGTTGTGCATGGGCGCCTGCATCCGCTTCGCGCTGACTCGGGGCTGGGACTGGCTGAACACGCCGCCCGATGCGCTGGTGACGCGCAAGGACCCCGTCGCCTATACGCGCCGGCTCGCCTTCTACCGGGCGAACGGAGCAGAGGTTTTCGCGTGACAGAAGTCGAGATCGCCACGGACGGCGCATGCAAGGGCAATCCCGGGCCGGGCGGCTGGGGTGCGCTGATCCGCAGCGGCACCACCGAGAAGGAACTGTCGGGCGGCGAGAAGCTGACGACGAACAACCGCATGGAGCTGATGGCGGCGATCGAGGCGCTGAACGCGCTGAAGCGGCCCTGCGCCGTGACGCTGTCCACCGACAGCCGCTACGTCATGGACGGCCTGACCAAGTGGATTCACGGCTGGCAGAAGAACGGCTGGAAGACCGCCGACCGCAAACCGGTGAAGAACGCCGAGCTGTGGCAGGCGCTGCTCGCGGCGGCCAAGCCTCACAAAATCGACTGGAAATGGGTCAAAGGTCACACCGGGCATCCGGACAACGAACGCGCCGACAAACTCGCCAGCGACGCCGCGGTGGTGGCGGGCCGGTCGTAGAGGGGGTCCGCAGGTTCTTCAACAATGGCGCAGATCATCAGGAGCGGGCGTGGTTTACCCCCCACCTGCTAATCCTAGGCGCGAGGCAGATCACAACCTTGCTGCTGCGATCCGCGAATGCAGCTTACGGGGTGACGTTTGCAGCGATCATCTCCAGCATCTGAAAGCCCTGCTGTGCCACGTCTGCGATGGTGCCCTTTTCGGGGTACAGATAAATCGTAACCTGTCGACGCGCAGTCGGATTAAGCCAATACACTACGACCTCCTCCCGGCCATCAGTAGCCCGGAGATATCGGGTCATCCGATATCCACCCTTTACCATCGCGTCGTCATTCGCCTGATGATGCGCGACTTCCATCGAAGGCTTGGTCGGCTCGCTCAAATCAAAAACCGATACGCTTGCGACAAACCCACTGCACTGGGCGAAAGTAACCCTTCCGTTCATCGACCCATCCGAGGTTCGGAATACTCCAGCGGGATTGGTGCTCGTAATTCGACAGTTGCGAAGCAACGGCACTGGCAGCGCTGACCGGTATGCCATACCATGAACTTGAATGCTCATTAGCCGCCCTTGATCGAGCACTTGCTTAGGTGTTAACATTTCCTTGGCCGGCACTATCGCTGGCTTGACAGCAGATGTGGCCGCAAATGGCTTGAAATCTGGCTTCGATGAGTTTTCCGCCCCTTGTTGGGCCGCCAGCACATCACTCGGATTGTTCGGCGTCGCCACAACGACATACTGCGGTATTGCGAATAAAACTAAAGCAGTGAGCATGACTTTGTCCCATTATATCGGTTACGGGAGAAGCGAGCATCCATACGCTATCGTAGTTCCACAAAGTCCGTTCGGACAGTCCGAGCGTATTTGTCTTTGATCTGCTAGCGAAGCGTTAGAATGGGGCACCATGTGATGGATGCCCTGAACTCTATAGGTACGCCCAAAGCATGCATAGCAACCAGCCCACGCCCGCGCCCCACCCCAACTTGGTCCCGATGTATACGTTTCGATATGGTCAGTTTCGGCGATGTGTCTCTTCGAATATGTCGTAAGTATCGCGTAATATTTCATCGGAGATGTCCACGTAACACTTTCGTTTGTACCCACACAATTTGCTCTCGAAACTGCATGAGCTGATCCCCAAAATCTATTACTTTGAGCAATAGCAGTTTGTGAAATGCAAATGGCGGCAATGAAGATGATTATCTTTTCTTTCATAAATCTGCCTATTTGCCAATGAAGAACCATCTATAATCTAAAAAATAATAAAATAAAGTATCATAATTTGGTTTTTAAATAACGACTTAGAATATTTGTGATCTTTTTTTGGAAATCGCTTGCAAGATCACTAGGTTTGGCTCTGAAGTCGGATTTTACGACGTGACCGTAGACTTGGTGGTCGTAGACTTGAGGCCGGGGAGCATCTTCGGCGGCCTGTAATGTCGTTAAACCAACTAATCTCAGGATCAGAACGAGCTTGCCGCCGAGCGAGGTACGACGGAGCAGCAGGCGAGCGAGCCGTCTCGTGCAAAAGGTTCGGCTGACCTCGCTGCGCAGGCTGCCGCCAATGAAGCGCTGGGCGGCCAGTTCGCGCGCCTGCGCCGTCGATACCGGGCGAGGTTGGTCGCCGGATCGAGCGCGCGGATGCGGCGGGCGGTTTCGCGACTGTCTCTTCCCGGCGGCATTCGCACGTCGATGAACGCCCCTGAGTAAGGTGTCCCGCTGCGAGCACCCGCTCAACCTGGGCCACTGCGTCGAGCCCCTGATGGCAGTGCGTCAGGGTGAAGGCCGGCTCGTCGCACACGGAGGGCCCAGCCCCGAACAGGTCGGCGGCCATCACCCCCAGCGCGGCTCCCTCACCGACCGCGGCTACGCTGCTACGGTAGCAGGCATGCATGGCCGGTTCGTCGTCGACGACCAGCAGTCGCTTGCCGCCTTCGTCCCAACCTTCCATCCGCGCAACCCTTGCCCATCGTTGCCGCGGGGTAAGCAGACGCGATCAAGAGGACGTAAACGAACTCGACAGCTCCGCGCCCAGCGCCTGCGCACCGAGCACGATCGCGCCGAGCGGCCCGGCATTGCCGCCGAGCGCGGGGGGGACGACGAACGTCTCCGCGTCGCCGACTTCCGCCAGGGCGACATAGCCGGCCAGACTGCGCGTCATTGCCGCGCGCACCTTCGGGAACAGATGGTCGCTGCCGACCATCACGCCGCCACCCATCACGATCCGGCGCGGCACGCCCGTCAGCACCAGCGTGTGCAGCAACTGCCCCAGCGCATCGGCAACCAGATCCCAGGCGGGGTGGTCGGCGGGCAGTTCCGGACCCGGTATGCCGGTGCGCGCCTGGATCGCGGGTCCGGCCGCCAGCCCCTCCAGACACGCGCCGTGATAGGGACAGACACCGATCCAGTCGTCACCGGCGATCCGCACCGGGCGGATATGGCCGAATTCCGAATGCGTGAGCCCGTCGACGGGCAGCCCACCCGCGATCAGCCCGACGCCGATGCCGGTGCCGACGGTCGCATAGGCGATGTCGGGCAACCCCTTCGCCGCGCCCCAGCGCGCCTCCGCCAGCGCCGCGCCGACGACATCGGTATGGAAGCCGGTGGGCACGCCGACGTGCCGCGCCAGCCGCCGGGCGACGTCCTGCCCGGCCCAGCCGGGCTTGGGGGTGGAGGTGATGTGGCCGTAATCGGCGGCATGCCTGTCGATCGACACGGGTCCGAAGCTGGCGATGCCCAGAGCGGAAAAGCCGCTCCACTTCTCCAGCACCGCCTCGACCGCGCTCAGCGTCTCCTCAGGGCGGGTCGTCGGGATCGTTACCCGATCCTCGATGTCGTCGGGTCCCCGTGCCAGAATGGCGATGCACTTGGTGCCGCCGAGTTCGAGGCCGGCAATCAGCGGACGTCCGTGCGGCATAGTGCTTCCCTCTTCCACCGATCGGTGCGCCGCCCCTATGTGCGGGGGGACGGCGATTGGCCAGCCGCGGTGCTATCGATCATCGAGCGCCGTCATCGCCGCCGCGACCTCCTGCTGCAACTGCACCATGCCGGCATCGGGAACGCTCTCGTGCGTGCGGTCGGACACCGCGTCCCAGCGTTCCAGCAGACGCTCGCCGGCATCGTCGCCACCGCCGATATACTCGCCCGCCGTCAGCGTGACGTAGGCGCGCTCGAAATGGCCCGCGCCGGCGCACAGGATAGCACGGGTCGGTGCGTCGTCGCCAACCAGCTTCAACAACGCCGGGCTGACCATCTCGGGCTGCATCAGCGCCTTGACCGGTTCCGGCAGCAGATTCTCCGTCATCGCGGTGGCGGCGGTCGGGGCGAGGCAGTTGACGCGGATGTCGTTCTTCGCGCCCTCGATCGCCAGCGTCTGCATCAGTCCGACCAGCGCCATCTTCGCCGCGCCGTAATTTGCCTGCCCGAAATTGCCGTAGAGACCGGACGAGGACGTGGTCATGACGATGCGCCCGTAATTCTGCGCCTTCATCACGTCCCACACCGCCTTCGAACAGATCACCGCGCCCATCAGGTGGACGTCGACAACCAGCCGGAAATCGGCGATGCTCATCTTGCCGAACGACAGGTCGCGCAGAATGCCGGCATTGTTGACGAGGATGTCGATCCGGCCCCAGCGTTCCTGCGCATTTGCAACCATCGCCGCCACCGCAGCCTCGTCGGTCACCGACCCGGTCGCCGCCAGCGCCTCGCCGCCCGCCGCGACGATCTCGGCCGCAACGGCGTCGGCACCGTCGCCCAGATCGTTGACCACGACCTTCGCTCCGTAGCGTGCGAGCAGCAGCGCATGCGAACGGCCGAGCCCGGCCCCCGCCCCGGTCACGATCGCGACCCGATCCTTCAGCAACACGGCGTGATCTCCCCAATCATCAGGCGGCCAGCTATTCGACGGTGACCGACTTCGCGAGGTTGCGGGGCTGGTCGACGTCCGTACCCTTCATGACGGCGACGTGGTACGCCAGCAACTGCACCGGCACCGCGTAGACGATCGGCGCGATCAGCGGGTGGACCTTGGGCATCGTAATCGTCGCAACGCAGCCCTCTCCCGCCGCCTGGATGCCGTCATAATCGCTGATGAGCACGACCTTGCCGCCGCGCGCCATCACCTCCTGCATATTGCTGATCGTCTTGTCGAACAGCGGTCCGGACGGGGCGATGACGATCACCGGCACATTTTCGTCGATCAGCGCGATCGGGCCATGCTTCATCTCGCCGGCGGCATAGCCCTCGGCATGGATGTAGCTGATCTCCTTCAGCTTCAGCGCGCCTTCCAACGCCAGCGGGTAATCGGTGCCGCGGCCCAGATACAGCACGTCGCGCGCGCTCGCGACGGTGCCCGCCATCGCCTCGATCGCCTCGTCATAGGCCAGCGCCGCGTTGATCGCGGCGGGCGCCTCCGCCAGATGCTTGACGATCGCCCGCTCTTCCAGATGCGACAGCCGCCCTTTGGCGCGGGCGAGATTGGCGGCGAGCGCGGCCAGCACCGCCAACTGGCAGGTGAACGCCTTGGTCGATGCGACGCCGATCTCCGGCCCGGCATGAGTCGGCAGCAACAGGTCCGCCTCGCGCGCCATCGAACTGGTGGGCACGTTGCAAACGACGGCGATCATCTGCCCTTCCTTCTTGGCGTGGCGCAGCGCGGCGAGCGTGTCCGCCGTCTCGCCCGACTGGCTGATGAACAACGCCAGCCCGCCCGGCTCCATCACCGGCGCGCGGTAGCGGAACTCGGACGCGACATCGAGGTCGACGGGCACGCGCGCGAACTGCTCGAACCAGTACCGCGCGACCATTCCGGCGTAGAAGCTGGTCCCGCACGCGACGATCGTCACCCGCTTGATCGCCGACAGATCGCCTTCGGGGATCGGCAGCGTCACCTTCTCGTCGAGGCGTTGCAGGTAGGAGCGCAGCGTCTGGGCGACGACGATCGGCTGCTCGTAGATTTCCTTGAGCATGTAATGCCGGTGGTTGCCCTTCGACACCAGTTCGCCCGTGACGCCGGAGATGGTGATCGGCCGCTCGACGGCGTTGTTCTGCTGATCGTAGACCTGCGCACCGTCGCGCGTGCAGACGACCCAGTCGCCCTCTTCCAGATACGCGATGCGCTGGGTCAGCGGGGCCAGTGCCAGCGCGTCGGAGCCGAGATATGTCTCCCCGTCGCCGTGGCCGACGACTAGGGGCGAGCCAAGCCGCGCCCCGATCAGCAGGTCGGGATGCTTACGGAACAGGATCGCCAGCGCGAATGCACCGTGCAGGCGCGGCAGCACGGTACGCACCGCCTCGACCGGCTCCAGACCAGCCTCCACCTGTTCGCTGACGAGGTGCGCGACGACTTCCGTATCGGTCTCGCTGGTGAACACCCGGCCGCGCGCGATCAGTTCGTCGCGAAGGGATTTGAAGTTCTCGATGATGCCGTTGTGCACGACCGCGACTTCGTCGGTCGCATGCGGGTGCGCATTGTTGGTCGTTGGGCCGCCATGCGTCGCCCATCGCGTATGTGCGATCCCGGTCCGGCCCGGCAGCGGATCGGCCGCAAGCTCCTTAGCGAGGTTCATCAGCTTGCCCGACGCGCGCCGCCGCTCGATCCGGCCGTCGTGATCGGTGGCGATGCCCGCCGAGTCGTAGCCACGATATTCCAGCCGTCGCAGGCCGTCGAGCAGGCGCTCGGCGACGTCTTCGTTACTCAGGATGCCGACGATGCCGCACATGGAATGTCTCTTTGTCTAGAAGGTATAGGGGACGCGGATGCCGGGCATGTCCGCGGGGAAGTCCTTGGTGTTGCGGGTGACGAGCATCGCACCGTTCACGCGTGCTGTTGCCAGAATGTACGCGTCCAGCAACTTCATCCGCGTGTCGTGACGAATCGCTGCCGCTGCGGCGGCTATGTGCGCATCGATCTCGACAACCTCGAACGGAGACAGCAGGCGAGCAACGGTCGCTCGCTGCTGGGGTCGTTCCCCCGCTAGGATCTCCGTCCAGACGACACGACTAATGCGATGCCGGCCATAGCGTTGCAGTTCGGCGGCTGCCGACGGACGATCGACGAGCCAGTCGATCAGGATATTGGTGTCGAAGAACGGCTCCACGTCGGATCAGAAACCGTCGCGGTCTTCGCGCATCGCGCGCTGATACTCGACAGCATCGCCAACGTCCTGGCGGTGCTTCCAATACCCTGCTCCGCGCGCGATCCAGTCGTTGCTGCTTCGATCACGCAGGTGCTGCGATACGGCAACACGCAGTTCCGCTGCGCGCGATCGTCCATTGCGCTGTGCAAGCTCATCGAGCGCAGCAACGTCGTCGTCGGGTATGTTGACCAGAGTCCTCATATCCGCAAGATATCACGCAGCGATATCACTTGCCACCCTTCCGCGCCGTCATCAGCGCTCGAAACTGCGCGGCCCAGCCCCGCTTTTCGACCTGCGCGGGCCGCACCAGCGCCAGCGCGTCGGCGGCGACATCCTTCGTCACGACCGATCCCGCCGCGACGATCGCGCCTGCGCCGATCGATACCGGCGCAACGAGCGCGGAGTTCGAGCCGATAAATGCCCCCGCCCCGATCGTCGTGCGATACTTGAAGAAACCGTCGTAGTTGCAGGTGATCGTCCCTGCGCCGATGTTGACGCCCGCGCCTACGTCCGCGTCGCCGATATAGCTCAAATGGTTGGCCTTCGCCCCCTCGCCCAGCGTCGCCTTCTTCACTTCGACGAAATTACCCACGCGGGATTTCGCTCCCAGCACCGCACCCGGACGCAGGCGCGCATAAGGACCGACATCCGCCCGGGGGCCGACCGTCGCACCCTCCAGATGGCTGAACGTGTGGATCACCGCGCCGTCCGCGACCGACACGCCGGGACCGAATACGACATTGGGTTCGATCGTCACGTCGCGGCCGATGACGGTATCATGCGAGAACCAGACGGTGTCCGGCGCGATCAGCGATGCGCCCTCCGCCATCGCGCGCAGGCGGCGCTGTACCTGCCAGCCCTCTTCCACCACGGCCAGTTCGGCGCGGCTGTTTATGCCCGCGACCTCGTCCGCGCCCGTCTCGATCGCGACCGCACGCGCTCCCTCGGTGATCGCCAGCATGACGATGTCGGGCAAATAGTATTCGCCCGCCGCATTGTCGTTGCCAACCGCCTCCAGCAAGCGCCAGAGATCGGCGGTGCGGACGGCGGTGACGCCCGAATTGCACAGGTCGACCGCACGTTCCTGCTCGGACGCATCCTTGTATTCGACCATCTTGCGGATCGTGCCGTCAGCGTCGGCGATCACCCGTCCGTACGCGGCGGCATCAGCCGGCCGGAAACCCAGCACCGCGACCATCGGCGCATCCTCCGCCTCCAGCCGCGCCGCGAGCCGGGCCACGGTGTCGGTCGACAGCAATGGCGTATCGCCGAAGCAGACGATCGCGATGCCGTCGAAGTCCGCCAGCGCCGCCTTCGCCTGCAACGCGGCATGCGCGGTGCCGAGCTGCTCGTGCTGCCACGCGATGTCGACGCCGCTGCCCGCGACGGCCGCCTCGACCTGCTCGCCCGACGCACCGACGACGACGACGCGGCGGCTGGCTCCCGCTCCGTCGAGGCTGGCGAGTAGGTGCAGCAGCATCGGCCGCCCCGCGACCGGGTGCAGCACCTTGTGCAGATCGGATTTCATCCGCGTGCCCTTGCCGGCGGCTAGGACGATGACGGCCAAAGGCGCGGTGACCGGGGTATCAGGCTGGCTCATGCCGCGCCGGTGCCACGAACATCTTGCCATTTCCATAGCGGTGCCGTCTTGCGGGCGATCATGGACAAGACTTCATCGTTTTTCGACCTCGTCGGCTTCGACATGGACGGCACGCTGCTCGACACGTCGGGCGATCTCGCCGCTGCGGTAAATCACGCGCTGGAGAGTGCCGGCCGACCGACGCTGACCGTCGATCAGGTGACGCCGATGATCGGGGGCGGCGCGCGGCACATGCTGGCGCAGGGCATGGCCGCGACCGGCGGCTGCACCGATGCCGAACTCGACGTGCTGCACCGCCGCCTGCTTGACTATTACGAGGCGAACATGGTCGTGTTGACGCAACCCTATGCGGGAGCACTCGACGCGCTGGACGCTCTCGCAGCCCGCGGTGTCACGCTGGCCGTCGTGACCAACAAGCTGGAACATTACGCGAAACGCATTCTCGAGGAACTCGGCCTGACCGCGCGCTTCGCCTGCCTGATCGGCGGCGACACGCTGGGGCCGGGACGCGGCAAGCCCAAACCCGATCCGATCATCGAGATGATCGCGCGCTGCGGCGGCGGGCGCCCGGCATTCGTCGGCGATTCGATCTACGACGTGAAGGCGGCGCAGGCGGCGCATGTGCCGGTCGTGGCGTGCAGCTTCGGTTTCCTCGACCGGCCGGTCGGCGACCTCGGCGCGGATGCGACGATCGATGGATACGCCGAACTCATGCCTACGCTGGAGCGGCTTTCCGCCATTTGATCCAGAGATGCCGCGCGAGCATCGCCGGCGGCATGCGCAGCCAGTGCGACCGGACGTAGAAGCCCAGCCGCGTGGCCGGCCGTGTCGCCCTCCCCCACCCGTCGCGCGCCAGCAGGCGGCGGCAGTAGAGGCGGTCGGTCGCGGGGCCGTCGCCGAACAGCGACTCCGCCAGTCGAACCGCTCTTGCGACAGGCGCGGTCAAACCGTGATGCGCGGCACGATCGGCCAGCCCGTCCTTGCCGAACTCCTCGATCAGGCGGCGAATGTCCCACAGGTTGCGGAGTCCCCCCGCCAGATCGCCGTCCGCGAACAGATGCGCGGCGGCGTGAACGATCATGTCCGTCGGCGACAGCACCGACAGCCCGTTGCCCAGCGGCACGGCGTCCGCGATCAGCGCCGCCGCATCGGGCTTCGGCCGCGCGGTCAGCGGCAGGATCGTGTGATGCACGTCGATCATCCGGTCACGCTCGCGGTGGATCAGCGGCGGCAGTTCGTGCATCCAGCGCCGGTAATAGGCGTCGTCATAGGGGTCCGGCTTCACCCATTCCCATCCCGCCGCGATCAGCGCCGTCTCCACCGTCTCCAGTGCCTCGCGCGGCACGAGGATGTCGCAATCGCCGATCGATCGCCCCTGCCCCGCCGCCAGCCCGCTCGCGGCATAGGCGGTACCCTTCAACAGCACGACCGTCACGCCCAGCGGCAAGAGGACGCGCGCAACGACGTTCGCCTCCCACAGCGCGGTGCGGCGGGCATGCTCCGCGATCTGGCGCGCATCGGCGAGGGTCGCGGCGACCGCCGGCGGCACCGCCAGCCCGTGCAGCCTGTGCGCCAGCGTTCCCGCCAGCTGCTCCGCCCGCGCGATCGTCAGCAGCGCGGTCCAGCCGTCCGCGTCCAAGTCTAGAACCGATGTCGGGTCGCGCAGCGCCCGCACCAGCAGCATCGCGTCGGTCCCGACGACAGCTCTCATGGCCAAAGCTCCTCGACCATCGCCAGCGCAGTCTCGCTGTCCGGATAGTCGATCGCCAATGCCGGCACCTCCGTCACCAGCCGGGTCAGCGCCGCGAACCCAGCCTCGCCCAGCAGCGTGTAGTTCGTCGATGCCTGAGTCAGCCGCACGAACGCCTCGCTTGCCGGCATCTCCCGCACCGCGCGCTCTTCGCCGAAGCGCGGGAACAACAGCAGCGCCGGCCGCGCCGGCTCGTCCATCGCCGCGATGGCGCGTGCGTCGGGAACGAGGTGGCGGATGTCACCCTTCGGCGTGCCCGGCAGCAGCGGACCCCAGCGATCGCCCGCCACCGCCCCGATCGCCCCGCCCTTCAGGCTCACGAGCCGGGGAAAGGCGTGCGCCATACCGGTCACCGGTGCGATCAGCGCGAACTCGTCGCCCATCAACCGCCAGCCGCGCCCCATCAGCAATGCCGCCAGCGTGGACTTCCCCGCGCCCGATTCGCCGCTCATCAGCAGCGCGCGGCCGTTCCGCTCCACCGCCGACGCATGCAGCAGCAGATGACGCCGCCAGCCGAGCGCAAGTTGCAGGTTCATGCCCATCTCGGCGGCGAGCAGCCCGTGCGCCAGCGGCAGCGGCGCGGCCTCCGGTAGCATATAGTCGCCATTGATCTGCACCGACGGACGCAGCCAGCGCCGCCACGGGCGTGTCGCCTCCAGCCGGACGGTGAAGTCGGGCACGTCGGGCACCGGATAGTCGCGGTACAGGTCGGCGAGCGCATCGACCGGCGCGGCCCAGTCGGACCCGATGCGGAACGCAGCCGGGCCGATCCGAAGGTGGACCGAATGTCTCATTCCGGGACGATCAGGCCGATGTCGACTAGCTCCGCAACGCGTGCCGACAGCGCCTCCCGTGCACGGCTGCCGAGATCGAAGCCCGACGCCAGCCGCACCAGCAGTTCGTCTAGCGTCACCGCCTCGTCGCCCAGCGCGGTCAGGATTTGCGGCGCGGGTTCGGTCAGCAGGTGGGTCGCACCGGACGGGCGGTGAAGGACCGCGACGAACGCGTCGAGCGGCACGGACACGGTCGCCCGCTCGGCGCGCAGGCGCATGGGATCAGCGCGGCATCTGCAACGAGGCGAAACACGTGAATCCGCCCTGCCCGCGTTGCAGGCGTCGGATATAATTCACGTAGGCGCGGCTGCGCTCGGTATCGGTGCCGGGCAGCGTGCTGCCGTTCAGCGCGCGCTTCACCTCCTCGCCCTTGTAGGCGCGGCTGGCGGGTGGGAACGCCCCCTTGGTGCCGGAGGCTACCGTCTTGCCGTCCGCGGTGATCCAGTTACCGGCGCGCGTGCGCTCCGGCACCGCGATCTCGCAGTTCAGGACGGAGCCGGCGGTCTGCGCCAGTGCGGGTCGAATCGACACCACCGCACTCGCCCCGACCGCGCCGAGCATCAGCGCACGGCGGCTGGTGGTGCCGCCGGCTGTCGAGCCGTCTTCGTCGGAGAATGCCTGATCGGTCATGATCGTCCCATGCTAGCCTGACCGACTTTCATATCGGTTAAGCGCAGGCAAGCATCCTGTGCGTGCCGAAGCGGGACTGGACGCCCCTCCTGCCTGGAGGAGGGGCATCGGACCTACCGGACGCGCGGGCCACCGAAGGGCAGCGGCGGCGGCGGGCGGCGGTCGCGGCGGGGGAGCTGCGCCTGATAGGCGTGGCCGCAATGATCGACGCAGTACGGGAAGCCCGGGTTCACCTTCTCACCACAGAAGTGGAAATCGGGTTCGCCCGGATGGCCCAGCGGCCATTTGCAGATGCGGTCGTTCAGATCGAGCAGGCTGGTCTTGCCCGCGATCTCCGCCGATGGCTTGGCCGGAACCAGCCGGCGCGGCGGCGCGGGGGCGATCGGCGGCTGCTGCTCGCCCGGCGCCTGACGCAGGAAGCCACCGGGGCCGACCGAGCGCATGATCGGCTGCGGCGGCGCGGGAGGCGCTGCAACGACGGCGGGTGCAGCCTCCTCCGCCTCGTCCTCGTCCTCGATCTCCGGCGCGGCAGCGCGCGGCGGCGCGGCGACCGGTGCGACCACGGGCGGCGGCGGCGGAGCAGCCGCTACGACGGGCGCCGGCGGCGGTGCAGCCGCTGGCATTGGCGCCGGTGTCGGCGCGGCTGCGGCAGCGGTCGCCGCCGAGTCGTTCGCGCGCACCGGTGACGGGCGCGCCTGAAGGCCCAGCCGGTGCGCCTTGCCGATCACGGCATTGCGGCTGACGCCCTGCCCCAGCGCCTCGGCGATCTGGCTGGCGGTCTGGCCGGCCTCCCACATCGTCTTGAGCGTATCGATCCGCTCGTCGGTCCAGGACATGCGTATTCCTTATCGTCATCGTTGCGGGCGGCAGCCGCAGGGAGTACCCGACCCCGCCATGAGCAGCCAGCCCCCGATCGGTCAAACTTTGGTGAGGAACGCCCCCGGCGTGCCCGTCATCCGGAACATCAACTGGGGCGGCCTTCGCACCCTCTATATCAAGGAGGTGCGCCGTTTCTTCAAGGTGCAGCTCCAGACGATCTGGGCACCGGCGATCACGACGCTGTTGTTCCTCGTCGTCTTCACCGTCGCGACGGGCGCGAAACGCCCGGTTCTGGTCGGCGGATCGGAGGTCGCGTTCGCCGATTTCATCGCGCCGGGCCTCATCATCAGCCAGGGGATGATGGGCCCCGCCTTCGCCAATGCCAGCTTCTCGCTGCTGGTCGGCAAGATCCAGGGGACGATCGTCGATTATCTGCAACCGCCTTTGTCGACGATGGAATTGCTGTCGGCGCTGGTCGGCGGCGCGGTGACGCGGGCGATCATCGTCGGCATCGTCGTGTGGGCGGCGATGGCGCTGTACCCCGGCGTTCACGTCACCCCGCACGCACCGCTGGCGATCCTGTGGTTCGGCCTGCTCGGGTCGCTGTTCCTCGCCTTCCTCGGCGTGCTGACGTCGATCTGGGCGGAGAAGTTCGACCACGCCGCCGCGGTGACCAACTTCGTCGTCACCCCGCTCGCGCTGCTGTCGGGCACCTTCTACTCGGTCGACAAGCTCGCTCCGGCTTTCCGCGCGTTCAGCCACGCCAACCCGTTCTTCTACATCATCTCCGGCTTTCGTTACGGCTTCCTCGGCATCGCCGATTCGCCGGTGTTCGTCGGATCGCTGGTGGTGCTGGGCATCGACGTGGCGCTCGGCGTCGCCTGCTACGTGCTGCTGCGGCGCGGATGGCGGTTGAAGAACTGACGGGTTCGGGGTTTCGCGACGGGAGCAGTCGGGGGTGTCGGTGCTGGAAGCGCGCGGTTCCGAGCTGCTGATTTCGCAGGATAATGCAGGCGAAGTGGAGGAAGTGGAGGCGCCGGACAGGTGTCCTCCATTTCGGTCAAAACGGTGTGCGATTGGTCCGCGCTGGACGACTGCTCACGCCCAATTGCGGATATAGCCGCGACGTGAGAAATGGTACCGGTGCGACTGGCCACACTTATTCGCAGGTTCGTTGACTGGGACCTCAGGCGCAAGCCAATCACTACTGCTGGGAATTTGACACTTCTCGTCGGGATGGTCCCGTGGTTTTTCGCCCTTCTTCTTCGCCCGATACCAGCCAGTCTTGAAATCTCGGTTGTAGTCCTCGCGGCCATCGCTTTCGATGTGATTTGGTTTGGGTTCGTCGGCTGGCGAGCGCTTCTGCTGTTCAAGGCATTTTCAGCGAAGAACGATGGCCTATACGATCGCTCGGGCAAGTACGTGCTGCCAACAGAGTATGCCGAGACCGAGAGTGCCACCAAGGCGCGGCGTCGTCGTCGGAGGGGCAGCTAACGACTAAAAAAAGCATCCTAGCCGAGCGAATTTCACGTAAGCGCCAAGCCAGCAGACACGCGGACCACAATGTCAAAGAGCCTGCTCCATGTACTCCCTCAATCCTCTGTAGGACAGCGCCACTCGCGCGCGAGAAGTCCCAGCAGCAGGGTGTCGCGGATGCCGATATGGGTTTCCCACTCCTCGCGCAGCAGGCCCTCGCGGCGGAAGCCGAGGCGTTCCAGCAGGGCGATCGAGCCGGCATTGTCCGGGTCGGTATCGGCGAAGATGCGGCGGGCACCCTCCTCCGCGATCAGCAGGTCGATCAGCCGCGCCACCGCCTCGCGCGCGTAGCCCTGCCCCCAGTATCGGCGGACGAGCAGATAGCCGATCTCGTATACGCCCGGCCGACGCCGGTGCGCGGACACGGTGCCGATCGCGGTGCCGTCCAGCGTGATCGCCCAGCTGACCCACGCATCAGGTGCCTTGCGCGGCATCAGATAGGCGCGCGTTTCCGCCAGATCGGCATGCGGCGCGCTCGACCACCAGCGCATCAGGTCGACGTCGCGATACGCGTCGTGCAGCGCCTCCGCATCGTCGGTCGACAGCGGGCGCATCCACAGCCGCTCGCTGTCGAACATCGCCTTCATTGCGCCAGCGCGTCGACCAGCGCGCGGACCTTCGCCTGCCGCCACTGCGGCAACGGCGCGACCAGCCAATAGCCGAGCCGCGACGGCACCGGATCGCCCATCGCGATCACCCGGCCCGACGCCAGATCGGCGGCGGCGAGCAGTTGCGGCACGGTCGCGCGGCCGAGCCCGGCGGCGGCGGCGTCGATCGCCAGCCCGGCATCGTCGACCCGCACCAGCGCGCCCGTATCGTCGGGCGACCCCGGCCACGCGATCAGCGGCGCGTCGATCGCCACGGCGGGTGCGGCGACGGTGACCATCCCGTCCGATTCCAGCGCCTCGCCCTCATGCTCGCCCGGCCCCTCGCCCCAGCGGATCGCGAGGTCGAGATTGGCTTGCGTGAAGTCGACCGTCTCGTCCGCGCCGATCAGCACGAAGCGCAGATCACGGTCGGCGGCGGCGATCGCGGCCAAGCGCGGCATCAGCCACTTGTCGGTCAGGTCGCGCGGCGCGGCGATGGTCAGCGACTTGGACGACTGCCCCGCCTGCATCGCCCGCACCGCTTCCTCGAACTGGAGGAAACCGTCGCGCAAGGGCGCGAGCCCGGCCTCGCCCTCCGGCGTCAGCTCCAGCCCGCGCGTGGTGCGCCGGAACAGCACGACGCCCAGCGTATCCTCCAGCGCCCTGATCTGCTGGCCCACGGCGGCGGGCGTGACGGCAAGCTCGTCCGCCGCGCGCGTGAACGACAGATGCCGCGCAGCGGCGTCGAGCACGCGCAGACCATTGAGCGGGAGGTGGGTGCGCTTCATGCCGTTGCCCTCCGGAAAGGAGTGCTGGCCCGCGCGATTCGCTCATGCGGCGTCGCGTGATACCCCGTCACTGCGACACCGTCGGCGCATGCAACGCAAAGCGCGGGATGTCCGCGTCGAACAGCGTGCCGTCCTCGGCGACCATCCGGTACGTACCCTGCATCGCCCCCGAGGGCGTCGCGAGGGGGCAGCCGGAGACATAGTCGAAGCTCGCACCCGGTTCGATCAGCGGCTGTTCGCCGACCACCCCCTCGCCCTCCACCGAATGGCGCGCCCCGCGGCCATCGGTGATGATCCAGTGGCGGGTCAGCAGCTGCACCGGTGCGGTGCCGTCATTCTCGATGCGGATGTGATAGGCCCAGAACCAGCGGCCCCGCCCCGGCTCCGACTGTTCGGGCAGGTAGCTGACGGCGACGCGCACCGTCACGTCGCGCGTCGTCGCCGCATAGCCGAACAGGCTCTTCATCGCGTCGAACGTCATAGGCCGGCACGCCTGAGCGCCTGATCGAGGTCCTCGATCACGTCGTCCGCGTCCTCCAGCCCGACGTTCAGACGCAACATGCCCTCGCCGATGCCCATCTCCAGCCGCTTTTCCTCGGCGACGCCGCTGTGCGTGGTCGAGGAGGGATGCGTCATCAGCGAACGCGAGTCGCCGATGTTGTTGCTGATATCGACCAGCTCCAGCGCGTCGAGCAGGGCATGCGCCTGCTCGCGCCCACCGGGCACTTCCAGCGCGAAGATCGGGCCGGCGGCGCTCATCTGCGCCATCGCCAGCTCGTGCTGCGGATGGCTCGGCAGACCGGGATGCATCACGCGCGCCACGCGCCCCTCTAGGAAGGTGCCGACCTTGACCGAATTCTCCGACTGACGACGGATGCGCAGGTCGAGCGTCTCCAGCCCCTTCAGCACCACCCACGCGTTGAACGCCGACAGCGTCGGCCCGGTGTTGCGCGTGAAGGGCAGCAGCGTGTTGTCGATCCAGTCCTGCGTCCCGCAGACGGCACCGGCCAGCACGCGGCCCTGCCCGTCCATCATCTTCGTCGCGGAATAGGCGACGACATCCGCGCCGAACTCCATCGGCCGTTGCAGCGCCGGCGTCGCGAAGGCGTTGTCGACGACCGTCGTGATCCCCCGCTCGCGAGCGATCGCGCAGACGGCGGCGAGGTCGACCACATCCATCGTCGGGTTCGCGGGCGTCTCGAAGAAGAACACCTTGGTTTCGGGGCGCAGCGCGTCGACGAACGCCTGCGGGTCGCGCGCATCGACCACCGTCGTGGCGATGCCGAACTTCGGCAGCAGCGTATCGGTCAACCACCGGCACGATCCGAACGCGGCGCGCCCGCCGACCAGATGGTCGCCCTGCTGCAACTGGCACAGCAGCGCCGCGGTCATCGCCGCCATGCCGGTCGCCATCGTCCGGCACGCTTCCGCGCCCTCCAGCAGGGCGATACGCTGTTCCAGCATCTCGACCGTCGGGTTCTGGAGCCGCGAATAGGTCATGCCGACCTGTTCGCCCGCGAACCGCGCCGCCGCGTCGCCCGCGCAGTCGTAGGCGTAGCCCGAGGTCAGGAACAACGCCTCCGACGTTTCGCCATATTCGGACCGCGCGGTGCCGCCGCGGACCGCCTGGGTCGCGGGACGCCAGTTCTGGGTGATCGTGCGGTCCTGGCCGGTCTTGCGCTTCATGCCCGCCGCTTTGCCCCCGGTGCGCGGTCCCTTGCAAGGAAAAGCCGAACGACGGCATGACGGGGGCGTGTCCGCTGTCCTCCGCCGTTTCGCCGATAGACCCTGGCCCGTCGCGCTGCTGATCGCGGTGGCCGCGCAATCGCTGTTCGGCTGGCGATTGGCGACGCCGACCAGTCTGGTGTTCGACGAGGTGCATTACGTCCCCGCCGCGCGGACGCTGCTGGCGCTCGCCCGGCCGCAGAATATCGAGCATCCTCTGCTCGCCAAGGAGCTGATCGGGCTGGGAATCTGGCTGTTCGGCGATACCTCGCTCGGCTGGCGGGCGCTGTCGAGCGTGGCCGCGACGGGCGTCGTGACGGGCGTGTTCGCGCTGCTGTGGCTGGGCACGCGGCGGATGCGACCGGCAGTCATGGGTGCGGTGCTGACCGCGCTGAACTTCACCGTGTTCGTGCAGGCGCGGATCGCGATGTTGGACGGGTTCATGGCGGCGTTCGTGGTCGGTGGCGCGGTGTGCCTGCTGTGGGCGATGCATGCGCCACCGGGACGAGTCGGGCGACGCTGGGCGGCTGGCGCGGCGATGCTGGGGCTCGCGACCGCCTGTAAGTGGACCGCCGCGCCATACGTGGCGTTCGCCGGCATCGCGTTCGTGCTGCTGCGGCGCGGGCGTCCGGATCGCTGGCGCGGGCTGGACGCGGAGGTGGCGCTGGCGGTGCTCGGGCTGGGCAGCGTCGCGGTGTATTTCGCGACGTTCCTGCCGGCATTCTTCTACGCCGAACAGCCGCTGACGTGGCGGACGCTGATCCCGTTCCAGTGGACGATGTACCAGCAGCAGACGCAGGTGCTGCCGCCGCACACCTATCAGTCGGCGTGGTGGACGTGGCCGCTCGACATCCGCCCGATCTGGTATCTGTACGAACGCGTCGACTGGGCGCAGCGCGGCATCCTGCTCGTCGGCAACCCGGCGGTGTGGTGGGGCGGACTGGTCGCGGTCGCCGCGTGCGCCTGGGGCTGGATCAGGACGCGCGACGTGCGCCTGGGCGTCGCGGCGGGGCTGTGGATCGCGTCGTTCGCGATCTGGCCGGCGATCCCCAAGTCGCTGGGGTTCTTCTATTATTATTACCTGCCCGGCATATGGCTGGCGATCCCGATCGCGGTCGCGTTCGACCACTGGCGTGCGAGGGTGGACCGCCGGGACGAAGCGTATCTACTGCTCGTCGCCGGCCTGTTCGTGTATTTCTACCCGATCCTTTCCGCCGCGCCGCTGGCCGGGGAACGGTCGTTCCTGCGCTGGATGTGGCTGAGGAGTTGGCCGTGAGCGGCCGCTGTCCTACATGGCGGAGGTCCGCTATATGCGTTGGATCGAACCGTTCTTTGACATCCCGACGGCTTTGGCGAAACGCCGCGTTGGACTAACCTTAGCCTAACCTTCCGCGGGATCAGTACCGCCCCCAAACGAAGCGCGACGACAGCGCGTAGTTCCACACGGCACCGACCAGCACCCCCGCCAGCGCGGACAACGCCCATGCGTCGTTGTGGACATCGTGCAGGAATGCCGCGACGCCGACATTCGCGACCGCCCCGACCGCGCAGACGACGCAGAACGACACCCACCCGTCGGCCAGTTGCCTGAACCCCTTCAGCCGCCGGTCGCGATAGGTCAGTGCGTTGTTCAGGAAGAAGTTTCCGGTCATCGCCGCCAGCGTCGCGACGATCGTCGCCGACAAAAAGCTGACGCCCATCGCCAGATAGAGCAGCGACAGCACGGCCATGTGCATGCCCACCCCGATCGCGCCGATCGCGGAGAACATCGCGAACCGCACCGGTACGAACCGCCCGAACCGGCGATCATACAGCGCGATCAAATACTCCATCGCCACGACGTGATCGAGCTTCGACTCGCCCTCGGTCCGGACGCGGAAAACATAGGGAAGTTCGACGAAGCGCATCGGCACCGGCGCGGCGGTCATCAGGTCGAGCAGGATCTTGAACCCGATACCCGACAGCCGCGGCGACAGCGCCCGCGCCACCGCGGTGCGGATCATGAAGAAGCCGCTCATCGGGTCCGTCAGGCCGGTCTTCAAAATATAGCCGGACAGGCGCGTCGCCAGCGCCGACTTGGCGACGCGGTCGGGGTCCCACTCGCCCGTGCAGCCGCCCTCGCAGAAGCGCGATCCGACCACCACGTCCAGCGTGGTGTCCGCCTGCAACTGCGCCAGCATCGCCGGCAACAGCGTCTCGTCATGCTGCATGTCGCCATCGATCACCGCGACGACCGGCGCGGCGGTGGCGCACATCCCCTCGATACAGGCCGACGATAGCCCACGGCGGCCGATCCGGTGAATGACGCGGACGCGGGTATCGACGCGGCCGAGCGAGCGCGCCTCGTCGGCGGTGCCGTCCGGGCTATCGTCGTCGACGAAGATCACTTCCCAACGGATGCCCGACAGCGCCTGATCCAGCCGCGCCACCAGCGTCGCGACATTGCCACGCTCGTTGAACGTCGGCACGACCACCGCGAGGTCGAGCAGTTCCGTCACGGGCGTCGACCTCTCACAGCCCCGCCAGCACCGCATCGGCCATCGCGGTCGTGGACAGCGTGCCGCCCAGATCGCCGGTTCGCGCGCCGCCGGCGATCGCCGCCGCCACCGCCGCCTCGATCCGGTCGGCCGGCGCCGGCATTGCCAGCGAGTGGCGCAGCATCATCGCCGCAGACAGGATCGCGGCGCAGGGGTTGGCCTTACCTTGCCCGGCGATGTCGGGCGCGGAACCGTGGATCGGCTCGAACAGGCCCTTGCCCGCGCTGTCGAGTGCGGCGGAGGGCAGCATGCCGATCGACCCGGCGCACATCGACGCCTGATCCGACAGGATGTCGCCGAACAGATTGCCCGTGACGATCACGTCGAACTGCCCGGGATCGCGCACCATCTGCATCGCGGCATTGTCGACATACATGTGGCTGAGCGCGACGTCGGGGTAATCGGCCGACACCTCCACGACCACGTCGCGCCACAATTGCGAGGTTTCGAGGACGTTGGCCTTGTCGACCGACAACAGGATGCTGCGGCGGGTGCGCGCCGTCTCGAACCCCACCCGCGCGATCCGCGCCACCTCGTTTTCGTCGTAGCGCATCAGGTCGTGACCCTCGCGCAAACCCTCCGTCGTCGTGCGGCGGCCCTTCTCGCCGAAATACACGTCGCCGGTCAGCTCGCGGACGATGACGAGGTCGATGCGCCGCGCGATTTCCGGCTTCAGCGCGGACGCATCCTCCAGCCCGGCGAACAGCCTCGCCGGGCGCAGGTTGGCAAACAGGCCGAGTTCCTTGCGCAGGCCGAGGATCGCCTGCTCCGGCCGGAACGCGCGCTCCAGCATGTCGAAGGCGGGATCGCCGACCGCACCGAACAGGATCGCATCGGCGCGGCGAGCAAGGTCGAGCGTCTCGGGCGGCAGCGGATGTCCCGCCGCACGGTACGCCGCGCCGCCGACGGGAGCCTCCCCGAACGTCAGGCCGAGGTCGAGCGCCTCCAGCACGCGCCGCGCCTCCGCGGTGACTTCCGGGCCGATGCCGTCGCCGGCGAGCAGTGCGATGAGCGCCATGTCGTCTCCTGTGTTCGCGCTCGCCCTTGGCGACACCGGCGCGGTCACGCAACCGCCCTCTTCAGCCGATCGACCAGCCGCTCGCGCGCCGCCAGCGGCTCCGCGCGCCGATCCGTCAGGATATCGCGGGTCAGGAAATGCCCGGTGATCGCCAGTCCGGCAAGGAGATCGCCGCCATCCGGTTGACCGCCGTCGATCAGGAATGCGGGCAGCGGGAATAGTTGACGCTCATACCCCGCTGCGCCGACGCGACTGACCGCGCCGCCGCTCTTGGGGCTGACGAAGGCGAGATCGCCCGTCGTGCCGGTGACGACGCAGCCCGACAGGTCGAGCCCGAAGCCGAGTTCGGCGAGCAGCAGCAGCTCGTACCGCACCAACGTTCCCGCCCACCCCCGCGCAGCCGGAGCCGCCTCGATCGCCGACAACACGGCGTCGAGGCCGTCGTGCAGCCGCGGATAGGGCTGCGCCTCCGGCAGCGCGGTCGCGGTCAGCGCGGTGACCCAGGCGATGCCGGCGGCGGGCAGCGGCTCGGCATGCAGGACGGAGCGGCTGTGCAACGGCTCGACGGTCAGCGCGGGCAATTGCTCCGCGGTCCGCGCCCGCCACTCGCCACGGATGGTGTTGCCCGGTTGCAGCACCGGCCGCAGCCGCCGCGACCGACCCCCGCGGACGTAACCGGGCTGGACCCCGTCGTCGCGCGTCAACGCCCGCGCGACGAGCCCATGCTCGCCATGCGCGCGCGTCGCGAGGACGATGGCGTCGGTCAGCAGGTGCATGCCCGCCGGTGTAGCGGGTTGCGGGAACAGGCTGAAGCTAATCCTCCCCGTTCAGGCGAAGGATTTAGCGCCGCACGCGATCCGCCAGCCGCTTCAACGCCGGCACCGCCGTCAGCCGCTTCGCCAGCCCGACCCCGAAATCGAATCCGGACAGTACCCCCAGCGCTCCCCGGTTCGCGACACTCGGCCGCAGCAGCAGCAGGTCGGCGCAGTCCACACCACCAGTGGAGAACAGCCGCTTATGCTGACCATCGCCCTCGGTAAAATCGAACCGCGCGAACCGCGCTTCCTCGAACAGGTCGGCCATCGCCTGGGCATGCAGGATCGTGCCGGGCGACCACCCGCCCCAGCCCGGATCATGCCCGACATGATCGTAGCGCAGCGCCGTCCCCTCCGCCGTGCAGCAAAGATAGGCGATCGGCCGATCGTCCAGCAGCATCAGCCACGCGCGCGCCCCATCACGATCGGCGGCGGCGAGCAGCGCGGCTGGGTCCTCCGGCAGACCAGCGTCGAGCAGCTTTTCCTGATAGGTCGTCGCCGACAGCGGCCGGGCAAGCGCGTGGAACACCGCGATGCCGTCCCGGTCGCGATAGCGACGCATGTCGAGCCGGCCTTCGCCTGCCAGCTTCCTGCCCTTGCGCTTCAACCCCGACCGCGCATTGGCCGACAGGCCGGCCAGCCACGCGTCGTGCCCGATCGTCAGGTCGGTCCAGCGCCGGACGTACCGCTGCTGGACGTGGCGGAACAGCCGGTCCGGGAGCAGGCCGCACCCGGCAACCGTGTCGGGCAACGAGGTGATGCGATAGCCGTGCGCGTCACCCAGCGGCGGCAATACCGGCATCTGGCCGGCCAGCGCCGCGTCGAGCGACAGGCCGACACGCACCAGCCGGCGCGGGATCGTCGCAAGCGTGCGGGCTCCGACCTGAAGCCGGAGCGCACCAGCCTGGCTCATAACGCGCTCACGCGGCGCGCTCCTCCACCAGGTTCGACCACAATTGCTCCGCCTGCCGCCAACGGGTCCGCAGCGCATCGGGGGCGAGCGGACGGTCGTCGCGGTCGAGCTTCAGCGGTATGTCGTCGGCGAAATGCTGGGTTGGAAGCACGTCGCGCAGGTCGGCGAGCATCGCACACAGCGCCTCGAACCGGCGGACGTGGACGCCGTTGGCGCGGGTGCCGGCGCGATTGGCGAGTTCGAAACCGTGGCTGACGATCGTCACCGCGGCGTGGCCCGCGACGGCGGCATGCTCCAGCGCATCATAGGTTTCGCCGGACGACAGCGCGCAGAGCTGGAACGTGCGCAGGCTGCCCGGTGCGTCCTCGATCACCGTCACCGGCACCTCGATGACCTCGCGCGCGACCGGGGCGATATGGCGGCGTGGCAGCGAAATCAGGCTGTCCGGCTCCGCGCCATTGTGGCTGCTGTCGTAGACGAAGCCCAAATCCGCCAAGGCCGCGAGCGTGTCGTCGTTGGCGGCGTAGGAGCCCGCGCGAAACGCGGTCGGCGCGGGCGCTCCCGCCGCCATCAGCAGGTCGGTCGCGCCGGCAATCAAATGGCGCTGCTCCGCATAGCCATATTCATGCAGCGCGAAGCGGGCATGGGCGGCACCCCGGTCGCCCGCGCGCGCCGCCGTCCAGTTGGGGTGAAGGTGAAGCTGCACCTCCTGCCCGGCCTCCAGGATCGTGTCGACCATCCGGCGGACGGGGGCGAGGCCGAACGTCATCGCCGGCATCGGATCGACGAAGAAACAGGCCTTCAGCCCGTGCTCCGCCAGCCTGTCGAGCTGGTACGAGAGCCCGACGCCGGCGGGCTCCAGCGATCGGCTGTAGATGCCGTCGACATCGTGGCCGGCGCTGTGGTGACGCCAGGCGAACTCGGTGTCGACGGTGAGGAAGACGGGGGTCGTCATGACCGTATGCGTACGGGCGGTTGGTGAAGAAAGCGCAAAGGCGGTGGCGGATCACCGGGCCGACCGCCCCCATTGACGCTAAGGCTTGATCCCGAAGCGCGAATAATCCCGGTCGATCAATGGCGAGATCAGGCGGGCGGAGGCCAGATCGGCCTTCGACTCCGGAGCGGCGCCCTGCTTCCCGCGAATGATGCCGCGCATGTACAGGCTGGCGGCGAGTTCCGGCGCATCGTCCAGCGCCGCGGTCAGGTCCGCCAGCGCGTCGTCGAAACGGTTCATCCGGTAATAGACCATCGCCCGGCTATCGAGGGCGGACACCCGGCTCTCGCTGAGTTCGATCGAGCGCGTGCAATCCTTCAGCGCGGTATCGAGCTGCACGTTCAGCGTGCCCTTGATCCAGCAGCGCGAATTCAGCAGCTGTGCGCTGCCCGGATTGTCCTTCACCGCCTCGTCGATCGCGACCAGCGCGCCGTCGCCATCGCCCGCGCGGGCGAGCAGGTCGGCCTTCGCCGCCATATAGTCGCCCGCTTCCTTGCCGCCGGCATCGATCCGTTCCTGGATCATCGCGATCGCGGCATCCTTGTCGCCCGCGTCGAGGCGATAGCGCGCCATCGTGTTGATCGCCGCGAACGACGACGGATCCAGCTTCAGCGCCTCGTCGAGATCGGCCTGCTGCTTCGCCTTCTCACCACCCTGCTCATAGAGCCCGGCGCGCCACAGATAGGTGTCGATCGTCGGTTCGATCGACAGCGCCTTGGTCAGGTCGACGATCGCGGCGGGCCGATCGTAGGTGTTCGCGAGGAAGCTGGCGCGGTTGATGTAGACCGCGACATCCTCCGGATCGTTGGCGATCGACTTCGCATAGGCGGCGAGGATCGGCTTCAGCGCGCCCGATCGCCGCGCCTCCGCCACGACCTGGAAGCGCGACGGCAGATCGACCGGCGCCGCCGCCTGCAACGTCCGCGTCTTGGCCAGAGCGACCCTGGCACGGGTGGCGGGGATGTCGGCGGGTGCGATCTCCGGCGCGACGGTGGCGAGTTCGTCGTCGATCGTGACGACATCGCCCGCCAGCGCGCTCTTTCGAACGATGCGGCGGCCGGCGATCACCTCGTCGAGACTCTGGTCACCCTCCAGCACGAAGCCCTTGCCCCCCTGCGGCAGCAACAGGCGCGTGTGCATCGCCATCCGCTTCGCCGGGCCGACCGCGACCGGGATCGCGCGCCACGCCGCCCGGCCGCGATCCGGCGTGAAGTTGATGTCGGACATCGTGCCATCCAGCGCCGTGCGCCAGCGGCCCCGCTCCTTCCCCCACGGGCTGGACACGATGCCCCGCCCAGTCACGGTGGCGACGCCGGTGACGAGATCATAGGCGAGCGACTGGTCGGTCAGCCGCGCATTCGACACGATATTGCCGACCACCTTCTGCACCATGTCGCGCTTCTGATCCGGCGTCGCCTGCTGAGCGACGAGGTTCATCATCGACCCGCTCTGCCCGCGCACCTTCATCGTCACGGTCACCAGCGTCGGCAGCGACACGCCCGCCCGCTGATCGTATTCGACCGCCGCCTCGACCTCCGGCCGGGCATCGGGGTGGAAGGGCACGGCGACGAGGTCGGACCCCGCCGCGCGGATCGGCAGGACATGGCGGAATGTCGGCACGTCGCGAATGTCGGCCAGCGTCACACCGTTCATCGTACCGTCCAGCCACAGCGTCTCGCCGGCGACGTTCGCCTTGACGATGATATGGTCGAACGCCGCCGCGGACGGCAGGCGCGTGTCGAACACATCGCCCGCCTGCGCCGGCGCGGTCGCCGGCTCCGCATCGATCTTCAGTTCGTGCAGGATGGCGAGCAGCAGCAGCGTCTTCGCCTTGCAGTCGCCATAGCGCAGCGACCACGTGTCGGCGGGCTTCTGCGGCGTGTAGTTACCGCCCGCCATGCCGTTGAACAGATAGCGGATCTTGCCCTGCACCAGCTCCAGCGCGAGCGCCGCCCGCTTCAGCGGGTCGGGCGTCGCCGCGGCGATCCTCGCCACTTCGGTGGCCAGCGGGCTGCCCGCCGGGATCAGGCCGGCGGTGGCATAGAGCGGCGCCATCGTCTGCGACACGGCCGACCAACTCGCAAAGGTCGTCGCCTCCACGATCGGCGGACGGACGAAACGGACCGGCGCATCGTTCGGCAGTTCGGGCTGCTTCGGCAGGATGCCGTCGAAGGTCACCTCGCGGTATCCGTCCGCGGTGGTGACCAGCGGCTTCGCTCCTTCCGCATAAGTCTTCCACTGAACCGCATCCTTCTCAGGCCAGGTCAGGCGGATGCGGGCAAGGCCCGCGCGGACCGGCGCGACGGGAAGTTGCGCGATCGTCTGGACCTTGCCGCCGAGCGCCGCGTCCTTGTTCGTCGTCGAGATCGTCAGGCGCAGCACGTCGCCCAGCCGCAACCCCTCGACCGCCAGCGTCGCGGTCAGGACGCCGTTCATCTCCAGCCGCTCCAGCCGCTCTTCGCGCCGCAGCACGGTGAAGCGCTTGCCGCCCGCCAGCACGTCGATCGTCTCGCCGCCGCGCAGGATCTGAACGCGGTGGACGATCAGGTCGCCCTGATCGGGTTGCCACGACGCGGTCAGCGTACCCGCCTGCGTCAGCATTTCCGGCGAGGCGATGCGCGTGGCGGTGTCGACATAGGACCAGACCTGCCCGCCCTCCAGCCGCTGCTGGTTGTCGAACAGGACGATGACGGGCGATGCCGCATCCAGCTTCGCCGCGTCGATCGGCGCAGCGGCCTTTATCCAGCCCGGCGCGGCCTGATACAGCGGCGTCTCACTCGCGAATGCGGGGGCCGCGACCATGCACGCCCCCACCAGCAACCCGTACCGAACCATGTCTGCCCCCAAATCCCTGATCCCAGCTTAGCCGGTCGGGGGCACACCGCAATCGCTGATGCTGTGCTGTTCCGGTGCAGATGCCCGTCTGGCGATCAGCTCGCTCAGCGCGCGTGATAGAAATCATACACCTGCTGCGCGACCGCCGCCGACACGCCCGGCGCGCGTTTCAGGTCGTCGAGGCTGGCGTTGCGCACCGCGCGGCCGGTGCCGAAATGCATCAGCAGCGCCTTCTTGCGCGCCGGGCCGATGCCGGGCACCTCGTCCAGCGGCGACGCACCGATCGCCTTCGCCCGCTTTTCCCGGTGCGCCCCGATCGCAAAGCGGTGGACCTCGTCGCGCAGCCGCTGGAGATAGAACAGCACGGGGGCGTTGACCGGCAACTGGAACTCGCGCCCATCCATCATGTGGAAGACCTCGCGCCCGTCGCGGCCGTGATGCGGCCCCTTGGCGACGCCGACGAGGCACACATCCTCGATCCCCAGATCCTCCAGCACCGCCTTCGCCGCGTTCAACTGACCCTTGCCGCCGTCGATCAGGACGAGGTCCGGCCATGTCGAGTCATCCCGGTCGGGCGCCTCCTCCAGCTGGCGGGCGAAGCGGCGGCGGAACACCTCCCGCATCATGCCGAAATCGTCGTCGGTCCGCGCCTCGTTCCCCTTGATGTTGAACTTGCGATACTGGCCCTTGCGGAACCCCTCCGGCCCGGCGACCACCATCGCACCCAGCGCGTTGGTGCCCTGGATGTGGCTGTTGTCGTAGACCTCGATCCGGTCGGGCGGCTCCGGCAGGTCGAACAGTTCGGCGACCTCGCGCAGCAGCTTCGCCTGAGTCGTGGATTCGGCCAGACGCCGCTCCAGCGCCTCGATCGCGTTGCGCTTCGCCTGTTCCATCAGGCGGCGGCGATCGCCCCGCTGCGGCACCGACAGCACGACCTTGTACCCAGCGGCGTCGCCCAAAGCCTGCGCCAGCAACTCGCCCTCGCCCAGTTCCCGGTCGAGCAGGATTTGCCGCGCGGGCGGCACATCCTCGTAGAATTGCGTCAGGAAGCTGACCAGCACCTCCTCCTCCGGCACCTCCGCCGTGTGCGCGGGAAAGAAGCTGCGGTGTCCCCAATTCTGGCCGCCGCGGATGAAGAACGCCTGGATACCCGTCAGCCCATCCTTGCACGCCAGCGCGAACACGTCGGCATCGCCGACACCCTCCGCGTTGATCGCTTGCGTTCCCTGCACGAAGGTCAGCGCCTTCAACCGGTCGCGCAGCAACGCGGCCAGTTCGAAGTCCATATTCTCGGCCGCGGTCTGCATTTGCGCGCCAAGCTTCGCCTGCACCTGCGTCGACTTGCCCGCGAGGAAGTCCTTCGCGTCGCCGACCAGTTCGGCATAGCCCGCCTTGTCGATGCGACCGACGCACGGCGCGGAGCAGCGCTTGATCTGATAGAGCAGGCACGGCCGGTCGCGCGTCTTGAAGAACCCGTCCGTGCACGACCGCAGCAGGAACAGTTTCTGCAAGGCGTTGAGCGTGTTGTTGACGCTGCCGGCGCTGGCGAACGGTCCATAATAGTTGCCGACCGCCCGCCGCGCACCGCGATGCTTCTGGACGCGCGGAAAATCGGTATCGGCGCGCAGCAGGATGAATGGGAAGCTTTTGTCGTCGCGCAACAGGACGTTGTAGGCGGGGCGATAGCGTTTGATCAGCTGCGCCTCGAGCAGCAGCGCCTCCGCCTCGTTATTGGTCGTGACGATCGTCATCGACCGGGTCTGCGACACCATCCGCTGGAGCCGCTTGGGCAGCGCCTTGACCTGCGTGTAGTTCGAGACACGCTGTTTCAGTGACCGCGCCTTGCCGACGTACAGCACGTCGCCGCGCGCATCCTGCATTCGATAGACGCCGGACCGCTGCGGCAGCGTCTTCAGCACGTTGCGGATCGCCGCGACGCCCGCGTCGAGATCGGGCGTGTCGGAGCCGCGGATCGCGTAGGTGGCGTTTTCTTCGTTGAACCGGTCTGGCGTGGGCGTCGACATCGCCCCTTATCTAGGTAGGCGCAGGGCCGGATGGAATCCCCTCCGGCCCTGCCTCCGTCTCGATCAATGCGCGAAAGCGACCTTGACCGAGCGACGACGCAACGCGCCGCCGACCGCACCCATGCCCAGGATCATCATCGCCCATGTGGCAGGCTCCGGCACCGTACCACCGGGACCGGTCGCCGTGTCGACGCCGAGGATGTCGAACGCCCAGGCGCTTGTGCGTTTCGCACCGGTAAAATCGCAGAACGGTGCGGTGATCCCCATATCGCAATAGGCTTGAGTGAAGTTGCCGCTCCCCGCACGGCCGAATGCGTCGCTCAGAGTCGCTCCACCGAAGTTGTTGTACTGACTGAGTGCGACGCGATAGGTGCCCGCCGCAAGTGTCGACGAGAAGTTCACGTCGAAGGCGACGCCGGTCACGGGGTCGACGGGCACGCCGCTACCGTCATCCTGAAACGAGATGCGGTTACCCGTCGCCAGATCGTACAGCGTCAGGATCGGATCGAACCCGCCGGCGGCGATCGTCGCACCGGCCGAATTGACTCCGCCGGCATAGGAAAAGCTGCGCAACGTGACGGTCGAAGCCCCGGTCGCGACGAAGTCGAAAAAGGCGACATTGTCATCCTGCCGGAACGTTCCGGTATACGAAAAGTCCGTTGCAAAAGCCGGAGCGGCACTCAACAGTGCAGCGCCAAACAGCATCTTATGCATCGTTTTCATTGATCTTCCCCTGTTATCGACTCAACTCGAAGTCGAGTCGAACAGGTTCTACCATGAACCCGATCGGTTACGCAGGGCCAAGTCCATAAACAGGATCAAGCATGACCGTCTGTTCGATCATAACTTGTGTTCACTGTCAGCGGTCGAGATATTGCTGCATAGCGACACGGCATAGATTTTCCTCTCCCGTTCGCCCAAGCTGATCGCGGCCTGTGCGGAGCGATACCGCGGGGAGCCTGAGTCCCACCTGTGCTTGAACTGGCCTAGCGCAAACGGCTCCGGCGACGAGAATAGTGCGGGACAAGTCGACATCGCGACCGCGGCGCAGCACCGCCACACCTGAAACGTGCGTTTCACGGCCCAAAGCGGCCGAAGCCCTTGCGCTCGATCAGGCTTGCGCGAACAGCTTCGTGCCGACGACGCCGATGACGGTCAGCGTCATGAAGCCGGCCTGCACCGCGGATACGCGATCGCCGAACAGGAAGATGCCGCCGATGATGACGCCGACCGCGCCGAGCCCGGTCCAGACCGCATAGGCGGTGCCCGCAGGCAGGCCGCGCATCGCCAGCGCCAGCAGGCCCATATTCACGAAGCTGAGAACGATGGGGACGCTCGATGCCTGCCACGTGGCGAGGGTCGCCGCCCATTTCAGGCTCAAGGCCCAGCAAATTTCGGTGACGACGGCGACGGCGAGAACGAGCCAATACATGCGCGGGGTTCCTCCCACGGGCTCAACGCAGAAGCAGGACCGCCGGAAACCCGAAAGAGGCGGTCTGCCTTGAATCTGAAACTCGTCTGCCCTCACCCGGGCACACGATGCAGCAGGCGATTGGGCTCCGCCGCACCGGGAAGTCCGGATCAGTTCGGCCGGCCGAGCCCCGAAATCGTGCGGTCGATCATACGGCGGTCGGCATCGGCACCGTGATGCTCGGCGATCAGCAGGCCCGCAGCCTTCGCAGCGGCATCCGCGGCGCGGGCGCGCACCTCGGCGATCGCCGACCGCTCGGCGGCGGCGATCTTGTCCTCGGCCATCTTGGCACGACGCTCCATAAGCGCCTCGGCATCGGCCTTCGCCTTGACGAGGATCTGGTGCGCTTCCTGATGGGCATGCGCGCGCATCGTCTCCGCATCGGCTTCGGCCGCGCGAGCCTTGGCCTCATACTCGGCGCGCAGCGCTTCGGCCTCGGCGCGCAGCTTCGACGCTTCGTCGAGCTGCGCACGGATCGCGGCGATGCGGGTGTCTAGCATACCGCCGATCGCGGCGGGCACCTTCTTCACCAGCATGATGATGAGCACGACGATCGCGGCGATCGCCACCCAGCCGGTCGAGTCGAACCCAAGCGCGGTCGGCGACGCGACATGCTCCTCGCCGCCCGCAACGGTGCCGGCGGTACCATGCTCCAGCCCGTCCTCGCCCTTGATCGGACGCTCGGTCAAAGAGGTGGAGTTCACCGCCTCGGCGCTGAAACCGGGATTAGCCATGTGCCCTCACCTCGCGAACCGCGTGCGCCGCCTGATCGACGCTGACGTCGATACCGGACAGCTTGGCCACCAGTTGCTGCGCCGCTTCGGCCGCGACGGTGTCCAGATTGGCGAGCGCCTCCGCCTTAGCGTTGGCGATCGCGAAATCATGATGGCCCAGACGCTCGGCCAGGCTGGCGTCCGCCGCCTTGACCTGAGCCTCGGCCGACTGGGTCGCCTGCGCCTTCGCCGCCGCGGTTTCCGCCGCCGCCGCGACACGCGCCGCTTCCATCTGCGCCCGCCACGCATCCTCGACCGTATCCGCCTGACGGCGGGCGGCTTCGGCGGCAGCGAGATCGCCCTCGATCTTCGCCTCGCGGGCGTCGACCGTGGCGACGATCTTGGTCACCATCCCCTTGCCCACCACGAAGTAGAGCAGGCCGAAGGTGATCAGCAGCCAGAAGATCTGCGACGCGTAGGTGGCGGCGATCTGGGAAATCTGTGGCATCGGCTTCCTTCGATATCGGCCGGGCGGACGATCCGCCCGGCGCGACATCCGGTGTTGTTAGGCGACGAACACCAGGATGATCATCGTCACGAACGCGAGCAGGCCGAGAAGCTCGGCGCCCGCGAAGCCGATGAACAGGCGACCCTGCTGGCTGTCGGCGGCACCCGGATTGCGCAGCGCGCCTTCCAGGAACTTTGCGAACACATTGCCCACGCCAAGCGAGGCGAGGCCCATGCCGATCGCCGCGAGGCCAGCGCCGATCATCTTTGCGGCATCAACGTCCATGATATTCACTCCAGTCAGATTAGGTCGGAAGTTAAGGCGGAAATTCAGCCCAACGCCGGCGATCAGTGCAGATTCACCGCATCGTTGAGGTACACGGAGGTCAAGAGCGCGAAGACATAGGCCTGAATGCCCGCGACCAACAGTTCGAGAAGCGTGATGCCGACCATCAGCGCGAAGCTGGGCAGCGACACCAGGGCGACATAGCCCGGCCCCATGTTGATGCCGTTGATGACGAACGCCGCCAGCACCTTGAGCAGGATATGCCCCGCGGTCATCGCGACGAACAGTCGCAGGCCCAGCGAGAAGGGGCGCACCAGAAAGCTCATCAGTTCGACGACGAAGATCAGCGGGATCATCACGACCGGCGTGCCGTGCGGCACGAACAACGAGAAGAAGTGGAAGCCGTGCTTGCCGAAACCGACGATCAGCACGATCGCGAAGCTGATGATCGCCAGCACGCCGGTGACGGTCAGGTGGCTGGTCACGGTGAACGGATGCACGCCGGGCACCACGCCGAACGGCAGCAGGCCCAGGATGTTCGCGAACAGGATGAACATGAACAGCGAGAAGACGTAGGGGATGAAGCGCTTGCCCGCCGGGCCGACGTTCGACACCAGCATCGCCGAGACGAAGCCGGTGAAACCCTCCACCGCCGCCTGCCAGCGACCGGGCACCAGCTCGCGCTTCATGCCGCCGATCATGAACGCCGCCAGCGACGCCAGCGTCACCACCATCCACAATGCGGAATTGGTGAACGACAGGTCGTAACCGCCCACCACCCAATGCGAGCCGGCCACCGGCTCGATCAGGAACTGGTGCATCGGATCGATCTTGCTGCCTTCTGCCGCCGCCACGTTCGCGCTCCACATACGACAAGCGCCCGGTTTATTCCGGGCGCTCGCCACCTATCCGAATAATTTGCCTGAAGGCGACCGCTATCCCGAGGAACAGCATCACGATCAGACCCCAGGGCGCGGTGCCGAACCAGCGGTCTATCAACCAGCCGATCAGCGCGCTGCCGACGAGACTCCCGATCAGGGCGGAGATGACGCGGTTGCCCTGGCTATAGCCCCGGTCCGTGTCCTGCTTCTTCACCCCCGACCGCGCCGCTTCGGTATCGCGCGCCTGACGCAGTCGCTCGTCGAGCGAAGTCAGTCGCGGATCCTCCGCCTTGCCGAAGTCCTGTCCGGAGTCGTCTTCCGCCACGCGCCATCCCCTGCCGGAAACCATCTTGGCCGAAACCAATGGCCTCAACAGGGGAGAAAACGCGCAAACGGCGAGCGACCCCGCCAAGGCGCGGCCCGTTTAGAAAGGGGGGGCGGGCAAGTCAACCGGGTTGGGCGGCGGCGGCCCCGTCTTCCTGACGCCCGCCAACCCGGATCGTCACAAGCAGCGTGGGTCGCGGTCCGGGGCGGCGGCGGTGCGGGTTTTCCACGCGCCGTCCGGGGCCTTGTACTTCTCGCCGGCGCCCGTCTGCGCGATGAGGTTGCAGCCGCTGGTGAAGGCGAGCTGCTCGACGGTCGCGCCGCTCGCCGTCGCCTTTTGCGTGTAGGCGGACTTGCGCTGGATATTGATGCTGTTGACCAGCGCGCGCAGATCGCCCGAGGCTGCGCCGACGATCCCGAGATACCCGTCCGGCTGCTCGCCGACCTGCCCCGCCGACCGTGCCGCGGCATAGGCGGGGTCGCGCTGCGCGGAGGCGGCGGTGGCGAGGCCGAGCGCCAGGCCGGCGGCAATAACGAACTTGGCGTTCATCTTAGAAAATCCCCGGGTTCTGCTGGATCAGCGACTTCGCATCGTTGTCGAGGCGATACACCACTTCCTGCGTCACGTTGATGTTGAGGTTGATCTCGATCGGCTTGTCGGGCGCGGTCACGTTGACGCAACCACCCGTCGCGCCGGTCGCGATCAGCAGGCTTAAAGTCGTGATCCTTCGCATCGTCGTCAACCTCGAACGGTTCATCGCATCGTCTCGCTTTCGGGGGTCTGAACGGGTGGGGTTGTCGCCGCCGGCCGCGAAGGCGTTACGGCGCGCTTGTTTTGCTCCTCCAGCAACGCCGGCAGGTTGCGCTGGATCAGCCGGCGCGGATCATAGAAGGACTGCGCCGAATCGAGCAGGCCGCGAAACGGCGCCTTGATGCGGATATTGAACACGAAGGGCAGCTTCTGGAGGCGGCGGATCAGGAAGTTCGACTTCGCCCCCGCCCCCTGGCTGATGCCGGCAAAGCGCACGTCGGTGACCATCTCGCCGGTCAGCGGGCCGTTCAGCACCAGCGACAGGCTGCGATATTTCAGCGACTTCAATGCCTGAAAAGCCAGGTTACCCCAGGTGCCCAGCTCCTGCTGCGACAGCGTGCCGACATAGGCGAGGCTGCCACCGCCCGGACGCGCGGACAGCCGGCCATTTTCGATCCGTCCGCCGCTCTGGTCGAACACCATCGGCAGGACGCCGTCGAACGTGCCGCTGGCGTCGATGTTCTGAAAATCGAACTGCTGGAGGAAGATGCCCGCACCCGCCCCGTCGACGCGAAAGGTCATGCGGCGCTGGCGGGCGGCGTCGAAGTCCAGCACGGTCGGGTCGAGCGTCAATGTGCCGCCCGCGAACGGCCAGCGTGCACCCTCCACCCCGACCCGAACGCCGCCGAGCAACTGGTACCGCACGGTGCCATCGGACACCGGAATGCCGGGATTGACCGTCTTCACCAGCGCGACCTGACCGGCCGGCGTATGCAGCCCGAGCAGGTCGTCGAACTCGATCGTGCCCGACAGGCCGGTGACGGGTCCGAATGCGACGGCCAGATCGAGTGCCTCGGTGGTGAAGCGACCGGTGCTGGTCACGCGCTGGGCGTTCCAGGCGATATGCCCGGCGCCACGCACATTGCCCCGCACCTCCGCGACGACGCCGAAGGTCAACGGAGTCAGCAGTTCGGGTTGAAACCCCTCGCGGAAGGACAGGTCGGGCATGGTCAGGTCCGCACTGCCCATACCGCTGGACAGGAGGTGACCGATACGGAGGTCCGCAACCCGCGTGCCGGTCGTCGGCTCGTGCAGCATAGCGGTCGCGGTGATCGCGCTGCCAGCCAGCCGGAGTGCGACACCACGCGCCTGCATCGGCCGGAACCGCGGGCTGTCGGTCTGCGCGTCCGACACCGTCAGCGCTCCCGTCAGGTCGAGCACGCCCCCCGTCAGCGCCCAGCGGCCGTCCGCTGCGGACAGGATCAGCGGCACCGCACCGATCTTTCCGCCTCCACCGGCGAATGTCCCCGCGACGCCGCCGTTTGCGATCGTACCCGACATTGTGGCGGCCTCGATCAGCGTCTGGCGATCCGGCGCGCCCAAGCGGGCTGCGACCTGCGTCAGCGTGAAGCCACGATCCGCCAGACCCAGCGCCGCGCCGCCGGTCGCCACGCGCAGCGGCGTTCCACCCAGCCGACCGGTGAGTTCGCTGGCGGCGAGACGCGCCCCGCCGGACATCTGCCCACCGCTGACGGTCACGAGCGCAGGCCCGGTCGGACATAGCGTCAGTCGCGCCGGGTCGAGGGTCAGCCCCGAGATGCGTAGCGCCCGCCACGCAAGTGGCGCACAGCCGGGGCCGACGACCAGCGTCCGACCGTTCCAGCCGGCGTCGAGCGGCAGCGACACGCCCTCGACCCGGCCATCGCCAAGTGGCCCGTCGAGCGTTGCCGTCGTCGCGATCCGCGTCGCGCCGCCGGGCGTGGCGGAGAAGGTGACCGGCGTCAGTTCCAGGCTGGCACCGTCGGCGGCGTAGCGTTCGACGCGCGCGGTTCCGCGGATCGCTGCGCCGGGGCCAGCTTGCGTCAGCGATACGCGCGCGCTCGGCAGGCCACCGCCACGGGTCGCGACGGTCCCGTTGAGCGTCAGGCCACGCGCATCGACGGAGACGACACCGTCGAGCGACATCCGCGCCCCGCTGGCGGACGACAGCGTCGCCCGACTGATGCGTATTGCGCCCGTGGCGGCGGCGAGATCGATGCTCAGCGCCATGTCCCGGTTCGCGCGCGCAACGGCGGTGGAAACGGCGCGGACGAGTGGAGCCACCGGCATGCCCGCCCCCGCCCCGCTCACATTCGGCAGCAGCGACGCGGCCAGGACTGCCCCGTCGGCTGCGACGCGTCCCTGAAACGCGAGACGGCGGCCGATGCCGTAATCGCCCGCGATCGTGACGCGCCGGGCGGTCACGCCGGGATGGCGCATCGCGGTGGCGGCAAGGTCCAGTCGGCCCTGCGTCAACGTCGCGTCGCCCGCGAAGCGCAGGCCGCCGGCGATCGACTGCGCGACGACCCCCTGCCCCCGCGTGACACCGGTCGCGAGACGGGCGGTGCCGGTCCAGCGATCGAGCGCCTTAGACAGGGTCAGGTCGATGTTCGCACCCGGCGTGGCGATCCGGGCTTGCCGGCAGTCCACCGCTTTCGCGCGCACCGGTCCGACGATGTGCGGACGGCCCCCGTCGATCGCCAGGCGCACGGCGGCGGTGGCTCCGGCAACGCTGCACCCCCCGGCAGCGAGCGTCGGAGCGACGGCGGCGACGGTGCCGCGGAACCCGTCGTCCAGCTTCCCGCGCCCGGCGATCTTCAGGCCCAGCAGTCCGGCCGGCGTTTCCAGCCGCAGGCGCGCATCCGCCACCTCGATGTCGAGCGCCGGCAGCGTGAAGGGCTGTCCGCTCGGACCGGCGGGCAACAGGCGATCGATCGCGCCGAGCGACAGGCGACCGTCGATCAGGCGTCCCCGCATACGGACCCGCCCCGCCCGGACGCCGTCGAGGCGAACGCCGGACAATCCGATTTCCGTTCGCGTCTCGATCCAGTCGGCGACGAGGTCGGGATCGGCCGGGTCGCCGATGACGACATCGGTCAGCCGCTGCCGTCCAAGACCCAGATCGGCGATCGTGTAGGTCGCCGGCACGCCCGCGGCGGCGAGTTCGCGATCGACGAAGCGGCCCGCGATCGGGCGGCGCTCGACCCAGAGCAGGATCAGGCCAGCGATGGCGACGAGCGCCAATGCGATCGCGGCGCGGCGGCGGGTGGAGCGGCGACGGATCGGTAAGGGGGGAACGGCGTCGTTGTCGTCCTCCACGTATCCGTCGCTCCGTTCGCGGTCAGCAGGTGTTCCTAGAGAAGGAACCGGAGTGGGACAACGGCAATGCGGCCGGTTCCTGACTCATGTTGAACTTACGCTTTCATCGGTGATAGCCAGTGGCGCATGGCGGAGCCCGAACCCCATGACGCCAGTGGCCACCGCGCTCGCCTGCGCGGGCGGTTGCTAACCGATGCCAATGGGCTGCTCGATCACGAGATCGTCGAATATCTGCTCGCGCTGGCGCTGCCCCGACGCGATACCAAGCCGCTGGCAAAGGCGCTGCTGCGCGAGTTCGGCGGGCTGGGCGGACTGTTCGCGGCGGAGAGCGAGGCGCTGCTGCGCATCGACGGCATGGGCGAAACCAGCGCCGCGGCGATCCGCATCGCGCAGGCGGCCGCGACGCGGCTGCTGGCGGCGAACGTCGCGGCGCGGCCGGTGCTCGGCAATTGGCAGGCGCTGCTCGACTATCTGCGCGCGGACATGGCGCATCACGGCGTCGAGCGCTTTCGCGTGCTGCATCTGAACACTCGCAACATCCTGATCCGCGACGAGATCATGAGCAAGGGATCGGTCGACCAGACCGCCGTCTATGTCCGAGAGGTGATCCGGCGCGCGATCGACCTGGGGTCCGCGTCGCTGATCCTCGTCCATAATCACCCGTCCGGCGATCCGTCGCCCAGTCGCGCGGATATCGACGTCACCCGCGCGATCATGGAGGTTGGCAAGCGGCTGAACATCGCCGTGCACGACCACGTCATCATCGGCACGAGCGGGCATGCGTCGCTACGGGCGCAGGGCCTGATCTGACGGAGCCGAAAAGCCAAACGCCGCCGGGAGGGGGACCCGGCGGCGTCGGCTGCTAACCTACGCCGAAGCGTAGGGCGGCTGGAGGATTACGACTGGCCCTGCGCCAGGAAACCCGTCACCTCGGTCTTGTCGAGGCTGCTGTTCTTGTTCTTGTCGGCCTGCGCGAACGCCGCTCCGACCCACTTCTTGGTGGCCGGGCTGTCGGCCTTCGTCGCCGGATCGCTCGCGGTCTTCAGCGCCACCATCCAAGACGAGAACTCGACCTTGTCGAGCTTGCCATCGGCGTTCTTGTCGTACTGCGCGAATTGCGTGTCGACCGCCTGCGCGACCTGATCGCCCTGCGCGGCACCCGGCGTTCCCGTCGCATCGGCCACCGCCGGCTGGGCGGGATCGGCTGGAGTCGCCGGTGCCGGCTGTGCCTGCGCCGTCGTAGCCGGCGCCGTCTGCATCGGCGCAGACTGACCGGTCGTCGCCTGATCGGCTCCAGTCGTCGCAGACGTCGTCGGCGCTGCCGGGTTGGCGGTCGTGGTCTGCGCCGGCGGTGTCGCCGTCTGCGCCAGTACCGGAGCCGCCATAGTCATCGCACTTGCGAGGAAGATCGTACGGATCATTGATATTCTCCTTCCGAATTACGACCGGCACCCTTGGATAGACCATGATGCCGACGTTGTGATCTCTGTTTGCTACAACCGTTATTTAAGAACCCGGTTCCGCAGGCGCAAGTTTGCTGGCGGCCGGCACGGATGCTAGGGCACGCGAATCCGCGGGTTTGCCGCGAATTCCCACGATGACTCGTGGCCTTGTCAGGACGAACGCCAGCCATGATCCCACGCTATTCCCGCGCGCCGATGACCGCGATCTGGACTCCCGAAGCCCGGTTCCGCATCTGGTTCGAGATCGAGGCGCATGCGACCGACGCGCTGGCCGAACTGGGCGTCGTGCCCAAAGCGGCCGCAGCCCGCATCTGGGAGGCGGATGCCGCCGCCGGCCCGTTCGATGTCGAACGGATCGACGCGATCGAGGCGGAAACGAAGCACGACGTCATCGCCTTCCTGACGCATGTGTCGGAGCGCACCGGGCCGGAGGCGCGCTTCCTGCATCAGGGGATGACGTCGTCCGACGTGCTCGACACGTGCCTCGCGGTCCAGCTGGCGCGCGCCGCTGATATCCTGCTGGCCGATATCGACGCGCTGCTGCTGGTGCTGAAGCGCCGCGCAATCGAGCACAAGCTGACGCCGACGATCGGCCGCAGCCACGGCATCCACGCCGAACCGGTGACGTTCGGGCTGAAGCTGGTGCAGGCCTATGCCGAATTCAATCGCAATCGTGCGCGGCTGGTGGCGGCGCGGGCGGACGTCGCGACCTGCGCGATCTCCGGCGCGGTCGGCACCTTCGCCAACATCGATCCGTTCGTCGAAAGCTATGTCGCGGAGAAGATGGGCCTTACCGTCGAGCCGGTGTCGACGCAGGTGATCCCGCGCGACCGGCACGCGATGTTCTTCGCGACATTGGGCGTCATCGCGGGCTCGATCGAGCGACTGGCGACCGAGATCCGCCATTTGCAGCGGACCGAAGTGCTGGAGGCGGAGGAGTATTTCTCCCCCGGCCAGAAGGGGTCGTCGGCGATGCCGCACAAGCGCAACCCGGTGCTGACCGAAAACCTGACCGGCCTCGCCCGCATGGTCCGCGGCTATGTCACGCCCGCGCTGGAGAATGTCGCGCTGTGGCATGAGCGCGACATCAGCCATTCTTCGGTCGAGCGCTATATCGGCCCCGACGCCACGATCACGCTCGACTTCGCGCTGGCGCGGCTGACCGGGGTGATGGACAAGCTGGTCGTCTATCCGGAGCGCATGGCGAAGAACCTGCACAAGATGGGCGGGCTCGTCCATTCGCAGCGCGTGCTGCTGGCGCTGACGCAGGCGGGCGTCAGCCGCGAGGACGCGTACCGGCTGGTGCAGCGTAATGCGATGAAGGTGTGGGAGTCGGACGGCGCGCTGTCGCTGCTCGAACTGCTCCAGGCCGACCCCGAGGTCGCCGCGGCCCTGTCGCAGGACGAGATCGCGTCGCGCTTCGACCTCGCTTACCATTACAAGCATGTCGACACGATCTTCGCGCGGGTATTCGGGACCGCTGATTGATAGCCCAAGGACGCCGGCCCCGGGCCGGCATCCTCAACCCTTTCAGCCGGATATTGGGGTCGTCGGGGTTTTCCTAACCCCGAATTAACGGTTTCGGAGGCATCCTCCGGGGCATGTCGCCAGCGATTTCCCATCCCTATCGCCTCGTCTTGTTCCAAGGCGCGGCGGTCGTCATGTTGCTGGGCGGCAGCGTCCTGATGCCGCCGGCGGAAGGCGCGATGCTGCTGGTGCCGCTGACGGCAGAGCGGGCTGCCACGATCGTCGACCTCGCGCTGGATCACGGTGCGCGCATCGGCGGGCTCGGCCCCCTCCCCGGTACGCTGATCGTGCGCGGCGAACGCGCGCGACTGTTTCGGCCCTTGCTGGCGAGCGGCGTACTCGCCGTCGCGGCGCCCGCAATCTGGTGCGGCCGATGATGTCCCGGGAAACGCCGGAGGAGGTGCTCGACCTCGCCCCGCTGCGGCTGCACGGCATCCGCATGATCGTGATCGCGGGTTGGGGCGCAACCGTCATACTGGCGCTGCTGGGCTTGGCGGTCGGCAGCACGCTGACCCTGCCGGTGACGATCGCCGGGATCGCCATCAACGCCGCGCCGACCCTGATCCTGCACCACCGCCGGCACGATCTGCCCGCCCGTCTGACCGTCGCGACGCTGGCGGCGGCGCATCCGGCGCTGCTGGTGATGATGCTGACCGGGCATGCCTGGCAGATGGACGGGCATATGTATTTCTTCGTCGCGCTCGCGGCGTTGACGCTGCTGTGCGACTGGCGGCCCCTGCTGCTCGCATCCGGGCTGATCCTCGTCCACCATCTGATCGGCGAGTGGGTCATGCCGCAATGGGTGTTCGCCGATCAGGCCGGCATCGGTCGCGTGCTGTTCCACGGGACGGCCGTGCTGTTGCAGTTCACGGCGCTCAGCTACATCACCGCGCAATTGCGCCGCCTGTTGAAAAACCGGCGCGAGGTGCAGGGCGAGAGCCGCCGGCTGACCGAGGCGGCGATCGCCGGCCGCACCGAAACCCAGCGCGCACTGGACGCCGCCCATGCCGCGGAGCAGCGCGCACAGGCCGAGACCGCCCGTCGCGAAGCCGCAGAACGTACCGCCGCGGAGACACGCCGCACCGAACTGGTCGCGCTGGCGGACGGCTTTCGCCGGTCGATCGCGGGCGTGGTGGAGACGATGGGTACCGCCTGCACCGACCTCGACGCCTCGGCCAAGGCGCTGCACCAGCTGGCGCAACAGACCAGCCGCGATGCCGCCGGGACAGCCAATACCGTCAGCGAATCGTCACGCAGCGCGGCGCGCCTGGCGGAGCGAGTCCACGATCTCAGCCGCTCGATTGCGACGATCAGCGGATCGGTCGAACGTCAGGCCAGCCTGAGCGGCGCGGCACGCGGGCTCAGCAACACCGGCCATCAGGCGGTCGATGCCCTCGTCTCGCGCACCGCCACCGTCGGCGGCTTCGCCGACACGATCAGCGCGATCGCCGGGCAGACCAACCTGCTCGCGCTGAATGCCACGATCGAGGCGGCCCGTGCCGGCGAAGTCGGCCGCGGCTTTGCAATCGTCGCGGGGGAGGTGAAACTGCTCGCCGGCCAGACCACGGGCGCGACCGACCAGATTCGATCGCTGGCCGGGTCGATCGCCGGGGGCGCGGGCGAGGCGCGCGAGGCGCTGGCCGCGATCGGCCGCACCGTCGACGACGTCGCCGACGTGGCGGAAACGATCCGCGCCGAAGTCGCCCGCCAGCGCGACACCGCCGACCTGATCGAAGAGGCCGCCGACACCGCCGCAGGCGGCGCCGACGCGCTGAGCCACGAATTCTCGGGTATCGTCCGCATGGCCGGCGACACCGAGACTTTGTCCGATCGCGTCGCCCGCGCCGCCAGCAGCCTCAGCAGCGTCGCGGCGCGTCTGCAGGACGAAGCTGATGGTTTCGTCCGGCGGCTAACCGCGGCCTGACCTTCGTCAGACGGTACCTGGCTGGAAGCTCTGCCGCTCGATCGCGATCGCCTGCTTGCCGGCGTCGCTGGCGAGGCCGGGGATGTACAATTGTATGATCGGCGACGCGCCCAGGATGTTCGCCACCGCCACGGTCGGCCCGACTTTCGCCACCGGCACGCCGGCACCGCGATAGGCCATCAGCGGCGCCACGACCTGAGCCTGGATCACGACGTGCAGGTTGTTCCATTCGGCGGGCACGTAGCAAAGTTGCCGAAAGATGGTGTTCAGGTCCGTCGCGGCGGCGCGGCTGATCGTCGCCAGTCGCTGATACTGCCCCCATTCCATCCACCATTTACCTTGCGCTGCTAGGCTGGGACGGGAACTGCCGTCGAACCGGACGATCCGCGTTCCCACCGGCAGCGTCACCGCGTCGGGACTATCCATCCCGCCAACCGGCCGCGGTTCCGCCGCGCCATAACGATGCTCGATCGCCTGCCGGAGAGAGATACCTGTGGCATCCGCCAGCGTATCGTTTGCCTTGAACCACCGCTCGTTCGCCGCGCCCATGTGATCTTCCCCCGAATTGCTGAGTCGAACCTAGCGTATCCGATCCGAATGACGTGCGAACGTCTTAACTGCTCTACATGCATTCCGTGCAATCGCAGCGGTAAGTTACGAAATTGCGCAACGTAGCAATGATCGCCATCTATCGCTTGCCGGATATATCTCCGGCAGCGGAGACTCAACCATGCGTATGTTCGAAACCGTGACCAGCTCCTTGCTGGTGATCGCGGTACAGGCGCTGGTGGTCGGGGTGGTCGTTTCCACCTTCTGATCCATCGGCCAGCCGCCCTCTCGGGAGAGGGGGCGGGCAGGCTGCCCTCTGCGCCCGTTCCGATTGCACGCCTCAAAGTTCGGACTCGCTTCTCCTCTCCCTGAGAAGGAGGGAGTAAAGAAATGCGGCTCGCCGTCGAGGCGACCTGACGCAACGCCCAACGGCATCCCGCCGGCTTCTCTCCGCCCTGACAGGGAGGGGTCGGGGGTGGGTCGGGGGCTCGCGATACGGCACCGGCCGCGCACCGGGTGACGTATCGCCCGGCCTCCACCCACCCCCGGCCCCTCCCTCAAAGGGAGGGAAGCGAAGACGGTGTAGCGCCTCCCCAAAGATCGCCCGCGGGCCCGCCCGTCCGGTGACCTATTCCGCCGCGAAAACACCCTTCAGCTTCGCGAAGAAGCCCTGGCTTTCCGGACATTCGTCGCCGGTTTCCGTCTCGCGGAACATCTCCAGCAGTTCGCGCTGGCGAACTGACAGCTTGGTCGGCGTCTCGACCTCGATCTGGACGACGAGGTCGCCGGCACCGCGGCCCTGCAGCACGGGCATGCCCGCGCCGCGTTGCCGCAACTGCTTGCCGGACTGGATGCCTGCCGGGATCTTCACCTCGTGCGTGCGGCCGTCGAGGCCGGGGATCGCCAGCGATCCGCCGAGCGCTGCGGTGGTGAAGCTGATCGGCGCGCGCGCGAACAGCGTCGTTCCCTCGCGCTCGAACAGCGAGTGCCGCTTCACGTGCAGGAAGATGTAGAGGTCGCCCGGCGGCACGCCGCGCGCTCCCGCCTCACCTTCGCCGGTCAGGCGGATGCGCGTGCCCTCGTCGACACCGGCCGGTACGTTGACCGACAGCGTCTTGGTCTTGTCCACGCGGCCTTCGCCGCGGCAATCGCCGCACGGGTCGGCGATGACCTGACCCGATCCCTGACACACCGGGCAGGCGCGCTCGACCACGAAGAAGCCCTGCTGCGCGCGAACCTTTCCGTGGCCGTTGCACTGGCGACAGGTGGCGGCGTGGGTGCCCGGCTTCGCGCCCGATCCGTGGCAGGTGTCGCACGGCGCGGAGACGTCGACGGTGATCTCTGTCTCATGACCGTGGAACGCCTGTTCCAGCGTGACTTCCATGTCATAGCGGAGGTCGGCACCGCGCCGAGCCTGCTGGCGACCGCCACGACCGCCGCCCATGAATTCGCCGAACACGCTTTCGAAGATGTCGGAAAAGCCGCCAAAATCCTGAGCGCCGCCGCCACCGCCGCCCTGCTGGAATGCGGCATGGCCGAAGCGATCATAGGCCGCGCGCTTCTGCGGGTCCTTCAGAACGTCATAGGCCTCGGACACCGCCTTGAAGCGCGCCTCCGAATCCTTGCACCCGGCATTCTTGTCCGGATGATACTTCATGGCGAGCTTCCGGTACGCCGTCTTCAGCGTCCCCGCATCGGCGGTGCGCTCGCATTCGAGCAGCTCGTAATAGTCGACCTGGGTACTCATCACTGCCCCTCGACCAACCCGCCGTCACTCCGATCCGGGAGCGACGGCGGGAGGTGCATCACGCCTTGTGGTTGTCGTCGACTTCCGAGAACTCGGCGTCGACCACGTCTTCCTTGGGCGCGTCGGCGGTGTCGGATGCGGGGGACGCCTCCGACTGCTGCTGCTTCTCGTAGATCGCCTGACCCATCTTCATCGCGACCTGCGCCAACGCCTGCGCCTTTTCGTTCATCGCATCGGGCTCGCCGCCTTCGACCGCCGCCTTCGCGGCGTCGATCGCGGTCTGGATCTCACCCTTCAGCGACTCGTCGATCTTGTCGCCATTGTCGGCCAGCTGACGCTCGGTCGTGTGGATCAGCGATTCGGCGTTGTTCTTCGCCTCGGCACCGGCCCGGCGCTTCTTGTCCTCCTCGGCGAACTGCTCCGCGTCGCGAACCATCTGCTCGATGTCGTTGTCGGACAGGCCACCCGACGCCTGGATGCGGATCTGCTGCTCCTTACCCGTGCCCTTGTCCTTGGCCGACACGTTGACCAGGCCATTGGCGTCGATGTCGAACGTGACCTCGATCTGCGGCACGCCGCGCGGTGCTGGCGGGATGCCGACCAGGTCGAACTGTCCCAACAACTTGTTGTCCGCCGCCATCTCCCGCTCGCCCTGGAACACGCGAATCGTCACCGCGCCCTGGTTGTCGTCGGCGGTCGAATAGGTCTGCGCCTTCTTGGTCGGGATCGTCGTGTTGCGATCGATCATCCGGGTGAACACGCCACCCAGCGTCTCGATGCCCAGCGACAGCGGCGTCACGTCGAGCAGCAGCACGTCCTTGACGTCGCCCTGCAACACGCCCGCCTGGATCGCGGCGCCCATCGCCACGACCTCATCCGGGTTCACGCCGGTATGCGGGTCCTTGCCGAAGAACGCCTTCACCGCCTCGCGCACCTTCGGCATGCGCGTCATGCCGCCGACCAGCACGACTTCGCTGATGTCGTCGGTCTTCAGGCCGGCATCGGCCAGCGCCTTCTTCATGGGCTCGATCGTGCGCTTGATCAGGTCGTCGACCAGCCGCTCCAGATCGGCGCGGTTGATCGTCTTCACGAGGTGCTTCGGCCCGTTCTGGTCGGCCGTGATGAACGGCAGATTGACCTCGGTCGAGGCCGCCGACGACAGCTCGATCTTCGCCTTCTCGGCGGCTTCCTTCAGGCGCTGGAGCGCGAGCTTGTCCTTGGCGAGGTCGATGCCCTCGTCCTTCTTGAAGCCCTCGGCCAGGAACTCGACCAGCTTGTTGTCGAAATCCTCACCGCCCAGGAACGTATCGCCGTTGGTCGCCTTCACCTCGAACACGCCGTCGCCGATCTCCAGGATCGAGACGTCGAACGTGCCGCCGCCCAGATCGTAGACCGCGATCGTCTTGCCGTCCTGCTTCTCCAGCCCATAGGCCAAAGCCGCCGCGGTCGGCTCGTTGATGATGCGCAGCACTTCAAGGCCCGCGATCTGGCCGGCGTCCTTGGTCGCCTGACGCTGCGCGTCGTTGAAGTACGCCGGGACCGTGATGACCGCCTGCGTCACCGTCTCGCCCAGATAGGACTCGGCGGTTTCCTTCATCTTCTGGAGCGTGAAGGCGCTGATCTGCGACGGGCTGTAATCCTTGCCCCCGGCCGAGACCCACGCGTCGCCATTCGAACCGCGCGCGATCTTGTAGGGCACCAGCTCGGTGTCCTTCTTGGTGATCGGGTCGTCGAAGCGGCGGCCGATCAGGCGCTTCACCGCGAAGATCGTATTGTCGCCGTTCGTCACCGCCTGACGCTTGGCGGGCTGACCGACCAGCCGCTCGCCGTCCTTGGCGAAGGCGACGATCGACGGGGTCGTGCGTGCACCCTCTGCGTTCTCGATCACCTTGGGCTTGCCGCCCTCCATCACCGCAACGCAGCTGTTGGTGGTGCCGAGATCGATGCCGATTACTTTAGCCATGAGTCGTAGATGCCCCTCAACAAACAAAATAGGCCCTTGGGACTGCGCCCCGTTACGGCGGCGCAATCACTGGTTGATGGGCGCGATATAGGTGGCGTGCCGCTTGCCGCAAGAAGTCGTGGAACCTAGTGCGTGCTTCGTATCGCGAAGGGACAGGCGGCAATGCGCGGGCTTTTGATAAGGATGGCACCGGTGATGTGCGCTGCGGCGATGCTCGCCGGCTGCCTGAAGGCGGAGACGGTGGAGACGGAGGACCCGTGGGTGCGCCTGCCCGCCGTCGCCGGCCGGCCCGCATCGGGCTATTTCAAGATGCACGGGGCGGGCAAGGACGCAGTGCTGATCAACGTCGCCGCCGATCTCGCCGTGCGCACCGAAATGCACGAGAGCATGAAGGGGCCGGGCGGCACGATGACGATGACGCCGCTGACCCGCGTCGCAGTGCCGGCGCGAAGCGATGTGGTGTTCGCACCCGGCGGGCGTCATCTGATGCTGTTCGGGGTGAACCCGGCGCTGAAGCCCGGCGGCACGACGATCCTGACCTTCACCTTCTCCGACGGGTCGCGGATGCAGCGCAAGGCGTGGGCGATCGCAGCGGGCGATCCGGCCCCCAAGTGACGCCGCCCCGCTCCGCCAGACCGCTGACCGCCGGTGAGGTGTCGCTGGCGCGCGGCATGTTCGGCGACCGGATCGATTATGCCGGAGTCGAGATACGCCGCTGGAAATGGGCGTTCTTCCAACCGCGCGGCACGGTGATGGCACCGCGCGGCCACATTCACCTGCATCCCGAGAATCTCGACTGGCGCGAGGATTATGCGGCAGCCGGGCTGCAATTGCAGGGGCTGTTCCTGCACGAAATGGTGCATGTCTGGCAGCATCAGTGCGGACTCTGCCTGCCGCTGAAGCGCCACCCGTTCTGCCGTTACGACTATGCGCTGAAGCCGGGCCAGCCGTTCCACCGCTACGGGATCGAGCAACAGGCGGAGATCGTCCGCCACGCCTTCCTCCTGCGCGCCGGGGCGAAGGTCGTCGGCGCGCCGGGGGTGGAGGTGTATGAGGGGCTGCTGCCGTTCTGAGCGGCTGTGCCGCTGGTCCCGCTCACCGGCACCGCTGTTCCATCATGGTCTCCGGCGACCTGACAGATCGCGCGGTCACTCCGACGCCACCGCCCCAACATGCGCCTCGCCCCGAGCCGCGGCGAGTTCCACCTGCCGGTGCCGCTCCGCATAGCCGGCGCGTTGTTCATCGGTACGGTCGGCATGGCAGCGGGGGCAGGCCACCCCTTCTTCGTACAAGGGCGACGCGCGGTCGGCTTCGCTGACGGGCATGCGACAACCGCGGCACAGGACGTGCGTGCCCGGCGTCAGTCCGTGGCCGACCGCCACCCGCTCGTCGAACACGAAGCACTCGCCAGTCCAACGGCTCTCCGCCGCCGGCACCTCCTCCAGATAGCGGAGGATGCCGCCGTCGAGGTGGAACACGTCCCCCACCCCCTCCCGCTTCAGATACGCCGTTGCCTTTTCGCAGCGGATGCCGCCGGTGCAGAACATCGCGACGCGCTTGCCGGCCAGATCGTCGCGGTGCGCCTCCACCCACGCCGGAAAGTCGCGGAAGCTGTCGGTTCTGGGATCGACCGCCCCGGCGAAGCTGCCGACCGCGACCTCATACGCGTTGCGGGTGTCGATCACGACGGTGTCGGGGTCGTCGACCAGCGCGTTCCAGTCGGCGGGCGCGACATAGGTACCGACATCGTCCAGCGGATCGATGTCGAGCACCCCCATCGTGACGATCTCCGCCTTCAGCCGCACCTTCAGCCGGTGGAACGGCATCGTTTCCGCCTCGGCGAGCTTGGGCTTCAGGTCCGCGCATCCGGGCAGGGCGCGGATCGCCGCCAGTACCGTGTCGATCGCATCGGGAGCGCCGGCGATCGTCCCGTTGACGCCTTCGCTGGCGACCAACAGCGTACCGCGGATGGCCGCCGCCTGCGCGACCGCCTCCAGGTGCTCGCGCACCGAAGCGGTATCGTCGAAGCGGGCGAACCGATAAAGGGCGGCGATCCGGATCACGGGCGCGTCACAGACGATCGAAGTCGATCGGCGCATGCCGGTCGAGCGTCTGCGGCGCTGGCGGCATCGGGTATTTCAGTCCGGTGGCGCAGTTGAACAGCACGACGCGCTCGTCCTCGTCGACCTCACCGGTTTTCACCGCCTCGCGGTACGCGGCCAGCGTCGCGCCGCCTTCGGGGCACAGCAGCAAGCCGTCCTTGCGCGCGCAATCGCCCACCGCCTTCAGGATCGCTGGATCGCCGACCCCCAGCGCCTTGCCGCCGCTCTCCCGCACCGCGCGCAGGATCAGGAAATCGCCCACCGCCTTCGGCACGCGGATGCCGGCGGCAACGGTGTGGGCATCCTCCCAGCGCTCGGCATGTTCCTCGCCCGCCTCGAACGCGCGGACGATCGGTGCGCAGCCCGACGCCTGCACCGCGTACATGCGTGGACGCTTCGCCCCGATCCAGCCGAGCGCCTCCAGTTCGTCGAACGCTTTCCACATGCCGATCAGGCCGGTGCCGCTGCCGGTGGGATAGAAGATCGCGTCGGGCAGTTCCCAACCAAGTTGGGTGGCGAGTTCCAGACCCATCGTCTTCTTGCCCTCGATCCGGTACGGCTCCTTCAGGGTCGAGAAGTCGAACCAGCGACCTTCCGCCGCGCCCTTGCCGACGATCGCGCCGCAATCGTCGATCAGGCCGTTGACCCGCCAGACCCGCGCGCCCTGCATCGCGATCTCGCGGACATTCACCTCGGGCGTGTCCTCCGGGCAGAACACGATCGTCTCGATCCCGACGCGCGTCGCATAGGCCGCCAGTGCAGCGCCGGCATTGCCGTTGGTCGGCATCGCGATCCGGGTCACGCCCAGTTCCTTCGCCATCGAAACCGCCATGACGAGGCCGCGCGCCTTGAAGCTGCCGGTCGGCAAGCGCCCCTCGTCCTTCACCAGCACGTTGCCGCCGCCGGACGCCGGGATCGGGATCAGCGGCGTCTCGATCTCGCCCAGACTGACGACGTTTTCCGTTCGCCGGACCGGCAGCAATTCGCGCCAGCGCCACAGGTCGGTCGGGCGCGCCTCCAACGCGTCCTGCGACAGCGCCGTCCCGATGGCGTCCAGATCGTAGCGGACCAGCAGCGGCCGGCCCGCCCGCGACAGGCCGTGAAGCTGGTCCGCGTCGTACCGCTCACCGGTGATCGAGCATTCCAGATGCGTGACGAAGGTCGGGCGGTCGGCGCTGAGGTTCGGGTTGGGGTTCGGGTTCATGGCCGCCGCATCTACCGCGCGCGGATCGCGACGGAAACCCTTCGCCAAGGAACTGCCGTGCTCGCAACCGGTTAGCATTTGGAAGCACGGGAGTTTCCAACATGACCGATACCGACCGCCGAACCTTCGTCACCGGCGCGGCCCTCGCCGCAGGCGTCGCCGCCGCCGCACCGGCCATCGCGCAGGGCGCCAAGCCGGCAACCACGCCGCAGGCCGCCGCCTATCCGAAGCCGCCCTTCCCGGTTCAGCGCCAGCCCTGGCCCGGTCTTGCGTCGAAAATGACTCCACGGCCGGATCACGGCGAGACGAGTTACAAGGGTTCCGGCCGGCTCGCAGGCAAGAAGGCGCTGATCACCGGCGGCGACAGCGGCATCGGTCGCGCCGCCGCGATCGCCTATGCGCGCGAGGGCGCCGATGTAGCGATCAACTACCTGCCCGCGGAGGAACCCGATGCGCGCGAGGTGATCGCGCTCATCAAGGCGGAAGGGCGCAACGCCGTGGCGATCCCCGGCGACCTGCGCGACGAGGCGTTCTGCCGGAAATTGGTGGAGCAGGCGGCCGCAAAGCTCGGCGGGCTCGACATCCTCGTCAACAACGCCGCGCGCCAGCAGACGAGACCGACGATCGCCGACATTTCCTCGGAGGATTTCGACGCGACGATGAAGACCAACGTCTACGCACCGTTCTGGCTGACGAAAGCCGCGGTGGCACGGATGGGAGCAGGCAGCGTGATCGTCAATACGTCGTCCGAACAGGCGGGCGATCCATCGAAGGACATCATCGACTATGCGATGACGCGCGCCGCGGTGCTGAACTTCACCAAGGGGATGGCCAAGCAGCTTGCGGAAAAGGGCATCCGCGTCAACGCCGTCGCGCCGGGACCATTCTGGACGCCGCTACAGGTCAGCGGCGGCGCGACGCCGGAGAAGCAGAAGTCGTTCGGCGAAAGCTCGCCGCTGGGTCGGCCGGGGCAACCGGCGGAAATTGCCGGGCTGTACGTCGCGGCAGCGGATCCGGCGCTGTCCTTCTCGACCGGCCAAATCTTCGGGGCGACCGGTGGGGGCGGACAGCCGGCTTAACGCGATCCCGTGTCCCCGCGAAGGCGAGGACCCAGTGAGCCGCAGATGCTGAACTCGTGGCTCACTGGGTCCCCGCCTTGCCGGGACCCCGGTACTGGCGGCAGGGATAGCCAGCGTCAGATCACCCCGCCTTGGCGACCCCGACCAGCGCCGGCCGCAGCAGGCGGTCCTTGATCATGTACCCAGCCTGCATCTCCTGCACGACGGTGCCCGGCGGCGCATCGCTCGGCACTTCCAACATCGCCTGATGCTTGTTGGGGTCGAGCGTCGCGCCCATCGCCTCGATCTTGGTAATGCCGTGGCGCTGAAACACGCTTTCCAGCTCGCGTCCGGTCGCTTCCAGACCCGTTACCAGACCCTTCGACTTCTCGTCGGCGCGCCAGTCGGCCGGGATTGCCGCCAGACCACGCGACAGATTGTCGGCAACCGACAGGATGTCGCGCGCGAAGCTGGTGGTCGCATAGGCGCGAGCATCGACCGCTTCCTTCTCGGCGCGGCGGCGGACGTTCTGCACCTCCGCCTGCGCATACAGCACCTGCTGCTTCGCCTCCGCCAGTTGCGCTTCCAGCTCGGCGATGCGGCCCTGCGACAAGTCGTGTTCCGCGACTTCCGGCGCCGCCTCGGCGGTCTCGGCGCGCAGGTCCTCTCCGGCGGTTTCGGTCTCGTTGTCGATCATCATAGTCCCTGTACTTATTGCATCAGGCGAGCGAGCGTCGCCGCAGTGAAATCCACCATGGGCACGACGCGCGCGTAGTTCAACCGCGTCGGGCCGATCACGCCGACCACGCCGACCACCTGCCCGCCCGGTCCCCGAAACGGTCGCGCGATGACGGACGATCCGCTGAGCGCGAACAATTTGTTTTCCGCGCCGATGAAGATGCGCGTCGCGTCGCCGACGCGCGCCGAGTCGAGCAGCGAGGCGATCTCCTGCTTGCCCTCCAGATCGTCGAGCAGGTCGCGGACGCGGTCGAGGTCGGCGGCGGCGGCGGCATCGATCAGTCGCCCCTGCCCGCGCACGATCAGCACCGGGCGTCGGCGGTCGTCCTCGCTCCAGATCGCGATGCCACGTTCGACAAGCGCGCGCGCCGACGCATCCAGCGCCGCGCGCCCGTCCGCCAGCTCGCGCTCCACCCGCGACTTCGCCTCTGCCAGCGTCAGTCCGCCGAGCGTCGCCGACAGGTAATTGCCCGCCTCCACCAGCGCGGATGGGTCCATTCCGTCGGGCAGGTCGATGACGCGGTTCTCGACCGCGCCGTCCTCCCCGACCATCACCGCCAAAGCCTGCATCCTCGACAGCGGCACGAAGCCGATCGAGCGCAGCGTGACCTCGCGCTTGGGCACCAGCACCAGCCCGGCACACGCCGACAGTCCCGACAGCGCGGCGGTGGTAGCGGCCAGCGCGTCCTCCACCGGCCCGGCGCGCAGCGCACGCGCGGCGAGTTGCGCCTCGATCGCGGTGCGCTCCTCCGTGGACGGTTCGGCGGCCTGCATCATGCCGTCGACAAACAGCCGCAGCCCGCGCTCGGTCGGCACGCGGCCTGCCGAGGTGTGCGGCGAAGCGAGCAGACCCAGCGACTCGAGTTCGCCCATGACATTGCGGATCGATGCCGGTGACAGGTTCAGGCTGGAGGCGATCGCGATCGTCTTCGACCCCATCGGCGCACCGTTCGCCAGATAGCCGTCGACGACCGCGCGAAAGATCTCGCGAGCGCGGTCGGTCAGTTCGGTAACGGGCGGGGCCATAGGGATGATCTAGGCTGTCCCGAGGCCGGGATAAAGCGCCGCTTCATCCCGGCCCCTGATTGGGAGGGACCGGGTCACCGTTTCCCGATGAACGCGTCGATCGGCAGCAGGTCCGGGGCGGATCGGAGTGCCGTCCGCATGCGATCGTCATTGTCAGGACGGCAGCCATAGTAGAGCGACAGATGCTGTCCCGCCCCCTCCAGCCCGGTCCATTGCACGTCGACGCTCGGCATGTCGGTCGGCGCGTTGCCGCAATCCGGACTTCCCGGCTGGATCAGCCGCTCTCCGGAGGCGGGGCGATACGGTGCCAACGCGGTGGCGAAGCGGCGGTACGCATCCGGTGTCGTCGTGAATGACCGCAGCCCGGTGACTGCGGTATGCGCCTTCCCCTCGAACACACCGCTGCCGTCGGGATGAACCGTGACCGTATAGACCGGGCAGGTACCGAAGCACGGCGCCGTCGAGTAGCTGATCTCCTCCCGCTCGATCGGCACCGGCGCGCCACCCGGCTGAGGCGTGGTCGCACACCCCGCCAGTATCGTCGCGGCGAACAAGGCAGTGATCTTAAGGTGCATAACTCGGTTCCTCATTCGCACGGCCACTGGCGTGGGCCGCCCTCGAACGCTAGGGCTTGGGCTACCCGACCTTGAGGAGAGTTGAATGCGCCCCAGCGGCCGCGCGCCAGATCAGATGCGCGCCATCACCATCGAGCCCCGCTTCACCCGCCATGCGGAAGGATCGGTGCTGATCGGCTTCGGCGACACCAAGGTCCTCGTCACTGCTTCCATCGAGGAACGCGTGCCGCCCTTCCTGCGCGGCAAGGGCGAGGGTTGGGTGACGGCGGAATATGGCATGCTGCCCCGCGCCACCCACACCCGCGGCAACCGCGAGGCGGCGAAGGGCAAGCAGTCGGGCCGGACGCAGGAAATCCAGCGGCTGATCGGCCGCTCGCTGCGCTCCGTCGTCGACATGAAGCTGCTCGGCGAACGCCAGATCGTGCTCGACTGCGACGTGATCCAGGCGGACGGCGGCACGCGCACCGCCTCGATCTCCGGCGCGTGGGTCGCCTTGCGGCTGGCGGTCGACGGCCTGATGAAGTCCGGCAAGCTCACGACCGACCCGATCACGCAGAAGGTCGCCGCGGTCAGCTGCGGCATCTACAAGGGCACACCCGTCCTCGACCTCGATTACGACGAGGACTCGGCGGCCGACGCGGACGGCAACTTCGTCCTGCTGGAAAACGGCAACATCGCCGAGGCGCAGGCGACGGCCGAGCACGCGACCTATGACGAGGAGGCGCTGCTGAGGCTGCTGAGGCTCGCTCGCATGGGCTGCGCCGACATCTTCCGCGCCCAAGCCGAAGCCGTGAAATGAGCGGCGAGGGCAAGGAACCGCAGGCGATCCGCAAACTCGCTCCGGGCAAGCTCGTCATCGCCAGCCACAATCCCGGCAAGGTGCGCGAGATCGCGGCCTTGCTGGAGGGGCATGGCCTCGATGTCGTGTCTGCAGCCTCGCTCGACCTGCCCGAGCCGGAGGAGACCGGCACCACCTTCGTCATGAACGCCGAGCTGAAGGCGCGCGCGGCGGCGGACCTGTCCGGCCTGCCCGCGCTGGCCGACGACAGCGGCCTGTGCGTCGATGCGCTGGACGGAGAACCCGGCATCTTCTCCGCGCGCTGGGGTGGGCCGGACAAGGACTTCGGCATGGCGATGCGCCTGATCGAGGATCATCTCCGCCGGATCGAGGCGGAAACGGGCAGCCCGCCCGCCCGCACCGCGCATTTCGTCTGCGCGCTGGCGCTGGCATGGCCGGACGGGCACGTCGAATGGTTCGAGGGCCGGGTCGATGGCACGCTCGTCGCACCGGTGCGCGGCGACAAGGGGCACGGTTACGATCCAATGTTCGTGCCCGACGGCCACGACCGCACCTTTGGCGAGATGGACGACGCGTTCAAGAACGAGATCAGCCACCGCGCGGACGCCTTTCGCCAGATGGTGGCGGCGGTGTTCTGATCGCCGTCTTCTCGCTCCCTCCCGGAAGAGGGAGCGAGAAGACGCTACGCCTCAATATCCCGCCGGAACGTCTCCGGCAGGAACAGCAACCCCAACATCAGCGTGATCGCGGCCAGCACGACCGGGTACCAGAGCCCGTAATAGATGTCCCCCGTCGCCGCGACCATCGCGAAGGCGGTCGTGGGCAGGAACCCGCCGAACCAGCCATTGCCGATATGATAGGGCAGCGACATGGATGTGTAGCGGATGTTGGTCGGGAACAATTCGACCAGCAGCGCGGCGATCGGTCCGTAGACGGCCGTTACCAGCAGCACCATGAAGAACAGGATCGCGATTACCAGTGGCGTGTTCATGCCCGCCGGATCATACTTCGCCGGATAGCCGGCCGAGGCGACCGCGGTCTTCAACTCGGCCTGATAGGCGGCGATCGCGGCCTTGCGCGCCTCTCCGGCCACGGCGGCAGGATCTGGTGCGATGAAGCTGCGATCGCCGATCCGGACCTGCGCTATCGTGCCCGCCGGAGCCTCGACATTCGCGTAGCTGATGCCGTTCTTCGCCAGCCACGACTTGGCGATGTCGCAGCTTTTCGCGTCAAACCGGTTGCGACCGATCGGATCGAACTGGACCGAGCAATCCGCATCGTGGCTGACGACCGTCACCGGCGACCGTGCCTGCGCCGCCGCCAGCGCCGGATTCGCGGCCTGCGTCAACGCGCCGAACAGCGGAAAATACGTCAGCGCCGCCAACGCGCAGCCGGTCATGATGATGGGCTTGCGCCCGATCTTGTCCGACAGCCAGCCGAAGATCACGAAGAAGGGCGTGCCCAACGCCAATGCGACCGCCATCAGGACGTTCGTCGTCGCGCCGTCGACCTTCAGCATCTTTTCGAGGAAGAACAATGCGTAGAACTGGCCGGTATACCACACCACCGCCTGGCCCATCGCCGCGCCGAACAATGCGATCAGCACGATCTTCAGATTGCCCCAGCGCGCGAACGCCTCCGTCAGCGGGGCCTTGGACGTCTTGCCCTCGTCCTTCATCCGCTGGAACGCCGGGCTCTCCGCCAGTTGCAGCCGGATCCACAACGACACGCCGAGCAGCACGATCGAGATGATGAACGGCAGCCGCCATCCCCACGCAGCGAACGCCACCTCTCCGATCAACGTCCGTAGCCCGATGACGACGAGCAACGCCGCGAACAGCCCGAGCGTCGCGGTCGTCTGGATGAAGCTGGTATACAGGCCGCGCCGGTGCGCCGGAGCGTGCTCCGCGACATAGGTCGCCGCCCCGCCATATTCGCCACCCAGCGCCAGCCCCTGCAACAGCCGCAACAGCACCAGGAGCAACGGCGCGGCGACGCCGATCGTTGCGTAGGACGGCAACAGACCGACCGCGAAGGTCGACAGGCCCATGATCCCCATCGTCACGAGAAACGTGTTCTTGCGCCCGACCAGATCGCCGATCCGCCCGAACACCAGCGCCCCGAACGGCCGCACCGCAAATCCTGCGGCGAACGCGCCCAGTGCAAGGATGAAGCCCGTCGTTTCGTTGACGCCCGAGAAGAACTGCGCCGAGATGTACGTCGCCAGCAGGCCGTACAGGTAGAAGTCATACCATTCGAACACGGTGCCCAGCGAGGAGGCGATGATGACCTTCTTGTCGCTCTGGAATGTCGCGTCTCCAGCAGCGGCGCCTGCATATGCCGTCATCATGCTCTCCCCCGAATTGCCGCGATCTAAGCGCAGTTCGGCGACGAAGACCACCCGCGGCTATCATCGTCGCGAAATGGAAGCAGAGCTGGCCTGATCGTCGCGGCGGTGGCTAAGAGCGCCACGATCCCCCACGCTCGAAGGAGAGTGATGTTGAACCGGTTCCTGCATCTCCTGCTGCCAGCACTCGTGCTCTCGCCGAGCGCGGCCACCGCCCAGGCGCTGAAGGTGATGACCTTCAACGTCCGCTATGCCTCCGACGAGGGGCCGCAGGCTTGGCCCGTGCGGCGGCCGGTGATGATCGCGTTGTTGAAACAGGCGCGGCCCGACCTGATCGGAACGCAGGAGCTGTTGCAGCGGCAGGGCGACGATCTGGTCCGCGCGCTGCCCGGCTATCGCTGGTTCGGACGCGACCGGCGCGGCGAGCACAAGGACGAACATATGGGCGTATTCTATCGCCCCGACCGGCTGCGTCTCGTCCGACAGGGTGATTTCTGGCTGTCCGAAACTCCCGACGTCGTCGGCAGTTCGAGCTGGGGCACCGACCTGCCGCGCATGGCGACCTGGGCGGTGTTCGAGACGCTGGGCAAGCCGACCTCGGGCAAGCAGCGGAAGCGGTTCGTATTCGTCGACACGCATCTGGCTCACCGCGATCAGGACGACGACGCGCGCGACCGTGCCGTCGCAACGATCCTTGCCCGCCTGCCGAAGCTGGCGGCGGGATTGCCGGTGATCGTGGCGGGCGACATGAACGCACGACCCGAGACGGCGGCGTACAAGCGCTTCGCCAAGGCGCTGACCGACGCACGGACGGCGGCGACGCAGGTTCGCGGTCCGGAGAATACATTCCACGACTTCACGGGCAACCCGGATCGCCGGATCGACTACCTGTTCGTCCGCGGGTTCAAGGTTGGGACGCTGGAGACGGACACATTCCACCTGGGGACGACCTATCCGTCCGATCACTTCCCCGTCACGGCCACCGTCAGCTTTCGATAACGCCCGCTTCTCCGTCGTCAGGCGAGGACTTGCATCTTCTCCCCTCCCGTTCAGGGGAGGGGCTGGGGGTGGGGCGGTGCCGCGAGCAGGTCGCCTGTGGAGAGGCCCCAGCCCAACCCCTCCCCTGAACGGGAGGGGCTAAAGCGTGCCCCTCATTCAGGCACTCCGCCGCGCCCAGTCCTTGTTCCACCCCAAGGCGGCCAGCGTGCAGATCGCGCCCGACAGCAGATACGCGCCGACCGACCACAACCCGACGCGACTGGCGAGGAACAGAGCGATCAGCGGCGCGAAGCCCGCCCCGATCAGCCATGCAGAATTGGCGACGATCGCCGCGCCGGTATAGCGGTGCTGTACCGGGAACCGGTCGTTGACCGCCCCCGAGGACTGACCGAACGCCAGTCCCAGCAGGACGAATCCGCCGAGCATGTAGATCGTCTCGCCGAACCCGCCCGCGCCCAGCAACTGCGGCGCGAAGCCCGAATAGGCACCGATCAGCACCGCCGACACGCCCAGCACCGCGCGCCGCCCGACCCGGTCCGCGATCAGGCCCGAGGCGAGGATCGCCAGCACGCCGACCACCGCACCCGCCGCCTCGATCATCAGGAAGCGCACCGGCGTTTCGCCCGCATACAGCGTCACCCATGACAGCGGGAACACCGTGACGAGGTGGAACAGCGCGAAACTGGCGAGCGGGGCGAACGCGCCGAGCACGATCGTCCGCCACTCGCTGAACAGCGTCGCGAACGCGGGCGACGGCTGCAATTCGCGGCTCTCGAACAGGCGTGTGAACTCCGGCGTCGCGACCAGCCGCAGCCGCGCGAACAGCGCGACGACGTTGATCGCCAGCACCACGAAGAACGGATAGCGCCAGCCCCAGGCCAGAAAATCCTCCGGCGACAGGATCGCCAGCAGATAGCCGAACAGCGCCACCGCCACGAGCAGGCCGAGCGGCGCACCCAGTTGCGGAATCATCGCGTACCAGCCGCGCTTCTCCTCCGGCGCGTTGAGCGACAGCAGCGACGGCAGCCCGTCCCACGCCCCACCCAGCGCGACGCCCTGACAGAAGCGGAACAGCCCCAGCAGCACCGCCGCGACCGGGCCGACCTGCGCGTAGCTGGGCAGCAGCGAGATCGCCATTGTCGACCCGCCGAGCAGGAACAGCGCCAGCGTCAACTTGACGCCGCGCCCGTGCATCCGGTCGATCCACATGAACAGCAGCGTGCCGAACGGCCGCGCCACAAACGCCAGCGCGAACAGCGCGAACGAATAGAGCGTGCCGGTGACCGCATCGACATAGGGGAAGATCAGCTTCGGAAAGACCAGCACGGAGGCGAGCGCGTAGACGAAGAAGTCGAAGAACTCGCTCGTCCGCCCGACGATCACGCCAATCGCGATCTCGCCCGGTGCGATGCGGTGCCCGCCATCATGGCCGACACCCGCATTGACGAGGCGCGCATCGCGTTCGAGCGGCGTCGAGGTCGCATTCGCGGTGGAGGCTGTCATCGTCCGTCATGCTCCTGCGGCACCGGGCCGCTCTTCTGCGTCGCGCAGCCCACGGGCTACCATAGCGCCCCTTTGCCCGCGATTGACGGATGGCGGGATTGGACAAAATGTCCAATGGGGCCGCGGCCGCCGGGGTCGTATCGGGCCATCATGCGCGAACACCCGTCCGTCCCACCTACCGCATTGCCCGGCTCCCGGCCTCCGTTCGTCTCGAGCAGGGATCGAGCTTGTCGAGAAACCGTGTCGAGAGACAGGGGCCGCGAAACGCGCTTCGGTCTACTCTCTCGATACGCCGTCTCGACGGGCTCGACGGCTACTCGAGACGAACGGAAGGAAGAGGCGAAAGGTCGCAGCCGGGTAAGCCAGGGTGCGCTCCGCCGCCTCGGTCTCATCCCGCTGCTCGCTCTGGCCGGTTGCCAGCATGCGGTGCTGAACCCCGCGGGCGATGTGGCGCTGCAACAGCGCAACCTGATCTATGCGTCGACCGGCCTGATGCTCATCATCATCGTACCGGTGCTGATCCTGATCGTGCTGTTCGCGTGGCGCTATCGCAAGGGCAATCGCGACGCGACCTACGATCCGAAGTTCGACCATTCGACCTCGCTGGAACTCGTGATCTGGTCTGCGCCGCTGCTCATCATCATCGCGCTCGGCGCGCTGACCTGGTCCAGCACGCACCTGCTCGACCCGTTCCGCCCGCTCGACCGCGTCGCGGCGGGCAAGCCGATCGACAAGAAGCAGGCGCCGATGCTGGTGCAGGTCGTCGCGATGGACTGGAAATGGCTGTTCATCTATCCGGAACAGGGCATCGCGACGGTCAACGAACTGGTGCTGCCGGTCGATCGTCAGGTACGGTTCGACATCACCTCGACCAACATGATGAACAGCTTCTATGCGCCAACGCTGGCGGGGATGGTCTATGCCATGCCCGGCATGCGCAGCACGCTGCACGCGGTGTTGAACAAGCCCGGCGAGTTCGAGGGCTTCTCGGCCAATTATAGCGGCGCGGGTTTTAGCGACATGCGCTTCAAGCTGCGCGGCGTCGACGCGGCGGGCTTCGCGCGCTTCGTCAGCGACGCAAAGGCGAGCGGCCGGTCGCTGTCGACACCCGCCTACCTCCAGCTCGAACGGCCCAGCGAGAAGGTGCCGGCGATCCGCTTCGCCGCGTTCCAGCCGGGGCTGTTCGACAAGGTCTATAATCGCTGCGTCCGCCCCGGCACGCCCTGCATGAGCGACGTGATGATGCGCGACCAGCGGGCAGGCGGCGGCGATCCGCACGACATGCGTGTCGGTTCGGGCATGCCGCAGGGGCGCGACACCGCGGAACCGCCGCGCGGCACCAGGCCCAAGGGCGCATTGTTCAAGGACGCGGACGAGATCGCCCCTGCCCCCAACGTCACCAAGGAGCGCAAACCCGGCGCGCCGGGATCGACGCAGCCCGACAGCCCGCGCAACCGCGACATGTCCTTCCTTCTGCCGACCGTACCGGGCATCGCCCGGACGGCCCGCGGCTAAGCCGCCGGAGCCATCATGATCGATCCATCCCTTCTCAAGACGATCTTCGGACGTCTGAGCTTCGAATCCTTCCCGATCCACGAGCCGATCCTGCTCGTCACCTTCGCCGGCGTCGTGGTGATGGGCAGCGCGCTGCTGTTCGCCGTCACGAAGTACCGCCTGTGGGGCTGGTTGTGGCAGGAGTGGTTCACGTCCGTCGACCACAAGAAGATCGGCATCATGTACATGATCCTCGGCATCATCATGCTGCTGCGCGGGTTCGCGGATGCGGTGATGATGCGCCTGCAACAGGCGATCGCGTTCGGTGGCAGCGACGGATATCTGAACGCGCATCATTACGATCAGGTCTTCACCGCGCACGGCACGATCATGATCTTCTTCGTCGCGATCCCGCTGGTCGTCGGCCTCATCAACTATGTCATGCCGCTCCAGATCGGTGCGCGCGACGTGGCGTTCCCGTTCCTGAACAATCTCAGCTTCTGGCTGACCGTCGCGGGCGCGCTGCTGGTGATGGTGTCGCTGTTCGTCGGCGAGTTCAGTCGCGCCGGCTGGCTCAACTACGTGCCCGTGTCGAACCTCCAGAACAGCCCGGACACCGGGCCGGATTACTATCTCTGGGCGCTCCAGATCGCGGGCGTCGGCACCACGCTGTCGGCGATCAACATGGTCACCACGATCATCAAGATGCGTGCGCCCGGCATGACGATGATGAAGATGCCGGTGTTCTGCTGGACCGCCTTGTGCAGCAACGTGCTGGCGGTTGCGATCTTCCCGATCCTGACGGCGGCGTTCGCGCTGTTGATGCTGGACCGGTATGTCGGCACCAACTTCTTCACCAACGATCTCGGCGGCAACCCGATGATGTACTGGAACCTCGTGTGGATCTGGGGTCATCCGGAGGTTTATGTGCTGGTCCTGCCGGTCTTCGGCATCTTTTCGGAAATCACCTCGACCTTCTCCGGCAAGCGCCTGTTCGGCTATTCGTCGATGGTCTACGCCACCGTCGTCATCACGATCCTGTCGTTCCTCGTCTGGCTGCACCACTTCTTCACGATGGGGTCGGGGGCCAGCGTCAACAGCTTCTTCGGCATCGCGACGATGGTCATCTCGATCCCGACGGGCGCCAAGATCTTCAACTGGCTGTTCACGATGTACCGTGGCCAGATCCGGTTCGAACTGCCGATGATGTGGACCGTCGCGTTCCTGCTGACCTTTACGGTCGGCGGCATGACCGGCGTGCTGCTGGCGGTACCGCCCGCCGACTTCGTGCTGCACAACTCGCTGTTTCTCGTCGCACATTTCCACAACGTCATCATCGGCGGCGTGGTGTTCGGCCTTTTCGCGGGGATGTACTACTGGTTCCCCAAGGCGTTCGGCTTCCGCCTCGACCCGTTCTGGGGGAAGGTCAGCTTCTGGGGCTGGGTGATCGGTTACTGGGTCGCGTGGACTCCGATCTATATCGTCGGCCTGATGGGCACGACGCGCCGCGTCCGCCATTTCGAGGACCCGACGCTGCAACCCTTCTTCATCGTCGCGGCGATCGGCGTGGGGATCATCGCGATCGGTATCCTGGCGTTCCTGATCCAGATCGCGGTCAGCATCAGGAACCGCGAGGCGCTGCGCGACACCACCGGCGATCCCTGGGATGGCCGCACCCTGGAATGGTCGACCAGTTCGCCGCCGCCGGCGTACAACTTCGCGTTCACGCCCGTCATCCACGACCTCGACGCGTGGTACGATATGAAGTCGCGCGGGCACGAGCGGCCCGCCGGGGGCTATCGCCCGATCCACATGCCGCGCAACACCGGCACGGGCGTGATCCTGTCGGGGCTCGCGCTGGTGTTGGGCTTCGCGATGGTCTGGTACATCTGGTGGCTGGCGGTGGTGAGCTTCGTCGCACTGATCGCGGTGACGATCGGCCACACGTTCAACTACAACCGCGACTACTACATCCCGGCCGACGAGGTCGCGGAGGCCGAGCGAGCCAGCCTCGCCGTGGCGGGAGCCTGATATGTCCACGCACAGCATGACCACCGAAGGCGCGGCCCCCGGCTTCTACGTCATCGACGAGGAGGAGCATCACGGTCCGGGAGCGAGCACCTCGCTCGGCTTCTGGATCTACCTGATGAGCGACGCGCTGATCTTCGCGACGCTGTTCGCGACGTACGGCGTGCTCAGCACCAGCTATGCCGGCGGTCCGGCCCCGCGCCAGATCTTCGAACTGCCGCTGGTGGCGGTGAACACCGCGATGCTGCTGCTGTCGTCGATCACGTTCGGCATGGCGGCGATCGCGGCGGACGAAGAGCGGCTGGGCGCGACGCGCCTGTGGCTGGGCATCACCGCGCTGTTCGGCGCGGCGTTCGTCGGGATCGAGTTGTACGAGTTCGCGAACCTGATCGCGGAGGGCGCGACGCCGCAGCGCAGCGCGTTCCTGTCTGGCTTCTTCGCGCTGGTCGGCACGCACGGGCTGCACGTCCTGTGCGGCCTGATCTGGATCGGCGTCATGCTGGTGCAGATGAGCCTGCACGGGCTGAACGCGGACAATCGCCGCCGCCTGATGTGTCTCGGCATGTTCTGGCATCTGCTCGACGTCGTCTGGATCGGCGTCTTCACCTTCGTCTACCTGCTCGGAGTGCTGCGATGAGCCACGACACCCACCCTGCCGCCGGCAGCCACGGCTCGCGTCGCACCTACCTGATCGGCTTCGCGCTGTCGGCGGCGTTGACGGCGATCCCGTTCTGGCTGGTGATGACGGGGGTGCTGGTCGACGCTCAGGCGACCGCGCTGGCCATCATCGCCCTCGCCTTCGTTCAGATCGTCGTCCACACGACCTGCTTCCTGCACGTCAATTCACGCTCCGAAGGGGGATGGACGATGATCGCACTGATCTTCACGATCGTCATCGTGGCGATCGTCATCAGCGGGTCGATGTGGATCATGTTCCACCTGAACGGCAACATGATGCCGATGACCGGCGCCGGCATGACCGAAATGCCATGAAGCGCCGCCTGCTGCTTGGCCTCTGCGTGCTCCTGGCGTTCGCCTTCGCGGCGCTGGGGGTGTGGCAGGTCGAGCGGCGGGCCTGGAAGCTGGACCTGATCGCGCGGGTAACGGCGCGCTCCACCGCCGCCCCCGCCCCGCTGCCTCCGCGTGCTGCGTGGCGCGAGGATCAGAGCTATCGCCGGGTCCGCGTCACCGGCACGCTGCTGAACGACCGTGAGACCCTGGTGCAGGCGGTGACGGACTATGGCCCCGGCTGGTGGGTGATGACACCGCTCAGGACCGACACCACGACGCTGCTCGTCAATCGCGGCTTCGTTCCGAACGAGCGGCGTGACCCGAAAACGCGGCAGGCTGCACGGTCGAACGATCCGGTGATGATCACCGGCCTACTCCGCACCACCGAGCCGGGCGGCGGCTTCCTGCGCAGCAACGACCCCGCCGCCGGCCGCTGGTACTCGCGCGACGTGGCGGCGATCGCGCGCGCACGAGGATTGCGCGACACCGCGCCCTTCTTCCTCGACGCCGACGCGACGCCCAACCCCGGCGGCTATCCGGTCGGCGGCCTGACCGTCATTGCCTTCCGCAACAATCATCTCGTCTATGCGCTGACATGGTTCGCGTTGGCCGCCCTGTCGGTCGCGGGTGCGGTGATGGCGTGGCGGAAGGAGGGCACGCAGTGATGGACAGGCCCCTGCTCGCGCTGACCCGCCCGCGCCTTGCCACGCGCGAGGCGCTGTCGCCGGAAACGACCGCGGCGGAGAATATGCGCCAGCTGGTGCAATTGCGCTGGATCGCCGGCGCCGGACAGCTGGTGACGATCCTGTTCGTCGGTGTCGTCCTGCGCGTGCCCCTACCGCTCGCCCCGATGCTGGGAGCGGTAGCGCTGATCGCGGTCGTGAACCTGGCGATCGTCGGTCTGCTCGCGCGGCACCGGATCACCAACGGCCAGATCATGCTGGCGCTGCTGTTCGACATGGCGGTGCTGACCGCGCAACTCTACTGGAGCGGCGGCGCGACCAATCCCTTCATTTCGCTGTACCTGCTTCAGGTCGTGCTGGGCGCGATCCTGCTGGAGACGTGGTCGGTATGGGTCCTCGTCGCCGCGACCAGCCTTTGCTACGCCGGGCTGACGATGCGGAGCGTGCCGCTGGTGTACCCGGTCGGGCTGCTGCCGGAGGAGGGCGACCTCTACACGCTGGGCGCATGGTTGGCGTTCGCGATGATCGGGACGCTGCTGGTGCTGTTCATCACCCGCATCAGCCGCAATCTGCGCGCCCGCGACGAGTATCTCGCCGACCTGCGCCAATATGCGGCGGAGGAGGACGGCATCGTGCGAATGGGCCTGTTCGCCAGCGGCGCGGCGCATGAACTCGGCACGCCGCTCGCGTCGCTGTCGGTGATCCTCAGCGATTGGCGGCGCATGCCGAAGCTGGCGCGCGATCCCGAACTGGCGAGTGAACTGGAGGAGATGCAGGCGGAAGTCGAACGCTGCAAGGCAATCGTCAGCGACATCCTCCACTCCGCCGGCGAACCCCGCGGCGAGGCGATGGCGAGCATCCCGGCACGCGCCTTTCTCGACGAGGTCGCCTCGGCGTGGCAGCCGACGCATGCGGGCGTCCCCCTCGCCTATCGCCGCGCTGATCTCGACGATGCGCAACTGGTCGCGGACGCATCGCTCCGGCAGGCGATCTGGAACCTGCTCGACAACGCCGCGGAGGCGGCGCCCGGCGGGGTCGAACTGACCGCGGCGATCGGCGCGGAGGGGCTGACGATCACGGTATCGGATCGCGGACCGGGCTTTACGGAGACGCAGCTTGCCGGGATCGGCAAGGCCTATCGTTCCAGCAAGGGCGCGGGTCACGGGCTGGGGCTGTTCCTCGCCAGCAACGTCGCGCGCCGCTCCGGTGGGCGTCTGGAGGCCGCAAATCGGCGCGAAGGCGGCGCGCAGGTGTCGCTGATCCTGCCGCTCGTCACCAAGCCGGAGGGACGATGACCGACCCCGTTCGCCGCCTGATGATCGTCGAGGACGACGCCACCTTCGCGCGGACGCTACAACGCTCGTTCGAACGGCGCGGCTATCTGGTGTGGGTGGCGCGCAGCCCGGAGGAACTCGACGCACTGCTGGTTGAGGCCGCGCCGGGCTATGCGGTAGTCGACCTGAAACTGGGTACGGCGTCCGGCTTGACCTGCGTCGAGCGGCTGCACGCGCACGACCCGAAGATGCTGATCGTCGTCCTGACCGGCTTTGCCAGCATCGCCACTGCGGTGGAGGCGATCAAGCTCGGCGCGTGCCACTATCTCGCCAAGCCTTCAAACACCGACGATGTCGAAGCCGCGTTCAGCCGCGCGGCCGGCGACACCGATGTCGCGATCGGCGAACGCGCGTCCTCGATCAAGACGCTGGAATGGGAGCATATCAACGAAACGCTGGCGGAGACGGGATTCAACATTTCCGAAACCGCACGCCGGCTGGGCATGCACCGCCGAACGCTGGCGCGGAAGTTGGAAAAACGTCCGGTGAAGTAGCCGAGCACCGCGCGCCGATCGGCCTTGGAGGCACGATGTCCCGCAAACGTCAGATGCCGTCCCCCAGCATCTGCCGGATACGCGTCGCCAGCGCCTCCATCGCGAAGGGTTTGGTGATCATCTCCATCCCCGGCTCCAGAAATCCCGACGCCATCGCCGCGTTTTCGGCATAACCGGTCATAAACAGCACCCTCAGTGCCGGTCGCAATTCGCGCGCGGCGTCAGCCAGTTGCCGACCGTTCAGACCCGGCAGGCCGATGTCGGTGATCAGCAGGTCGATGCGTCGCCGCGATTGCAGCACCTCCAGCCCCTTCGGCCCGTCGACCGCCTCGATCGCGCGGTAGCCGAGTTCCTTTAGCTCCTCCACGATCAGGCCGCGCACGACCACCTCGTCCTCCACGACCAGCACCACCTCGCCATCCTCGGCGTGATGGGCTTCGGTCAGTTGCGGCAGCGGCTCGTCTTCGTCGGCTGCGCCGCGATGGCGCGGCAGGTAGAATTTGAACGTCGTCCCCTGCCCGACCTCGGAATATATCTTGGCATACCCTTCGGACTGTTGCGCGAAGCCGTAGATCATCGACAGGCCCAGCCCCGTCCCCTGCCCGATCGGCTTGGTCGTGAAGAAGGGCTCGAACGCCTTGGCGATCGTGCCGGCATCCATGCCGGTGCCGGTGTCGGTGACGCAGATGCAGACATATTGGCCGGGCTTCACACCCCGTTCGCGGGCGGCATAGGCACTGTCGAGATGCGCGTTGCATGTCTCGATCGTCAGCTTGCCGCCATCCGGCATCGCGTCGCGGGCGTTGATGACGAGGTTCAGGATCGCGCTTTCCAACTGGTTGGGATCGCACAGCGTCACCCACAACCCGCCCGCCAGCACCAGCTCCATCTCGATCCGCTCGCCGATCGTCCGGCGCAGCATGTCCTCCATCGATGCGATCAGCGTATTGGCGCGCACCGCCTTGGGATCGAGCGGCTGGCGGCGGGAGAAGGCGAGCAGCCGGTGGGTCAGCGCCGCCGCCCGCTGCGCCGCGGTTGACGCCCCGGTGATGAAGCTGTCGAGGTCCGCTACCCGCCCCTGTGCGACGCGGCGCTGCACGATCTCCAGGCTGCCGGTGATCCCCTGCAAGAGGTTGTTGAAATCGTGGGCGATGCCGCCCGTCAGCTGGCCGACCGCTTCCATCTTCTGCGACTGGCGCAGCGCCGCCTCCGCCTCCGCCAGCGCTTCGCCGGCGGCGACTTCCGCGGTTACGTCGCGACCGAAGCCATAGAAGGTACCGTTTTCAGGTACCGTCGACCATTGTATCAGCCGCTCCTCGCCATCCTTGCACCGTAGCGTGGTACGATACTCCATCAGCGGCGTGCCCGAGCGAAGCGTCTCGACACGCTCTGCCCAAAACGCCTCGTCGTCGACCATGAACTCGGTCGTGCGACGGCCCAGCGTCTCACGGCGAGTCCAGCCCAGCGCCTGCGTCCACGACGGATTCACGTCGGTGATGCGGCCGGTGGCATCGGCAACGACCTTCAACACCGGCGACAGCGTCCAGATCCGCTCGCGATCGCGCGCGAGCCGGCGCTCGTCCGTAATGTCGCGTCCGACGGCGTGGATGCGGTTGGCGTCGGGCACGGCGGTCCACGCGAACAGGCGGTACTCGCCGTCCTTCGCACGGTAGCGGTTCTCGAAGGCCAGCGTCGTGATGCCGCGGCTGAGTTTCGCGACCTCCGTCGCAGTCTCGTCCATGTCGTCGGGGTGGATGAAGTCCCCAAGCGATCGGCCGACCATCTCGTCTTCGGCCCATCCCAGCAGCCGCGTCGCGGTCGGGTTCACTGCGGTGATCGCCCCCTCGAACGTGCACACCAACAGCAGGTCGCGCGACAGCGACCACAGGCGATTGCGGTCGTCCTCCAATTGCTGGCGGGCAAGGACCTTTTCCGTCGTCTCGATCACCACAGCCACGACGCCCAACGGCTGCCCATGCTCGTCGCACGCGGGCGAATATTCCAGGTCGGTCCACATCCGGCGGGGCGTGCCATCGCGGATCAGCGTCAGTTCCTGATCCTTGTACGACAGTGTCCCGCCCTCGCGGTACACCCGCTGCATGACATTGGCGTTGAAGTCGGCGACCTCGTGCCACCCCTCCAGCACGTTGGTGCCGAGAAGCGCCGGATGTCGCGCGCCTGCAAAGCTGCGATAGGCATCGTTGTAGATCATCACGCCGCGGTCGCCCCACAACGTGACGATCGGCACCGGCGAGTGCAGGACGAAGGCCAGCATCGTCTTCATCGCCGCCGGCCACGTGTCGATCGGCCCAACCGGGGTCGTCGCCCAGTCGAATGCCGCGATCCGCGTCGCCAATTCCCCATCGCCCGCCAGAAAGGGCTCCTTACCTGTCCTCGGCACTGCTTTCCTCGTCTTCCGCAGCCGCTCCGTCGCAACGATCTTCGATGCTTTTGCGCAACGGATGGCACCAAATGCCCCAGCCGCGCTTTAGGAGCAAATGTCTGTGCGAGAACCTATAGTTGCCGTCGGCTTTTTGACCGCACGCGATCTCGACGTGCTGGGAACCGGGTTTCACCGGCTGTTCCCGGTGCAACAGGACGGCGCGTTCGCCGACCTGCTCGACAAGCTCGACGCGATCGAGGCGGTGCCTCATCGCGACGGGTTGTTGCTGCACCCGAAGGATCGCTGACAGCGCAGGGGGGCCTGGAGGCGTACCGTCAGTCCGACCGCGTGCCCATCCCGCGCTCGCGCCCCCACACCACCGCACCGCTGCGCCGGTTGACGCCGATCTTCGCGTACAGCCGCGCGACGTGGTTGCGGACGGTATTGCGCGACAACCCCAGCCGCGCGGCGATCGCCGTGTCGTCAATGTCGTCGCAGATCAGGTCCAGGATCTCGCGTTCGCGCGGCGTCAGTTCGGCGGTCGGCGCGCGGGCCTCCGGCCGGCGCAGCGTCGCCAGTTTGTCGAGGATCGAGCGGCTGAGCCAACTCGCATCCTTCATCACCTCGTCGATCGCATCGGCCAGGTCGGCCTCGCTGCGTCGCCGCTCGGTCACGTCCTGATAGACCCACAGGATGCAAGGCGCGCCCTGTACGCCGATCGTCTCCGCCGACACCAGACAATCGACCGGCCCATCGGACTTCGACATCAGCCGCGCATCGCAGTCGCGCACGCTGCCGCCCTCCGCGACATCCCGCTCGATCGCCGCGCGGGCGTCGGCATCTTCCCATAAACCGAGATCGTCGGCGCTGTGGCCGACCGCCTCATCGTCCGCATAGCCCGTCAGTCGTCTGAAGGCTGCGTTGATGCTCACCATCCGGTGATCGGCATCGCGCGTCACCGCCATCGCCACCGGCGCCATTTCGAAGATCGTCTGCAAATGGCGCTCGCTGGCCGCCAGCGCCGCCTCCGCCTCGCGCCGCGGCTCCAGATCGGCGAAGGTCAGCAGCATGGCGTCTTCCTGCGTCACGTCGATGGGCTGGCCGGCGAACAGCACCAGCCGCCGCGATCCGGTGGCCGTCAGCAACTCGGCGTGTGATTGGTCGACGATCTCACCTGCCTCCAACCGCTGCCGCACCTCGGTCGGGTCGGGCAGGCTCCCGAGCAGATCGAGCCCGAACAGCGTCTTGCCGACTACCTGCTCCTCACCGAACCCTGTCAGCGCCATGAAGCCGGCATTGATCCGGACGATGCGCTGGTCGCTCAGCCGCACCACGACGGCGGGTGCCGGGTTCGCCTGGAACATCGCGTTGAAGCGCGCCTCCGCGTCGAAGCGTTGCGACACGTCGCTGATCACAAGCGCGAGGTAATCGGGTTCGCCACCGTCAACATCCATCGTCACGTCGCGCACCTGATGCACCCAGCGCACCTCGTCCTCGCCAGCGGGAGCGACCTCGACGATCAGGTCGGGGAAGCGATCGCCCGCCAGCAGCCGGAACAGCGGATATTGCCGATGCTTCAGCGGCTTGTGATCACCGTCCCGCAGCGCAAAGCGCTTGGCGTAGCCCTCCGCGGTCGTGCCGAGATCGTTGACGTCATCGACCCCGTGCATCCGCAGCGCTGCGGCGTTGGCGTCGAGGATCGTTCCCGCAGGATCGATCAGGATCACTCCGTCGAGCAGTTGCGCCATCAGTTGCTGGAGGTGGCGCAGCGTCGGCGCGCTGCCGTGTTCGGGAGTGTCTGGCATGGCGGCTGAAGCGCGCGACGGGCCTCACCTGTTCCCGGACCGGATACCTATTCGATTAGTACTTCAGCACCCATCGGCGCATTAGATCGACTGCTCGCGATCTGAACAACCGTGGCCGGCGATCCGTTGAACGCCCCGTAAGCTCCATCAACAGAGGGAATAATCATGGGTCTCATCGTACTTCTCATCGTCGGCGGCCTGATCGGCTGGGTTGCCAGCATGATCATGCGTACCGACGGTCAGCAGGGCATCCTGCTCAACGTCGTCGTCGGCATCGTCGGCGCACTGCTCGCCGGCTTCATTGTCACCCCCCTGATCGGCGGTGCGCCGATCACCAGCGGCGTCATCAGCATCCAGTCGGTGCTCGTCTCGCTCGTTGGTGCGATCGTTCTGCTCGCGATCATCAACCTCTTTCGTCGCGGCTCGGTCCGGTGAAGGAAGGCCCGCATCGGCTGATGGCGATCTTCGACAGCATCGCGGAGGCCGAACGCGCCGCAGCCGTGCTCAGGAAGGCCGGCGTCCCCGATCGGGTCATCGCGATTCTGCCCTTGCACCCCGGCGACGCCGCTGGTGCAGGCGGAACGCGCACTGAACCGTCGCGTCACTAAGATCGGAGCCGGTAGCCCAGTGCGTTGCCGGCTCCGAACCTGTTCGGCCGCTTGGCTCCGCGAGTATCAGCCAGATCAATACATTGCGTGTGGCGATGTGGCGCATCGGCAGCTAACCTGACCGGCGTGCTCCCGAGTTCAGGTTCCTGCAATCTACCCCTCGCCCGCATCGGCGTCCTGCCGAACCTGCCTTACTTCGTGACCGACGACGGGTCACCCTGGACGCCGATCGGCCATAACGACGCGATCACCTGGCCCGAACTCGCTCCCCTATTCCGCCGCCGCGACATGGCTGCGGTCGAGCGGCATCTGGTCTGGCTGCGCGATCACGGCGTGACGTGCATCCGGCTGATGCTGGAATATTGCCACGGCGAGCATCGTTATCTGGAGCGACCGGCCGGGCGCTTCGTCCCCAACATGGTCCGCTTCTGGGACGATCTGTTCGTACTGCTGGAGAAGGTCGGGCTGCGCGTGCTGCTCACGCCGTTCGACACGTTCTTCATGTGGATACGGTGGCGGCACCACCCCTATGCGCGTGCGAACGGCGGCCCTTGCACGGCACGCCGCACCTGGCTGACCTGTCCCGACACGCGCGCCGCGATCAAGCAGCGGCTGGCGTTCGCCAGCGATCGCTGGGGCGGCAGTCCGGCGCTGTTCGCGTGGGACATCTGGAACGAGATCCATCCCGCTCACGGCGGCGACGATCCGGCCACCGCCGCGCCTTTCATCGCCGACATCGCCGGCTGGCTGCGCGATCACGAGATCGAGCGACGCGGTTGCGCCAACCTGCAGACCGTGTCCGTATTCGGTCCCGAGTTGATCAACCACCCCTCGCTCGTGGAGGCGATCTTCCGCCACCCCGCGCTCGATTTCGCCAACACCCACCTTTACGAAAAAGGTTCGATCGACGCGCCGCGCGATACCGTCGCGCCCGCTCTAGCCGTGGCACGCCTGATGCGCGCTGCCGTGACCGAAGCTGGTACCGCACGCCCCGTCTTCGATTCGGAACACGGGCCGATCCACAGCTTCAAGGACCGCAAGCGCACCCTGCCGGACGCGTTCGACGACGAGTATTTTCGGCACATCCAATGGGCGCATCTCGCCAGCGGCGGCGCGGGCGGCGGCATGCGCTGGCCTAATCGCCATCCGCATGTCCTGACCGCCGGGATGCGAGAAGCACAGCGCGTGCTGTCGCTGTTTCTGCCGGCGATCGACTGGACGCGGTTCCGTCGCCGCAACCTGTCGGAGGAGATGCGATGCAGCGATTCGGGCGTCGCGGTCGTCGGCTGCGGCGACGATGCGCAGGCGCTCGCGTGGCTGGTCCGCACGGACGCGACCGGCCGGGACGGAATGATGGAGGCGCGCACCGACGCGTCGGCTGTTACGCTGACCGTGCCGGGTCTGGCGGACGGCACCTACACCGTGACGGCGTTCGACACGAAGACCGGGATATCGCAGCCGCTATCAACCGCCACCGCCAGCGGCGGCATCCTGCGCGTCGCGATCGGTCCGGTCAGGACCGATGTGGCGGTGGCTATCCGCCGGTGACCATTACCTTGGAACAGGCGGATCTTCAGATCGTCCCCGTCCCCCCGTTCGCGCCGAACACGCTGCCGTCCGTGTAGCTCAACTCCCCCGACGCGAGGGCGACGTACAACGGCGCGAGTTCCGCCGGCTGGCCCGAGCGCCCAAGCGGCGTGTCCTGCCCAAATTCGTGCATCTTGCCCGGCAACTGCCCGCCCGCGACCTGAAGCGGTGTCCAGATCGGTCCCGGCGCGACGGCGTTGACGCGGATCCCCTGCTTCGCGACCTGTTTCGCCAGCGCCTTGGTGAAGATCGCGATCCCACCCTTGGTGGTGGCGTAATCGAGCAGTTCCTTCTCTGGCGCGAACGAGTTCACCGACGCGGTATTGATGATCGCCGATCCCGGCTTCATCAGCGGGATCGCCGTCTTGGTTATCCAGAACATCGCGTACAGATTCGTCTTCATCGTGCGGTCGAACTGTTCGAAGCTGACCTCCGCGATCGAGTCCTTCGACTGCTGGTACGCGGCGTTGTTGACCAGGATATCCAGCCCGCCGAGCTTGCGGTTGGCATTGCCCACCAGATTAACGCAGAATTCCTGATCGGTCAGGTCGCCGGGGATCAGCGTGATCTTGCGCCCCTCCGCACGGAGCAGTTTGGCGACGTCCTGCGCGTCGGGCTCCTCGGTGGGAAAATAGTTGATCGCGACATCGGCGCCCTCCCGCGCGAAGGCGATGACCGCCGCGCGACCGATGCCGGAATCGCCGCCGGTGACCAGCGCCTTACGCCCCTGCAACTTGCCCGATCCGCGATAGCTCCGTTCACCGCAATCGGGCACCGGCGTCATGTCGCGCTGAAGCGCCGGCCATTTCTGGCGCTGCTCGGGATAGGGCTGGCTGGTATATTTGGTCTGCGGGTCTGCGAATGGTGGCGGCGCGCTCGCCTGTGCCAGCGCAGGCGCAGCGGCAACGGCGGCACCGGCGACGGCCGCACCCTTCAACAAGTCTCGGCGATTGGCGAGGTCGGTCATGACAACACTCCTGCGAATGATGCGAGAACAGCGTCGATCATCGGAAAAGGTTCATGCTTTCCAGTAATTTAGAGGATGTTGGATCAAAGCGCTTGATCCCGATCAAGCACTGCAACCTATGTTGCCGTTCGCATGGAATCAGCGGAGCCATCGGCCGTTACGCCTCGTTAGCGGCGCGGGATTTCTCCCGTACGAGAGGATGTGCCTGATGGCTGTCAAATTTGCCGGAACGATGAACGCGATCAACCGCGGCCTCGACGAAACCAAGCCCGACAAGGGTGCGCACATGGTCGAGGATTGGGAGGCCGCGCTGGCCGATCTGGACGTGACCGGAGCAAAGGGTATCCTCCGCGACCTGGGTTCGCTGCGCAAGCAGCTCGAAAAGGATACGCCGGATGCCGACCGCGTCCACGCGCTGCTGCACCGCCTGGGAGTCGCGACGACGAAGATCGCCGACAAGGCGGACAAGTCGCAGGACAAGCTGAAGGCACTCGGCGAGGCATTAACCGAGGCGGGCGAGGATCAGCCCGACGAGGATGAAGACACGGAAGCCGCCGCCGCACCGAAGCGCGCGCGCAAGAAGGGCTAACGTCGGCGGGGCGGCCGCACTGGCCGCCCCGTGCTACCCATCGAGCGCCGCATGCCAATCGGCGTAGGGGGTATTCGCCGCCATATGGCGGTTGAGATCGTCGCCCTGCCACCACACCGGACCACGCTCGCCAAGACCCATCTTCGCCGCATTCACATCCGACCGCGCCGCCTTCAACGCCGCGGCGTCCCCGCTGGCCAAGGCCGACCGCACGGCCCGGCGCGCGGTCATCAGCCGATCGACCAGTGCCTGTCGCTCGTCTTCCGCCAAGTTCGGGTTCGCGCGCCGCCAAAGGCGTCCGCGCACCACGATGTAGCGGCCGTCCGGCGTTACCGGCGGCGTTGCCATAGCCACGCACCCACCGCGGCGAGCCCGACGGCGGCCGTCGCGCCCGCCGCGGCAGCCGCCTTGCGTCGCCGCTCAGGGTGGCGACGCCCGCCATCCGTGCCGCTGGCGCCGGAGGGCGGCTCGTGGAGTGTGCCGCTATTGTCTTTGCCCGTGTCCGCCCTGCTCGCCCAGACATCCATAAAGCCGTTCATCATCGCCGCACCCAGGTTGGGCGCCGCGAACTGGCCGAGCTTCAGCGCGATCGAAGGCGCACCGACCACGGTCGTGTTGCGGGGATGCCGCGCGAGCCGGACCACCGCCCTCGCGACCGTTTCCGGCGCGAGCGCACCGGGCGGCAGCGACAGCTTGGCGCCCGTATAATTACCCGCGTGGTCGATGCCCGGTGTGTCGACAAAGGTGGGATACACATCGCAGATGTGGATGTTCGGCCGCTTCGACACTTCGCCACGCAGGGCCTGACTGAACCCGCGCAATCCGAATTTGCTCGCTGCATAGGCCGCCGCATAGGGCGTCGCGACGAAGCCGCCGACCGAGATCATGTTCACCCAAGTGCCGCGATCCTGCGCGAGGAAGATCGGCAAGACCGCGTGGACGTCGTTCATGTGACTAACCAGATTCGTCTCGATCACCCGCGCGTGATCCGCGATCGGAACGTCCTGATACTTGCCGACGACCCCGACCCCAATGCAGCTGAACCACAGGTCGATGCCGCCCAGCCTGTCGCGCGCCGACGCCGCGAACCCGGCCACCGCCGCGGCGTCGGTCGCGTCGACCACCTGCACCGCGGCATCGCCACCCGCTTCGCGACAGCGACGGGCGATATCCTCCAGACCGGCTTCACCGCGCGCGCCCAGCATCAGCCGGGCGCCCTGCTGTGCGAAGGCGATTGCGGTCGCCGCGCCGATCCCGCTCGACGCACCGGTGATGACGACGCGCAGCGGCGCGCCGTCCTTGCCCGCCGCCGCGCCGCTCATCGCCCGACTGCCTCCTTGACCGCATCCGCCGCCTTGGCGAGCAGACCCTTCTCGGCTTCCTCAGCCTCTTCCTTGGTCCTGAATGCCGCGCCCTCCGGCTCCGCAGGCGGGGCGTAGACGGAGAACAGCTTCAACTCGCCCGAACCCTTGTTGACGATATTGTGCTGCGCGCCCTTAGGTACGACGACGAGGTGGTTGGGACCCGCCTTGGTCGAATGACCGTCGATCACGACGTGCGCATCGCCGGCGACGATGAAGGTGGTCTGGTCGGCCGGATGCGTTTCCATGCCGATCTCCTCGCCGGCCGGGATGCTCATCAGGACGATCTGCACCTTCTTGTCGCGGTAGACCTCCTTCTGCCAGAGCTCGTTCCGCGTCGCGAGGTCGACCATATCCTTGTTGAAGATCGTCATCATATTCTCCTGTCGGCGATATCGACAGGTTCGACGCACGAGACGCGGCGGGTGTTCCTAAATTCCTGCTGGCATCAGGCAATCGGCCTCCCCATACCTAAGCCCGCGACGGGATCATCCCGCCTCTGCTTTCCGGTCCGCCAGCAAGGCGTGGATCTGCGCGACGACCGCCGCTCCCTCACCCACCGCCGCGGCGACCCGCTTGGTGGAACCGGCGCGCACGTCGCCGATCGCGAACACGCCGGGCTTGCTCGTCTCCAGCGGCAGGGCGGCGTTGCCGGTGACGACGAAGCCCTTCGCATCGGTGTCGACGCAGTCGCGCGCCCAATCGGCGTTGGGGTCGGCACCGATGAACAGGAACAGGTGGCGTAGCGCGCAACTATAGGTCGTGCCGTCGTGCCGGTTGCGGAAGGTCGCCGCGGTCAGCCCGCCGATGCGATCTCCCTCCAGTGCCGCGACTTCGTAGCCGACATGCACCTCGACATTGGGAAGCGCGGCGATCCGGTCGATCAGGTAGCGCGACATCGTCTCCACGAGCGGGCGGCGGACGATCAGGTGCAGGCGGTTCACCTGCGGCGCAAGGAAGACGACCGCCTGCCCCGCCGAATTGCCGCCGCCAACCAGCGCCACATCCTCCCCCGCGCACAGCCGTGCCTCGATCGGCGACACCCAATAGGAAATGCCCGCCCCCTCGAACGTCGCGAGGTTCGGCACGTCGGGCCGGCGATAGCGCGCGCCCGACGCGATCACCACGGTCGCCGCCGCGATCCGTCGGTCGCCGCTGCACACCAGCGTCAGATGCTCGCCGTCGCAGTCGAGCCGCTCCACGCCGACCGGGATCGCCACCTCCGCCCCGAACTTCAGCGCCTGATTGAACGCCCGTCCGGCCAGCGCCTGCCCGGAGATGCCGGTCGGAAAGCCCAGGTAATTCTCGATCCGCGACGACGCGCCAGCCTGTCCGCCCATCGCACGCGCGTCGAGCACCACCACCGACAGCCCCTCGCTGGCGGCATAGACCGCCGTCGCCAGCCCGGCCGGACCCGCGCCGACCACCGCAACGTCGTACAGGCGGTCGGGATCGATCGCAGGCACGATGCCGAGGCAGGCGGCGAGTTCCTCGTTGCTCGGATGTTTCAGGAGCGGACCGGACGGACATACGACGAGGGGCGCTTCCTCCGGCAGGACACCGGTGCGTTCGACCAGCGCGCGGCCCTCTTCGTCGGAATGGATGTCGAGGACGAGATTGGGCAAGCCGCTACGGCTGAGGAAGCCCTGGAGGCGCACGATGTCGGGGCTGCCCGGTACGCCGATCAGGATCGTACCCGCGCCGCCCTCCTCGATCAGGCTGACGCGGCGCAGGATCAGCGCGCGCATCACGATCTCGCCGAGATCGGCGGATCCGACCATCAACGCGCGCAGATGCGCCGCATCGAACGGCAGCGCCGTGCACCCGTCCGGCCCGGCATGCCCCGCCGCGATCGAGGCACGCCCGGCCAGCTGGTTCACCTCCCCCGAAAACTGGCCGACGCCGTGCGTGGTGACCGGCGCCTCCCGGCTGAGCCCGTCACGGCGCACGACCTCGATTGATCCGGCGAGCACCAGCCAGGCCGGCGCGTGCAGATCACCGATCGCGTAGACGCTCTCGCCCGCCGCGAACCGCACCTCCGGACCGCTGGCGAAGCGGCGTGCCGTGTCGATGTGCGCCAGCGACAATGTTGGAAAGCGTTGATGTTCGCGGGTGTCGATCGTGCTCATCCTGCCCTCCAACGGTCGTGCAACCTCCACCATACACACGTTTTTGCAGCGCAGCAGGGCTTTGCAAACATCGCCGCCCCGCGTCGTTGTAGCGGCACCGACATCGCAGCCGGAGCGAAGCATGACCACAAGCAGGACCAGCCCACCCGATCCCGTCGTCAACGCCCTCGGCTTTGCCGGTCTTCTCCCCCAGATAGCGGCACTGCTCGCGCTGCTGGTCCTCGGACCGCGCTGGCACGACGCGGCAGTGATCGTCGCCTTCGCCTACGCTGCCCTGATCCTGAGTTTCCTCGGCGGCATGTGGTGGGGCATCGCGGCGCAAGCGGATGTGCGGGCACTGCGCTGGCTCTGGTTCGCGGCCGTGACGCCGTCGCTGATCGCCTTCGCCGCCGCGCTGCCCTGGGCGTTCGGGACGCCTTCGCCCGGTGCATCGCTGATCGCATTGGGAATGGCGATCCTTGGATCGCTCGTCGTCGACCGGCGGCTGCGTGCCGCGGGGCTGGCGCCGGCTTGGTGGATGCGGATCAGGACGCCGCTTTCGGTCGGTCTTGGTGGGCTGACGCTTGTGATCGGCATCCTCGCCTGAGGTCAGGCGCCGGGCTTCGGCTCCAGCAGATTGCCGTGCGGCACGTCGTTACCCACGACATCCTCGCGCGGGACGAAGCGGGTGACCCATTGCGGATTTCCCTCCGGTGACAGTTCGATGTCGGGATAGCCGATCGGATCGACGCCCGTCTCCACCCAGCCCGCACCGAGGCAGCGGTCGCAGATCGCGCGCTTGCAGCGGAAGCTGACGAGGTCGATCTCGGTATTCCACTCGCCATAGCCGCGACAGACCGGGCAGAGCGCATCCATATTGCCCTTGCGCGGCTTCAGCGGGATGATGTCGAAAGCGTGCGGTGCATCCGGTCCGGTCGGATAAACAATGTTACTGGCATGAGGCATGTCGCGCCAACGTACGACCGATCGACTGGCTCCGCGACCGTCATCCGAGCAGCCCCACCAGACGCTCCAGCCGCGCCGCCGCATCATCGATTCGTTCCAGCAGCAACAGCCGCCCGTTCTTCTCGGTCAAACCTTCGAACCCTCCGGCCAAGTCGCTGTCCGATCGGGGCGTCAGCGCGATCGCGGCTGGTCCCGCATCGATCCGGGCGATCCCGTGATCGCGCGCCAGTTCGCGCAGCCGTGCGACCGCGAGCAGGCGCTGGGCCTCGTCGGGCAATTCCCCGAAGCGGTCCTGCAATTCCTGCTCGAATGCGTCCAGTTCCACCGCGTCCCGCAGCCGCGCGAGCCGTGCGTACAGCGAGATGCGCAGGTCCTCGTCCGGGATCCACTCTTCGGACAGTCGGCCCTCGACGCCCAGATTCAGTTCCGGCGTCCACCGCTCAGCCGTTTCCCCGCGCGCCACGCGCAACGCCCCCTCCAGCAACTGCTGATACAGTTCGACGCCGATCAGCCGCATGTGACCCGCCTGCGTCTCGCCCAGCAGATCGCCGGCTCCGCGCATGTCAAGGTCGCGGGCGCTGATCGCAAAGCCCGCACCCAGCCGGTCGAACGCCTCCAGCGTCCGCAGCCGCTTGAGCGTGCGGGGGGCGATCGCCTGCTCGGCATCGGTGAACAGCAGCACCTGCCCGCGGCGATGGCCGCGACCGACGCGCCCACGCAACTGGTGCAATTGCGCCAGCCCGAACCGGTCGGCGTGAACGATCGCCATCGTATTCGCGCGCGGCACGTCGAGCCCCGCTTCGATGATGTTGGTCGCCAGCAGGACGTCGCCGTCGCCGCGCCCGAACCGGACCATCGCCTCGTCGATCTCAGCCGCTGGCATCTTCCCGTGCGCCTGGAGCAGTTCGAGCTCCGGGACGAGCTTGTTAAGCGTCTCCGCCAGCGGCGCCATGTCGGCGATCCGTGGCACCACCACGAAACTTTGCCCGCCCCGCGCCCGCTCCCGCAACAACGCCGCGCGCAGCACTTCGGTATCGAACGTCGAGACAGCGGTGCGGATCGGCTGTCGCCGCGCCGGTGGCGTTGCGATGATCGACAATTGGCGCAGGCCGACGAGCGCGGTCTGGAGCGTGCGCGGGATCGGCGTCGCCGACAGCGTCAGGACGTGGCCGGCGGACAGATCCTGCAACCGCGCCTTGTCGGCGGCCCCGAAGCGCTGCTCCTCGTCGACGATGACCAACGCCAGATCCTTGTACGCCATACCTTTTCCGGCGACCGCGCCGGTGCCGATCACGACATGGATGCTGCCATCGGCCAGCCCGGCCTTGACGCGGCGCTTCTCCGCGGGTGTCGACAGCCGCGACAGGCCGGCGACGACGATGTCGGTATTGTCGAACCGGCGCGCGAAGCTGTCGAGATGCTGGCGAGCGAGTACGGTGGTCGGCGCGGCCAGCGCAACTTGCCTCCCGGACAGTGCCGCGACCGCCGCGGCGCGCAAAGCCACCTCCGTCTTGCCATAGCCGACATCGCCGATGACGAGCCGGTCCATCGGCCGCCCGGAGGCAAGGTCGCTGCGCACCGCCTCGATCGCGGCGAGCTGGTCGGGCGTTTCGGAGAAGGGGAACCCGGCCGCGAACCGCTCATAATCGGCGGGGGCGGGGTCCAGCACCGGCGCAGTGCGATCGGCACGCTCCGCTGCCATTTCGGTCAATTGGCGTGCCGCTTCGGCGATCGTGGCGTCGATCCCCGCGCGGCGCTGCTGCCAGCTCTTGCCGTCGAGCGTGTCGAGCGTGACCGCGTCGTCCTCCGCGCCGTAGCGCCACAGCCGATCCGCCTCCGCGACGGGAACGAGGCGCACCGCGTTCTTCGCATAGGTGAGTTTGATTGCGTCGCCGCCCGGCTGCTCCTGGTCACCGGGCAGCGTTTCGAGCCCGGTCACGGTACCGATGCCGTGATCCTCGTGGATGACCGTGTCGCCGACGCGGATCTCCGCGGTCTGGATCAGCGAGACATTGGCCGCACGCGACGGCGCTTCATCACGGTCGGCGCGGCTGCCGATCAGGTCGGATGCTGCCACGGCGAGGATGCCGGGCCGGCGAAAGCCGCGATCGGCCGGGACCGCGAGTGTCAGCAGCGTGCCGGGCGCGGCATCGTGGACGGCGGCCCATGTCGCGCGCTGTTCGGCCGGCTGGTCCAGCACGCTTTCCAGACGCCGGGTCAGGAAGCGCAGGTCGCGCTCGCCACCCAGGAGGACGACGCGGTCACCGGCTTCGATCGCCGCCTTGCCGACCTTTGCGAAGGCGCGCAGCGGCGCACGCTGTTCGACGAAGCGGGCCGGCGGTTCGTCGGTGCGCCGCAAGGTCACCGTGTCGCGGCCTTTCAGCGCAGCGCGCCAGCCGGCGTCGTCGATCACTTCGCGTGCGGCGCGACGGGAACCCCTGCGTGCGGCATCCTTGCTCAGCAGCAACAGGCGCCGGCGGCGTTCGTCCGCGGCGGGGGTGAAGGCGATCGTAGCCCCCGGCAAATGCGTGGTCAGCGGACAGCGATCGTCGCCAAGCGGCGGCTCCGCGACGCGACCGAGTTCCCGATGCTCGATCTCGCCGACCGCGCGCTGGTCGATGGGGTCGTAGCAGCGGATCGACGCGATCACGCCCTCCGCGACCTCGATCCGCACGGGGTCGTCGGCATCGGCGGGGAATACGTCCAGCACTTGCCCGCGCAACGCGACCTCGCCGGGCTCGTCCACTCGCTCGTCCGCGATATAGCCGATCGAGACGAGTTGATCGTACAGCGCCTGAAGGTCGCACGCCGCGCCGGCCGCCACCTTCGGCGGCTCCGCCTCGAACGCGACAGGCGCGGGATAGGCGTTGGCCAGTGCCTCGCCGGTGGTGACCAGTGCGATCGGCGGGTGCTGCTTGTCCGCCAGCATCCTGCGAACGGCGCGTAGCGTGGAGACGCGCTGGCCGACATTGCCGGGAGATGCCGGCGCATCGTCACCCGGCAACGCATCGGTGCCGGGACAGAAACAGACGCACGCGCCCGGCATCATCGCCGCCAGTATCCGCGTCAGCGCGAGGGCACGCGTCTCGTCGGCTTCTGCGACCAGCACATCGCCCCGTTGAAGCAGAACCGCCAGTTCGGCCGCGATTTCGGCCGTGCCCAATGCGGGTTTCAGCGCATCCTCCTCAGGCGGCATGGTAGCAATCTCCGCCGCCGAGAGCGTGCGCATAAGGGTTCATCCTGTTGAGTATGCTGGAGAAACTCTCACGCGTCGTTGCCGTTCCCGGGCGCAGGGTGGACGCCGCACGACGATTGCCGCAGGACGATGCCATGTCCGACGATGACGAGCACAGGTCCGACCCTTACGAGCGCGGGCGCCGCGACGGCCTGCGTCTCGCGCTGGCGATGCTGGCGGCGGAGGAGGGCAAATGGGCCGCGCTGGTCGGCGAAAGCCCGTCATGGCGCACAAATCAAACGCGGGAGGTGCGCCGAAAGATGCTGGAGGTGGCGCAGAAGCGCATCCACACCGTCCTGAACCGCATGACACCCAGCAACGCCGACAGTGGCGACGGCGAGGCCATCAGCGGAGAACTGGCCGCCGCGCTGGATAAGATCGGGCTGTGACCGCACGATCGGAGCGCCGTTTCCGGCAGGTCACGTTCCCGGTGACGCCGTATCGCTCCTGCGGGTCGGGCACGTCGGCGGACTGGCGTTATGCCGCGCGAGATCCGGTGGAGAGGAACGCGATGGCCTGAGCGAAATACAGCACGTGAACGACTGTCCCGGCTTCGTCCTGAACCTCGATACGCGGGCTCAAATCGACCACGCCGGACATCGCGTCGGCCGCAATGATTTCTCTCGCGCCACCCAGCGCCGCCGCCTTCATGTCGTCCGAGGAGTCAAACATCGCGCCCTCGGTATCCAGCGCGGTGTCCACGTCGCTGTGCAGGTTCAGGAAAAATCGTGGCATGGTCTGCTCGATAGATGATGGCGGATGCCGGAGCGCCCGATCGGCTTTGCCAGGAACTTGTTGACCGACGGGCTTTTATGACACGTTTTCGCTTTCAGACGGCTTAATGCCGCCGTCACCCCGCCTCTATTTCTCGCTGATGTGAATTACTTACCTGAGTTATCCGAAGAGGCACTGCGCCGTTGATAGTTCCCGCGAATAGTACGAGCGGGTAAGCGGACGCTTGAACATATGCTGCAATCTCAGCGGCAGCCACTACACGTCGATGCTGTCGTACACGACCACCTTTTCCCAAAGGTCGCCGCAGGTGGCGACGAAACGCTGGTGTATGGGGTGGTCCTGATAGCGCGCCTGATCCTCGACCGTGTCGAAGATCATGAGTTCCGACACGTGATAGCTGCCGTCCACCACCGATCGCTTTTCCGTATCGGCAGGCACGCCGACCCGCAGTTCGCGGATGACGGGAATGTCGCGCAACGTCTTCAGGCCGGCAATGAGTTTCGGGGCGGTTGCCGGGTCCTTCAGCCAGAAGAAGACGTGATGTACGACCTTGCCCTTCGTAGCGCCGCGCCCGGCCGCCGTGGCGCGACCCGCCACGGTTGCAAGGCCGGCGACGGTCAGCAGTCCCATCCATCGTCGACGATCCACCACCATGATATTCCTTCCGAAGGTCCGCCGATCGCCCGCTCAGTGCAAGGTCGTCGCGCGCCGCACGATGCCGTCGACCGGCACGTCGTGCAACCGCCGGTACCGCGCCTCGATCAGGCTGAACACGCCGAAGCCGAACAGGCCTGCACCGATGATGATGTCGAACGGGCTGGTCAGCCACGACAGCACCCGCGCCATGCCGCCCGCCTCGCCGGCCTGTTCCTCCAGCCCGGCACGGACGAGGAAGAAGGCGCTGAAGATGAACACCAACCCGCGTGCGGCATAACCGGCGCGACCGCTCCACTGCGCCCATAGCTGCGACGCGATCTGCGGGTCCAGATAGCGCAGGAAACCCGCCTTGACGGACTTGACGATCTGCACCGCGCCCAGTCCGAACAGGACCACGCCGCCCAGCATCACCAGCGCCCACCCGCCCGGCAGACCCATTGCGGCTTGAGCGCCCTCCCGCGTGCCGTCACCGGACGCCGCCACACCGCGCATCAGCCGCACCGCCTGCCATGCGAGAACCAGATGCACGATGCCGCTGACGCCCGCACCGGCACGCTCCATCGCGCCCTTGCGATCGCTGCCGTGGCGTTCGACATCGAACGCCGCATCGGACAGCCGCCAGATGCCGTACGCGACCAGCCCGGCGGCCATGATCCCGAGCAACCACTGGCCGCCACCCTTGCCGAGATACTCCAGCGCGCCGCTCGGGTCCTCGGCGCGGCCGGTGCGGACGATCAGCACGGCGATGACGATGTAGAGCAATCCTCGCGTCGCGAAGCCGATCCGCGTTAATGAAGTCAGCCGGGCACTGGCGTTCATGCAAACTCCTCCTGTTGCACGACAAAACCGCCCTCACGAGGTTTCCGTTCCGCGCACGGAACGGTCGTCCGTCACGTCTTTGGCAGCGCGTAGGCGATAATCGAATCACCCATCCGCGTACCGAGCGACCCATGTCCGCCCGCGACCACGATTATGAACTGCCTCCCCGAAGCGGGAGAACTGTAGGTCATCGGCGTCGCCTGCGCCCCGGCCGGCAGCCGCGCGCGCCACAGCACCTCGCCGGTGCCGGTGTCGTAGGCGCGGACATAATAATCGAGCGCGGAACTGAGGAAGGCGACGCCGCTGGCGGTCATCATCGGCCCGCCCAGCGTCGGCACGCCCATCTTGATCGGCGCCGGCACGGGCGACTCGTCGCGGATCGTGCCGTTCCGGTGCCGCCACACGACCTTGCCGCTGACGAGGTCGAGGCCGGCGACATAGCCCCAAGGCGGGGCCTGACACGGCAGGCCGAGCTTCGACAGGAACGGGTTGAGCGACACGGCGAACGGCGCACCCTTGTTGGGATTGAAGCCATGCTCGTCCGATCCGCCGCGATCCGACCCGCCCGCCGCACCACCGGAGTCGTTGCTCTTGCCCGCATCGCCCTGCGGGATCAGCTGATCGACGAACGCCATGTAATTGGGATGCGCGAAGGCGACCTGCCGCACCGGGTCGATCGACATGCCGCCCCAGTCCATTACCCCGAAATTACCGGGGAACACGATCGATCCGCGCAGCGACGGCGGCGTGAACGGCCCTTCGTAGCGCAGCTTGCGGAAGGTGATGCGGCAGGCGAGCTGGTCGAACATCGTCGCCCCCCACATGTCGCTTTCGCGGATGCGCTGCTGCGGCATCATCGTCACCGCCGAGAAGGGCTGGGTCGGCGACAGGCGGTCGCCCGGTGCCGGCCCGCCCGGCACCGGACGTTCGGTGACCGGGTGCACCGGCTGGCCGGTACGGCGATCGAGGACGAAGATGTTGCCGGTCTTGGTCGACTGCACCACCGCGGGCACGATGCCGCGGCCCGGTATCGTCAGGTCGACCAGCGCGGGCTGTGCGGGAATGTCCATGTCCCACAGATCGTGATGCACGGTCTGGTAGACCCAGCGCACCCGTCCGGTCGGGATGTCGAGCGCGACGAGCGAGGCCGAGAAGCGCTCGGTCTCCGGCGAACGCTTGCCGCCCCACTGGTCGATCGCACCATTGCCCATCGGCACGTAGATCATCCCCAGCCCCTCGTCGGCGGCCGAGGTCGTCCAGCTGTTGGGCGTCGAGATCACGTAATGGCGACCCGGCCCCAGCGGCGCGGTGTCGTTGGGATTGCCCGGATCGAAGTTCCACACCAGCCGCCCCGTCGCCACGTCGAACGCGCGAATCACGCCCGACGGCATGTGGACGGCGGCATTGTCGAAGATCGCGCCGCCGACCACGATCAGGCCCTTGGTCACGACGGGGGCGGAGGTGAACTGGAACCAGCCGCCATTGTAGTTCTGGACGTTCGGCCGCAGGTCGACCGCGCCGTTGACGCCGAAGCTCCGGCAGGGTCGGCCGGTCCGCGCGTCGAGCGCGAACAGACGCGCGTCGTTGGTGGCGGTGACGATCCGCTGCGGGCAGTCGCCGCCCGGTGCCTGCGCCGCGCCTGCCCACCGCGCATCATGGTACGACACGCCGCGACAGGTCAGATGCTGGAGGTGCGGCGGCGTCGTCATCTTCGGGTCGAAGCGCCACCGCTGCTTCCCCGTCTCCGCATCCAGCGCGATGACGATGTTGTGCGGGGTGCAGGCGTAGAGCGTGTCGCCGATCTTGATCGGGGTCAGCTCGTACGTGGTTTCCTGCGGATCGCCGGCGCGCTTCACGTCGCCGGTGCGAAAGCTCCACGCGAACTTCAGATCCTTGACGTTGGCCGGCGTGATCTGCGTCAGCCGCGAGAATTTGGTGCCGCGCCAGTCGCCGCCGTACGCGAACCAGTCGCCCGCCGGCATCCCATTCTCCGTCGCCGGCATCGCCGCGCGCGGGCCGGGGAGCTGCCCCTCCCATTCCTTCGGACTGCTCGCCAGCAGCGACACGATCCCGACGATCGCGGCGACGACCAGCGCCCCCGCAAGCGGCCCGGCCGCGCTGCGCCAGCGACGGCCGAGGCGGCGCGTGACCCAGGGGGTCAGCAGGAACGCGCCTATGAGGAAGATGATGTCGCCGCGCGGCACCAGCGGCCACCAGTCGAAGCCGATCTCGGCGACCGCCCAGATGACGGTGCCAAGCACCAAGGCCGCGAACAGGTGCAACGCGGCCGGGTTGCGCCGCCAAAGCAGCCACGCGGTCGCGAGCATCGCCAGCCCGGCAATGGCGTAATACCAGCTTCCTCCAACGCCGATCAGCAACCCGCCACCGATCAGCGTCGCCAGTCCGAACAGGCCGACGACGATCGCCGTAACGAACAAGAGCTTGCTGCGCCGCGATCCGTGGACCGGATCGACTGCATCGTTGGGGGCCGGTTGCCGTATCGCCATATCCGTCATCCCTGTCGTGAAGGGTCATGTATCGAAGCCCGCGACGCCGTGCGCCATGCCCTGCGGAGACGCCATTGCATCACAATGTCACCGCCGCCTTCAGGCCCAACACGGCCACGTCGCGCGCGTTCCGCCGGCCGCCGGGATGGTGGATGCCCTGTACATTGGGCCGTAGCTCCAGCCACGGCATCGGGTGCAGGCTGTAATAGAGTTCGGCGGCATATTCCGCGTCACGCAGCCCGGGATCGAGACCGTCCGGTCCCTCGCCCGCCGTCCCGCCACGGATCGCGCGCGCGTTGACGTTGGTCCGCGCCAGCCCGAGCCCGAGCACGTCCCCCGGTCGCCACGGCACCAGCCCCTTGTAGAACAGCCCCAGCGCCACCTGATTGTCGGTTACCGACGTGCGACGATCCGCCTGCGTGACGTTCAGGAATGCGCTCAGCCCCGATACCGACTTGCCGCCCTCGGCCCGGCCGGTCAGCTGCTGCTGGACGCTGAACCAGCCGCCGTAGCGCCCGGACCGCCGCAAGGGTGCCGCGCCGGTGACGATCAGCGGCCGGCGATCGATATCGAGCAGCACGTCGTCGCCGTCGGCGCTGCTGAACCAGCCGCCCGCCCGATATGACCAGACATGGCCGGTGCGCTCCGACGTGCCCGACCAGCCGAGTTCCACCGGCACCAGCACGCCGGTCGCGCCGCGGAACCGCCAACTGAAGAAATTCCGCTCCAGATTGCGCGGGTTCACCTCGTAGACGCCGACCTGCACGAAGCCGTCGGCACGATCGATGCGCAGCCGGGCAGACCATTGGCTGACGGGCCAGTTGTACCAGTAATCGCCGACCACGTTGCCCGGCTGCGATCCGCAGAAGCTGAGGTTCTGGAAATGGCAGGAAAAACCCTCGAAATCCTCGCCCGGCGAACTGCGCCCGACTTTCAGCCGTGCCGCGCCGAACGCCTGTTCGTACCAGAACTGCGTGAGCCGCCACGTCTGGCCGCGGCCATAGACCTCCTGCACCTGTTGCAGCACGCCGAGCCCCGCATCCGCGCCGAGATCGGGGCCGCGGCGGTAGGTGACCGTCGCCTGGAACGTCCCTCCGGCGATCTGCGCCAGTTGCTCCATATCGATCGTCGCGCCGAGATCGAACTGGCCCGTCTCGCCGTACAGATGCCGCTCGCCACCCGCGGGATTGTAGGCGCTTTCGGAGGCGTAGCGCAGCGTCAGCTCGATGCCACGATCCCTCAGATAGGGGCGCACGCCGCCGAGATCCCCGAGCAAGCCCGGCGGCGGCCGGTTCTGCGTATCCGCGGTCTGCGGCGAGGGCGAGGGGTCGGACCGACTGCCGCGTTGCGCGACCGGCGCTGCCCGGCCGCTCTCCGTCTGCTGAGCCGCGACGGGCACCCCCGCCACGAGCATTGCGGCGATGGTCAGGCCGATCGCACGGAAAGGAGAAAGGGCAGCCATTGCTCCGATGGTTGCCGATTGCACCGTGCTGCGCTGCAAACTGGATCAGGACGCGGACCGGATCACGCACCGCACCGCCCCGCGATCCGGCTCGCCCGCACCTATGTTGGTAAAGATTGCCGCTCCGGTCAGGCCTTCCGCCGAAGCGTCCAGATCAGGCCCGACAGACTGCTAATGAGGGCGGCGACCGCCATCAGCATTGATGCATCCATCTGTGTCATTACTACCTCCTGCTGAGCCCGGAATGGCAGGAGAAATCCTTGTAGGACAGAACATTATCAGAACATTGGAGGTGTATGGTCGTTCGTTGGATCGCAGCGAGACCCTTGTCACCCCGCCCGTTCACGGGTCGTTGCCGAACCTCTTCTGCCACCCCGGCGAAGGCCGGGGTCCAGTCGCGGGGTCTGCGGTGATCGACTGAGCGCGTTGCCCAACTGGACCCCGGCCTTTGCCGGGGTGGTGGCGTGGCAACAAGCAGCAGAGCTGTTTTGCAACGATCGCGCCGAGGGAGAAACGGCGGTTGCACCATAAACTTCTAGCCTCGCCCGACTCGCCGCTTCAGTCCGGCACCGCGCCCGCGCTGCCGCGTTGGGCGGGGGTGAGTGTGATCAACGACAGGAGGGACCCGCCGATCTGGCGGCTGATCGCCGGCATGGCGGCGACGTGCTTGATCGCCTGTCGCGGGCTGGGATTCCACGTCGATCCGACGCGCGCGCTGCCTCCGGCCGCGGGGCTTCTCGTGCTGGCGCTGGCGATGGGGTTCGGCATCCGCCGCGGCCGTCCTCGGCTGGCAGCCGGCGCAGAGGCGTTCTTGCAGATGACGCTGTTTACGATCATCGGCGTCGTGCTCGCCTACGCGCTCGCCGCGCGGGGCGGGCCGCTGTGGGACGACAATCTCGCGGCGGTGGACCGTGCGCTGGGGTTCGACTGGCCGGCAGTGTTCGCCGCGCTCGACGAGTCGCGGCTTGCGCTGTGGATCGGCGGCATCGCCTATCACAGCCTGACCGTGCAGATGATCGTCGCCATCGTCGTTCTCAGCGGCACCAGCCGCTTCGCCATGCTGAGAACCGCGGTCATGGCGGCGATCCTCGGCGGATTCGTGACGATTCTGATCTCCGGCCCGACCCCCGCGATGGGCAACGTCTTCGATCCTGTCGGCTATCGCCAACTCTGGCCCTCGGTCGCATGGATGGAGCGGGCGATGATCGCGGGGCTGCGGGACGGATCGTTCCGAACGCTCGACCTGACGCAGTTGATGGGAATCGTGACGTTCCCCAGCTATCATGCGACGCTGCCGATCATCCTCGCCTGGGCGCAGCGTGACGTCAGGGGTTGGCGGATCGTCGCGCCGGTCTGGGCCGGGGTCACGATCGTGGCGACGCCGGTGTTCGGCGGGCATTACGGCGTCGACGTGCTGGCCGGCATCGCGCTCGCGCCGCTGTCGATTTTCGCCGCGAAGTGGTTCGCGCGCGACGCGCGACGCAAGAAGGAACGGGCGGTATCGGCGCGCGTAGTAACCGAAGTGACCGGCTGACGGTTGGCGCGGGTCCGGCGGCGGCGTACAGCGACCGGGTCTGGAGTTGACGATGACGTGGTTTGAGAAGCTGGCCCTGGTGGTCGGCATGGTCCTGTTCATGGAGTGCTTCGCCTGGGCGACGCACAAATACGTGATGCACGGCTGGGGCTGGGGCTGGCACCGCTCGCACCACGAACCGCATGAGGGCGCGTTCGAGAAGAACGACCTCTACGCCGTCACCTTCGCCGTGTTCGTCGTCGGCCTGTTCACCGCGGGCATGTGGTGGGAGCCGCTGTGGTGGGCGGCGCTGGGCATCACGATCTATGGCGGCATCTACGCCTTCGTCCACGACATGATGGTCCACCAGCGGTTCGGCATGCGCTGGGTTCCGCGCCGCGGCTATTCCAAGCGGCTGCTTCAGGCGCACCGCTTGCACCACGCGGTGAAGGGCAAGGAGGGCGGCGTCAGCTTCGGGTTCCTGTTCGCACCCAACCCGACGAAACTGAAGCGCAAGCTGTCGCAGCGCGTCGATTCATGAGCGACACCGCCGCCGATGGCCGACGGAGCCTGATGCTGGCCGGCGCGATCGGTGTGGCGTGGCTGGCGATTCACATCGGCGGCATCTTCTTCTGGGAATGGCGCTGGGCGACCGCACCGCTCGCGGTCGCGCTGATCGTCGTGCAGGCGTGGTTGAGCACTGGGCTGTTCATCGTCGCGCACGACTGCATGCACGGGTCGTTCGCACCACGGCAGCGCCGGCTGAACACGGTCATCGGGACGCTGTGCCTCGCCGCCTATGCCGGCCTGTCCTACGCCGCGCTCTACCCCAAGCATCACGCGCACCACGCCGCACCCGGCACCCCCGACGACCCCGATTTCCATGCCGGCGCACCGCGACAGGCGCTACCGTGGTTCGTGCATTTCTTCAGGGGCTATTATACGCACGGCCAGATCCTGCGGATCACCGTCGCGGCGATTGCCTACATCCTGCTCGGTGCGTCGCTCATCAACATCGTCGCGTTCTGGGCGGTGCCCGCGCTGCTGGCGCTGGCGCAATTGTTCGTGTTCGGCACCTATCTGCCGCACCGGCACGAGGAACTGCCGTTCGCGGACGAGCACAATGCGCGCAGCAATTCGCTGTCGCCGCTGGCATCGCTGGTAACGTGCTTCCACTTCGGCGCCTACCACCACGAACATCATCTGAAGCCGCAGACGCCGTGGTGGCGGCTGCCCCACCTCAACCGCGCACGGTCAATGCCTCGCTGATCGTGGCGGCGGCGGCGGCGGCCCCGCCCGCCGCGGCGATCTCCGCCGAGAGGCGCCGCGCTGCCGCCCTGAAATGCGGCCCGGTCATCACCTCACGCAACGCCGCCGCAACGCCACCGACGCTCGCCCAACGCGACGACAGCACGCGTGCCGCGCCATGATGCGCCAGCCGCGCCGCGGTGCCGGGCTGTTCGAACGCGATCGGCAACACGACCATCGGCACGCCTTCGCTCAGCGCATCGAGCACGGTGTTGAAGCCGCCGTGCAGAACCGCCGCCGCGCACCGGCGCAGCACCGCGCGTTGCGGCCAGAAGGCCCGCACCAGCGGATCGCCGGGCAACCCCGCTTCCTCGTCCGCCGAAAGGCCACCGCCATGCGCGATCACCGCGCGCGCACCGACCGCGGCACAGGCGCTGGCGATCGTCGCGAACAGCGCGCGCCGCGATCCCTGCAACGTGCCGAGCGAACAGAAGATCAGCGGCCGGTCATCGTCGGGCAGCACGACCTTCTCGCCCGTGTCGGCGCGCCAAGGCCCGCCATAGACGAAGCCCGGCGGCAGGGCGGCGCGCGGATAGTCGAGTCCACGCGGGCACTGCGCGACGTAGCGGCTCGCCTGCGGATCGGGCATCGCCACGCCCCAGACCCTTTGCCGCGCCTCGATCACCCGCGCGATCGGGCGCAGCAGCAGGTCGGCCACGGAATAGCCGCCCCAGTTGCGGTTCAGCCCGAGCGGATCGGTGCGATAGCGCCAGCCGACGAACGGCGGTGGTACCGCCGCGTCCCGCAACAGCGGCAGCCCGGTGACGCTGACCACATGCGGGATGCGCAGCTTGGCCGCGATCAACGGCCCTGCCGCCTCCGCCGCATCCGCGATCACCGCATCGGCGCCGATTCGCTCCATCACCGCCGGCGCTTCATCGAGCAGCATCGCGGTCAGGTCGGCGGAGGCGCGGATCATCCGCGTCATCCCGGCCGGACCGGTCGGCGCGGCGAGCGTCGTCAGATGCCGGGCGAGCGAGAACCCCTCCCCCGCCGGCCCGCGCAGCCGCGAGAAGCCCATCCTCGGATCGGTAACGTACAGGCCGACCTCGCCGGCATGCACGAACGTCACCCGGTGGCCGAGCGCGACCAGTTCGCCGCCCAGCACCTGCAACGGGTTCAGATGCCCCAGCGTCGGCGGCGCGATGACGGCGAAGTGGCGGCTGGCGCGACCGTCCGGCCTGCGCACCGCACCGTCGATAGCGCCCGTTGCTGTCCCATTACCGAGGAGGATCGTCCGCACCCGCAAGCATCGCCGCACACCCACGACCCGGCGGCGTTACCACGACCGCCGCCCTGCGCCGATAATGTGGATCAGACGCGCCCTACGCCACCTCAGATCGACCACCCCTTGCGATACTGCCGATCCAGAAAGCGGTTCGCGTCGGGCACGTTCGTGATCCGCCCCGCCCCGCCGTCATACTCGATCGGCTGGTCCGCCCTCAGCGCGACCATGCCCAGGATCATCGTCTCGTTCAGCGGCACGGCGATCGAGAATGGCGAGGAGATCGCCTCCTGCCCGCGGATCGCGCGGATCCAGTTCATCTCGTGGCCATCGCGGCCGCCGATGATGCGCGGCAGCGACACCGGCACGGCGGCCGCGCGCTCCGCCACGCCGTCGCCGATCATGACCGGCTTCTCGCCATAGGTTTCGTGCATCAGCATCCCCCGGTCGCCGATATACAGGACGCCGCCGTCAGGATTCATCCGCGCGGTGGCCGGCATCGCGTCCGGCGTCGGCGGCATCAGGCCGCCGTCGTACCAGGTCATCGTCAGCGGCCCGTTCCTGGCGTTGCCGAAGCGGTAGGTGGTGATGCTGGCGAGCGGATAGCTAGACAGGTCGGCGGGCGGCTTGCCGTCCCAGACATCGTCGTCGCCGCCCCAGCGGCTGTGCCGTGTCTCGACCCGCGTCGGCAGGCCCGGCTCCAGCGCCCAAACCGGGAAATCGATCAGGTGCGCGCCCATGTCGCCGAGCGCGCCGACCCCGAACGGCACCCAGCCGCGCCAGTTGAAGTGGGCGTAATCCGGGTGATAGCCCCAATCGACCGCCGCCGGCCCGAGCCACAGGTCCCAGTCAAGACTGGCCGGCTTCGGCACGGGCGCCGGCCGGGCCTCCCCCTGCGGCCAGATCGGGCGGTTGGTCCAGACCTGAACCTCCCGCACGGTTCCGATGACGCCGCCGCGGATCAGCTCGACCGTGCGGCGGCCATCGTCACCCGAATGTCCCTGATTGCCCATCTGCGTGACGAGCTTCGGGTTACGCCGCGCCAGATCGAGCAGCGTGCGCCCCTCGCGCACGGTATAGGTCAGCGGCTTCTGGACATAGACGTGCAGCCCCCGCTCCATCGCGGTCTTCGCGGCGATCGCGTGGTGATGATCGGGCGTCGCGATCACCACCGCGTCGATATCCTTCCGCGCGTCGAGCATGCGCCGGTAATCGGCAAACTTCTCCGCCCGGTCGTACGCCGTCTTCAGCGCTACGCGATCCTTCCGGACCGCGCCCTTGTCGTCGACCATCGATTTGGCGACATGCGCGAAGTCGACGTCCGCCAGCGCGACGATATTCTGGTCGGTCAGCTTCGCCATGTTCTGCGCGCCCATGCCGCCCGCGCCGATCACCGCGACGTTGACCCGGTCGCTCGCCGCAATCCGGCGCGCGGATGCGGACTGGGCGAAGGGCAGCAACCCCGCGGTCGCGGCGACGCCGCCGATCCAGTCACGCCGGGTCAGGGTCGCTTCGGTCATTCTGCTATCCTCGATCATCCTCTATCATCCACGGGATCGGCCATTTCCCTCGCGTTTTCAAACACGTTCTGCCAATTCCGGGCGGCGGCCCGCGTGTCCGCACGCCCCATGCGTTCGAAACGTCCGCAAGAACGCGCCCCCTCGACCGGTGGAGGGGGCTGGGGCATGTACTCATCGGCGTCGTCGAGACGCCGCGGGGGACAGACGGCCGATGATCGTATGGATGGCAATCGTCGGGGCGCTGGCGGGCTGGCTCGCCGCTGGCCTCGACAGCTATGGCTTCTTCCTCGGCGGTCTTTGCGGCGCGTTCGTCGGCTGGGGCTTTCGCAGCGCGGTGCGCGCCGAAGTAACGCGCGCGACCGCACCGTTGCAGGACCAGATCGCGGCGCTGATCGCGAACGGCGTCGCCGCGCCCGACCCCTTTTCCGCGCCCGCCGTGCCCGTGCCCGTGCCCGTGCCCGTCCCCACTCCTGTGGTCGTCCCCGCCCGCGCGCAAACGCCACAGACGGATAGCTGGTCGGCCGCGCCATCGCCTCGCCAACCCGCAGCCCGGGAACCGGTGACGACGACACCGCCGGAACCGGGCATCGTCGCGACGACGATCGCCGCGGGCATCGCCGCCGCGAAGGGCTGGCTGCTGGGCGGCAACACGATCGTGCGCGTCGGACTCGTCATCCTGTTCGTGGGACTGTCCTTCCTCGCCAGCTATGCCGCCGCCGCGGGACTGTTCCCGGTCGAGGCGCGGCTGGCGCTGATCGTCGCGGCGGGCATCGCGCTGCTGGGCTTCGGGTTCCGCACGCGAACCGACCGGCCCGGCTTCGGGCTGGCGCTGCAAGGCGCGGGCATCGCCACGATCTATCTGACGCTGTTCGCGGCGGTGAGGCTGCTCGACGGCTTCCCGGTCGCTGCCGCCTTCGCGCTGATGATCGTGGTGTGCGCGCTCGGCTGTGCGCTGGCGCTGCTGCAACGGTCGCAGGCGCTGGCGACGACCGCCTTCGCCGGGGGCTTCGCCGTGCCCGTCCTGCTCGCGGGTGGCGGCGGCAACATCGTCGGCGTGTTCGTCTATTACACGATCCTCAACGCCGCGATCCTGTTCATCGCGCAGCGTCAGGCGTGGCGCGTGCTGAACCTGATCGGCTTCTTCGCCACGTTCGGAATGGCGACGCTGTGGGGCACCACCAGCTATCAGCCGGGCGACTATGCCGCCGCGCAGGGCTTTCTGATCGTCTCCGTCCTGATCTACGTCGCGACCGCCGTCCTGTACACGCGGGCGACGCCCGGCCGTCTGGGCAATGTCGTCGACACCACCCTGTTGTTCGGGCCGGCGCTGGCGGGGTTCGGTCTTCAGGTCGGTCTCGTAAGCGACCGGCCCTTCGGCAGCGCCTTTGCCGCGCTGGGCTTCGCGGCGCTGTATCTTGGCGTTGCGATGTGGACCATGCGGTATCGCAAGGACACGTTCCGGGTGATGAACGAGACGATGCTCGCAATCGGCATCGGCTTCGTCACGTTGGCGGTGCCGCTGGCGCTCGGCGCGCGCTGGACGTCGTCGGCCTGGGCGCTGGAGGGAGCGGGCGCGTTCTGGGTCGGTATGCGGCAAGCGCGGTGGATGCCGCGGCTGTTCGGGCTACTGCTGCAAGTGGTCGCCGCGCTGGTCTACATCGCTACCTTCGACACCACCGCCGCCGTCCCGCTCGCCAACCCGGCGTTCCTCGGTGCGATGCTGATCGCGCTGGCAGCGCTGGCGACGGCGTGGTGGTTGCGGGAGCCACTGCCGCACAGCGGATCGCGGATGGCGCAATCGTATCAGCGTGTGGAGCACGCGCTGGCCGCGCCCGCCTTCCTGTTCGGCTTCGCCTTCTGGTGCGCGGCGTGGGCGGCGGAGGCGATCCGCGCGGTGCCGTCACTCCGCGCTGACGCCCTGCCGGTGCCGGTCATCGATCCGGCCCTGCAACCGGTCGTCGTGATGCTCACCGCCGTCGCGAGCGCGTGGCTGGCGCAGATGCTGGGCCAGCGCCGCCGCTGGGCGGTCGCATTCTGGCCGAGCTACGCTGCGCTGCCGGCGCTCACGCTGGCATTCGCGACCGGCGTGATCGGCTTCGGCCGCAACATCCTGTCGATGCCCGACTGGCTGATGTGGGGAGCGGCGATCGCGCTGCACCTGCGCATGCTGTTCGTGAACGATCGCGAGGCGTCGGCTCCGCGCGAGATGCTCGCGACGACCCATGTCGGCGGGGTGCTGCTGGGGGTCGCGATGCTGGCCGACGCGCTGTGGCTGGGGATCGACCGCGCCGGCTTGTGGCGCACGGCGTGGGCGGAGGTCGTGTTCCTCGTTGCGAGCATCGCGGTGCTGCTCGCCCTGACGCTGACCGCCGGGCGCGCGATACGGCATGCGGCGGACAAGCGCTGGCCGCTCGACCGGCATGCCGCCGCGTATGGCTGGGTCGCAGCGATCCCGATCGCCGTGCTGGTCTATGGCGGAGCGCTGCTGACTGGGCTGCTGTCGTCCGGCGTCGCGCCGCCCCTGCCCTACGTACCCGTGCTGAACCCCGTCGACCTGTCGCTGGGCCTGTCGCTGGCGACGCTGGAGGCGTGGCGGCGCACGATGCTTACCGCCGTTCCGGTCCCGCCCGGCGCGGCGAAGCTCGGCGGAACGGGCGCGCTGTCGGCGCTGGCCGGGCTCGCGTTCGTGATCGTCAACACGGTGTGGCTGCGCATCGCGCATCACTGGCTGGGTGTGCCGTGGTCGATGGACCTGCTGCTCGACAGCGTCGTCGTCCAAACCGGGCTGGCGATCCTGTGGACGGTGTTGGCGCTGACGCTGATGGTCGTGGCGCATCGTCGCGTGCGGCGGACGCTTTGGCTGGTCGGGGCCGGGCTGCTGGCGCTGACGGTTCTGAAGCTGCTGCTGATCGATCTCAACGCCGCGGGTGGCGGCGCGCGCATCATCGCGTTCATGGGCGTCGGCGTGCTGATGCTGGTCGTCGGCTATCTCGCGCCCTTGCCACCGAAAGACAGCCACCCCGCCGAGGCGCTGGCATGAGGCGCCTGCTCCATCACGCCGCCGTCGTCCTGGCGCTGGCCACGCTGGTCGCGGCCGCACCCGAGCAGAGCGACACGCCGGATCGTTATGCGGTACGCGCACCGGTCACCGTCGCCGCGGGATCGGCGGTGCAACGGCTGACGTTGCCCGCGGCGGTGATCGCGGCGTCGCGCACCGGTGGACTGAACGATGTGCGCGTCTTCGATGCCGACCACCGCGCGATGCCGATCGCCCGCGCAGCCCCGGCCGACGCACCGGGCCGCCGCGTGTCCCTGCGGGTGATGCCGATCCTGGGTAGCGGCGACACGCTGGACGTCACCGGGGTTTCGCTGCGCATCGACGACAGCGGGCGCGCCAGCGTCGCGCAGGTCGAGGGCAAGCCCGGCAACCGCGCGACTACCGCAACGCTCGGCGTCCTGCTCGATGCCCGTCGGATCGTCACGCGCGCCGCCGGCCTGTCGCTCGACGCCACCTTGCCCGCCGGCCAGCCTGTGACCTTCGTCGTGGACGCCAGTGACGATCTGAAGACATGGCGCACTTTGGGCGACAAGACCGTCTACCGCGCCGGCGACGCCCGCGATGCCGTCGCGATCCCGCTGGACGGCGCGCGGCTGAACGGCGACTATCTGCGCGTGTCGTGGCGCGGGTCCTCGCGACTGTTGTCGCCGGTCGGCGTCGAGGGCGCGGCGTTGCTGACACAGGCCGACGCCGCGGCGAGCGTCACGGTCGCCGCGACTCTGCCGCCCCTGACGGACGCGCATGCCATCGAGTTCGTCGCCCCGTTCGCCAGTCCGATCGCGACGGTGCGGGTGCTGCCGACGGGCAACGACATGATCGTGCCGATCCGCATCCTCGGCCGCGACAACCGGGAGCAACCGTGGACGGCATTGGGCGACGGCACCGCCGCCCGCGCCGATCTCGCCACGAGCGAGCGCAGTGCCATTATGGTCGGCGACAGCCGCCATCGCCTGTGGCGGATCGAGGCCGACGGGCGATCGCCCGGCTTCACCGCGCCACCGACTCTGGAGCTAGGCTTTGCGCCAGCGGCAGTCGTGTTCCTCGCGTCGGGTCGTCCACCCTATACGCTGGCGGTGGGGCGCGCCGGGACGGCCGATCCGTACCTGCCGCTGGCGAGCCTCCGGACGACGACGCCGGCGACCGCGTCGATCACGCTGCCCGCGACCACGCTGCATCTGGCAGCGGCCGACGACAGCGGCCGGTCGAGGCGGCAGGCGCTGCTCTGGGCGGTGCTGCTCGCGGCGACCGCGCTGCTCGCGGCGATGGCGTGGATGTTGTGGCGACGCACCGGCCGGGACGCGCCGGTCAGCGGATCGTGAAGCGCGCCTGATCGACCACCCGGCCGGCCGTGTCGACCAGCCGCAGCCGGTGCGGCCCCGGCGCGGGCATCACCTGCGGCCGGGCCAGCGCCGGGCCGAGATCGCGGTCGTCCAGCATCAGGCGATACGCGGCGGCGCTCCCCGTCACCGCGACCGCGAACCGCTGCCGGTCCGGCGGAATGTCGGGGTCGATCGCGTAGACCGTGCCGGTGACCGGATTGGCGATGCGCGGCCGCCGTGCCTCACCCGGCGCGGCGGCGATCAGCGTCTGTCCGGTACCGCGCAGGAAATACTCGCGCCGGGGCTGCTCGATCCGGTCGGCGAACGCGATTGCGCGCGCCTCGACCCCGGCGGGCGGCGGCGGCGCGCGGCCGGGATTGCGGGCGTGCAACGCCAGCATCAGGTCGCGCCACACCGGGGCCGCGCCGCTGGTGCCCGAGACCGCCCGCATCGGATCGCCCTCCAGATTGCCGACCCACACCGCCACCGTGAAGCGATCGGAGAAACCGACGCACCAATTGTCGCGCATCGCCTTCGACGTGCCGGTCTTCACCGCCGCCCAGAAGGGCAGCCGCAGCGCCGAATCCAGACCGAACGTAGCCGCGCGCGCATTGGGATCGGCCATCATGTCCGCGACGATCCACGCCGCCGCGGCCGTCGTCACCGGCCGCGATACGGCGGGGCGCGCACGTAGCAACACGCGCAGCGGCGACCAGCGCCCGCCGTTCGCGAGGCTCCGATACGCGTCCGCTTGCTCCAGCAGCGTCACCTCCGCCGACCCCAGCGCCAGCGAGAAGCCGTAATATTGCCCGTCCTCGGTCAGGCCGCGGTAGCCGGTATCCCATAACCGGTCGCGGAACGGATCGACCCCGACCAGCAACAGCGTCCGCACGGCGGGCACGTTCAGCGACCCCGCCAGCGCGCTGCGCGCCGACACCGGCCCCTTGAAGCCGTGATCGTAATTCTGCGGTACATAGAGCCCGGACGCCGTATCCAGTTGCACCGGCGAATCGTCGAGGATCGACGCCGCCGTTAGATATCCCCGCTCGATAGCCTGCGCGTACAGGAACGGCTTCAGCGTCGATCCCGCCTGCCGATAGCTGTTCGCGCCGTCCACCGCCGCCGCCGTCGACGCGCCGCCGATCCCGCCGACATAGGCCAACACGTCGCCGCTCCGGTTGTCGACGACCACCACCGCGCCGTCGCGGGCCCGTGTCCCGCCCAGCCCCTGCAATTGCCGACGCAACGCCCCGATCGCCAGCCGCTGCAACCCTGCATCCAGCGTCGTCGCGACACGCAGGCCGGGCCTGGTCAGCAGGCGATCGGACAGATGCGGCGCGAGACCGGGGTCGAGCGCCAGACTGCGCGCCGGGCCGAGCATCGACGCCGCCTGCGCTTCGAAACCGGAACAATCGCCTGCCCGCGCCAGCCGGCACGCACGGCGCGCCAGCCGGTCGGCGCTCGCCTGCGGATCGGGCAGCAACGCCGCGAGCAGCACCGCATCGTCCCGGGCGAGCGCGGCCGGCGTCTTACCGAAAAAGCCCATCGCCGCCGCACCGATCCCTTGCGCCTCCCCACGGAACGGCGCGAGGTTCAGATAGGCCTCCAGAATCTGGTCCTTGCTCCAGCGTCCTTCCAGCGCCCGCGCGGCGCGCATCTGCCGCAGCTTGTCGCGCCACCCGCGCGCGCCGGGACGCGCCAGATCGGGAGCGAGAAAACCCGCGACCTGCATCGAAAGGGTTGAGGCCCCGCGCGCGGACTGTCCCGCGATCCGCCGCCGCACCGATCCCGCCAGCGCCAGCCAGTCGACGCCGCCGTGCGAGGCAAAGCGATGATCCTCCGCCGCGACGATCGTCCGCGGCACGACCGCGGCAATCCGGTCGAGCGGCGTCCAGGCCAGCCGCCGCGTCGCGAAATCCACCCGCGCGCTGTCGATCAGCACGCCGTGACGGTCGTACAGCCACGCCTCCGACGGGCGATAGGCGGCACGGGCCTGTGTGTAATCCGGGATCGGCGGCGGATAGGTCGCGTAGTCGACGACTGCGAGGAGGGTGAAGGCAACCAGCACGGCGATCCATCGCCAGCGCCGCCTCAAGACCTCCCATGTTCCCGCGAGGGCCGGCCCCCCGCGCCATGCCGCCCCACGTTCGCCGGTCACAGCCGAGTCCGGACTGATGCCTTCCGCCCCGCACGTCGCCTGCCGTTCACGCCCATGACCTCGCACCAGCCGTCATGCCGGGCTGGTCCCGGCATCCACGATACCGCGCATCCTGACGGATGAGGCGTTCCAAAAAAGCGGATGCCGGGATCGACCCGGCACGACGGTGGCAACGTCACCGCATCCCCACCACGACCGGCACATTGGGTACCGCCGCACGGATCGCGGGGGAGTACATCGCCTCGACCCGGCTGGGCGGCATGCCGAAGCGGCCGGCGCCGTTCAGCCGCACGGTGTAGGCGACCACGAAGCGCCCACGTGGGACCCACGCGAAATACCCGCGCCATGCGTCGCGGCCACGTTCGACGTACGACGGCTGCACGCCCTCGCCGTCGCCGCTCGCCTGCAACATCGCCGACTGTCCTCCCAGGTCGCCGACGATCGTCGCGCCCGCCGGAATCGGGTCGTTGACGACCACCCAGTTGCGCTCCGCGGTGGCGTCGACGGTGATCGTCACCTTCAGCACGTCGCCGCGTGTCAGCCGGCCGGGGTTCCGCGCCTGCACCGGCGTCACCTGCCGCGTCATGCGATAGCCGGCCGACAGAGGCGACTTCAGCGGCACCGCCGCAGATACCGACACCGTCGCCCACGGCCCCGCCCCGCCCGCCTGCGCCATCCGCAGCGGTGTGGGCGCGGCGAGCAGCGGGAAGGACGTCACACGCTGGTCGCCCGCCAGCGGCCAGCCCTTCGCGATCTGCCGCGCGCCGTACGCCAGCGTCGTCTTGCCCGCCACCGCCTCCGCCGGATACAGCCCGCCGAACTTGCGCGCGACGACGGTGCCCCACGCGTTCGCCGTCGTCGTATCCCAATGCCCGCGGCTCTGGCGCAGCGTGGCGCCGACCATCATGCGCGGCGCATCGTCCTGCCAGCCCGGGCGGCCGAGCGTCACCAACGTCGCCTTGATCGCGGCTTCGTCGCCGGACGACATCAGCCACCACGACTGCGACGACTGGTCCGTCAGGTCGAGCCGCGTGCCCTCATACACCAACCGGGTGCGCAATACGCGCTCGCCCTCCGCCTTCAGCGCGGGTCCGTTGGCGAGGCCGGGGATACGGTCGAGCGCCGCGAGATAGTCGGCCAGCGTCGCGGTCGGCATGTCGGCGGGCGGCATGCCGATCTGGCCGAGCATCGCCGGCGTCGCCGACCCGACCCGCGCCAGCGCGGCCAGCGCGGCCACGCGTTGCAGCCGCACGTCGCCATAATCCTCGCGGCGCAGCCGGCCGTCGAGCACCGCCTTCATCGCCTCGATCATCCGCATCTTCGGCGCTTCTGGCAACGCCAGCCCCGCCTCGCCGCTGATCGACAGGACATACGCGGTCAGCGCCTCCGACCCGTTCATCGTATCGCCGGGGAAGTAGCGCAGCAGCCCGTCGGGCGCCTGATAGGTCGGGATATCGCCCGCCAGCCGCGCCCAGCCCGCCGCATCACCCAGCACGACGATCCGCGACAGCCGCTGTTCGAAGCAATTGTACGGATAACCGCTCATATAATCGCGCACGCCCTTCAGCGAGGGCACGAGGCTGTCGTCGAGGCGCACGTCGACGCTGCCCCGGCCCGGCAGCGCGCCCGCAGGCGGCGCGATCGGGATCGTCGAGCCCGCGTTGACGCGCGCCAGCGTCGCCGCCCAGACCTCCACTGGCACCGCAGGCACCACGTCCTGCGTCACCGTGACCTGATCCGTCGCGCGGCCGTCCGATGTGCGTGCCCGCACCTGCCAGCGCAGCGAAGCGACACCATCCGGCGCGGTCAGGTTCCACGCGACCGGAGCGGCACCGCCCGCCGGGATCGTCACCGTCAGCGGCTTGCCCTGCGCCACGCGCGGGAAGACGTCGACGTTCGCCGTCACCGTCATCGGCTTCGCCGATCCGTTGCGCAGCGTAAACGCGGCGGCATAGAGGTCGCCGGTCCGCACCAGCGGCGGCAGGCCGGCATAGATCGACAGGTCCTGCGCGGTACGGATATCCGCGCTGCCGGTGCCGAACAGCTGTGCACCGTCCGTCGCGATCGCCACCAGCTTGAAGGACGACAGCGCGTCGGACAGCGGCACGGCGACGCGCGCCTGACCGCGCGCATCCAGCGCCACCCGCCCGCGCCACAGCAGCACCGGCTGGAAGTTCTCGCGGTTCAGCCCCGACATATCGCCGCCGCCACCGCCGCCGGCCTCCACCGCCTTGCGGCCGTAATGGCGCTTGCCGACGACCTGCATCTGCGCGGTCGCGGTCAGGACCGACAACGGCCGCTCTCCCATCTCGGCGGTCAGCACATCCCAGCTATCGTTCGGCGCAAGCTGCAACAGCGCCTGATCGACCGCAACGAACGCGACATCGGCGGTACGCGCCGGCTGGCCGTCCGGCGTGCGGACGCGGATCGCCACCTGCGCGGTGTCGCGCGGGGCATAGCGTTCGCGGTCCGCCTTCACGGCGACCTGCAACCGGTGCGCCTCCCACCCGACCTTCACCTTGGCGATGCCGATCCGGTAGGCGGGCTTGGCGAGGTCTACGAGCGCAGTCGGCTCCGGCGCGTCGTCGGGCGCGTCCGACAGCCCCAACGTGCGGGCGATACCGTGCAGCCAGCTCCAGAACCCGCTCGTCGTGCGACCCCGCACGACCATCACCGACACGAACACGTCGGGCGCATACGCCCCCGTCATCGGCACCGACACCACCGGGTCGGAGCCCGACAGGCGCGTGACGAAGCTGGACAACACACCCTCGCGCTCCACCGTCACCAGCGCGGTCGCCTCGCGGAACGGCATCCGCACCTGGAACCGTGCGGTTTCCCCGGACGCATAGGATTGTTGTTCGGGGACAAGGTCCATGCGGTCGCCATTGTCGCCGCCGAACCACCAGTCTTCATCGCCTGCCAGCCAGACGCTGCGCACCGCGCGCGCCGTCCGACCCTCGCTGTCGATGGTGGTCGCAACGGCGTAGATTTCGCCCGAGACGCCCGGATCGACCTTGCACTGGGCCAGCCCCTGCGCATCGGTCGTGGCCGCGCAATCCGCGTCGATCTTCGTCGTCCGCATCTGGTTGTCATAGGCGTAGAAGCCACCGATCAGCCGCCGCCGTGCGGTCAGCACCTGCCGGCTGTACAGCGCGACCGAAATCTTCTGGCCCTTGATTGGCTTGCCGCCCGTGTCGAGCGCGACGAAGCGCAGGCGCAGATCGTCCTTCTTCATCAGCCAGCCGTCGGTCTTCACGCCCAATTGCACGCCCGAGGCGAAGATCGGGATCGTGCGCGACGCGGTCAGCGTCTCGCCGTTCGCATCGCGATAGTCCATCTCCACCTGCATGTCGGCATTGCCGTCGAGCGACTGCGGCACCTCGATCGTCTGCCGCGCGGTGCCGTCGCCACCCAGCATCGCGGGCAGGGTCTGCGTCGGCGGCAGCTCGGTCCGCTCCTCCTCGCCGTCGCCGTCGAGCGCCTTGACACCCTCGGTCACCGGCCGGCCGCCGAAGGTGTAGCCGTCATACCCGTCCGGCGTGGCGCTGTGCGCGAACCAGCCGACGCGCAGGTCGACGCCCAGATTGGACGCGCCGCCACCCGACAGATAGCCGACGAACAGGTCGAGCGGCAGGTTGGCGGGACGGATCGCCGCCTCCTTCGGCCCGGTCACCGTCGCGCGCATCGTCGGCAACTTGTACTCGTCGACGCGGAACGACTGGCCGATCTCGATCGATCGCCCCGCCGCCTCGATCGACAGGTCGTAATCGCCCATCGGCGCGCCCTGCGGCGCGGCCCACTGGTTCTCGCCGATGCCGTTCGCATCGATCTTGAGCGGCAGCTCGAATTGCGTGTCCGACCCACGATGCGTCAGCTTCAGCGTGCCGGTCACGCCGGGCGCCAGCGCGAAGCCGCTGCCGTTCGGGCGACGCAGGATGTGCTTCATGTGCACCGTCTCGCCCTGCCGGACGAGCGCGCGGTCGAACACGGTGTGGACCATCTCCCCGCGCGCCGAATAGCCATAGGGCAGGTCGAAGTCGTAGGGGCGGATACCCTCGCCCCATTCGGTTAGTGTGAAGCTGAAATCGCCGTTGCGGCGCGCCGACACCATCAGCGCATGCGATCCGGTCTCGCTCGAACAGTCGCTATACGTTTCCGGCTCGGGCAGGCCAGCGGGTACGTACAGCCCGCCGCTGCGATCGGTGACGCCCCGCGCCAGCAGCTTGCCCGTGCAACTGTCGGTGACGCGCACCTCCGCATTGGCGGCGGGCTTTCCGTCCGACAATTGCGTCACCCACGCCAGACTGCGCTCGCGGCCCCATTTGAAATGGACCGCCATGTCGGTGACCAGCGCCGCGCTGGCCACGTAGCGCGGTACGTCGCGCCCGAGCAGCGCGCGGCCCAGCACCGGGCTGGCGAGTTCGACGACATAGAAGCCCGGCTTGCTAAGCGGGATGCCGACGACCTCGAAATCCTTGCCCTTGCCCGGCAGCGCGACGGTCATCGCCGCGCCCGAGCCGGCGGTCAGGATCGGTTTCTCGCCGGTGTGGTTGATCCGCACCGTCTCGCCGCCCCGCTCGACCTCCTCGAAACTCGTGTCGTCCGCGCTGTCGACGGTGCGCAGCCATTTGGCGATATCGCCGTCCGAACCGTCGACGCGCATCGTCTGGCCGTTCACCGTCAGCTTCCGCCCCTGCAACGCCGGCTCGACGTTGCGCACCGTCACCGGCAGCACGCCGCCCTGTTTCGCTTCCAGAATGCCGAAGCCCGCGGCGAACTTCACCAGCGGCGGCGCGACGTCGAAGCGCACCTCCAACGGAAAGCGCTCTGCGTTCGCGAGTGGTCGGTCGCTCTCGTCCTTGATGTCGGCAGGTAGAACCAGCGTAGCCGCAGTGCCGAACGGCAGCGGGTTGGCGAAGGTCACGTCCGATGTCGTCGCCTTCTTGCGATCATCATCGTCGAAGGTCGGCGCGATCGTCTTTCCGTCCGGCGTCCGGATTCGGATCGCCGCCGCCTGGCTCATCGGCACGGGCGCGGTGAAACGGACATACGCCTTCTCGACCGGGCTGCACCCCGCCTGCGGATTGACGCGCGAACATTCGAAGCGAGCGGTGAAAGGCTGGCGGACGGTATAGTCGAAACGCTGGTCCGCGCCCGCCAGCTTGCCGCCCGCCCCGGCGATGTTCGCGCCCCATACCAGCGCCACGTCGCGGCCCGGCGGCAACGGACGGCGGCATTTCAGTGCGGTTACCGTCGACAGCAGCGGCTGGCGATCCGGCGCGCTCGCCGGGATAGCCGTCGGCAGGCCCGCGCTTTCGAGGAAGCTGCGGACCTCCCATTGCCCGGTGCCCATCTTGCCCAGCAACTCGCCCGCCAAACTGGCCGGCAGCACGTCGACGGCGATTCGTTCGCCGATCCCGTCGACCGCACAGTAAGCGTTGGCCGCAACGGACGCGGGGGTCGCGGCCATGTTCGCGGCGACGAGGAACACCTGATCCTCCTCGATATTGCGCCCCTGCCCCGGCAGCACCACACGCGCCACCGGCCCGCCCGCATCCACCTTGAAGCTCTGCTGGCCCGCCAGCGCATAGCCGCTCGCGCTCTTCAGACCGTCGCGCGTTTTCATCTCGCATGCTGTGCCACCCGGCAGCGGAGTGGCGAATTCCCAGACATAGGTCTGCTGATCGACCCAGCGTCCCTCGCCGCCGACCGCGCACTGGACCGTCAGCGGTCCCTCCGCCCGGGGATCGCCCAGTGCGACCATCGGCTGGCTGAAGCGGATCGTGAAGCGCTCGATCGAACCATTGCCGACACCGGGCGTCGCCATCATGACCTGTGGCGCACTGTCGCCGAACGCCGTCAGCGGCGCGAGCGCAAGCGCCAGCAGCGCGATCCGAACCGTCAGCTTCATCGTACCCCGTCCCCGCCACTTGCAATCAGGCTAAGCTCCCGCGCGAACAAGTCCAGTGGGAGCTGACGTTGGCGCCGCCGGCAGGCCGTGGTTTCCGGTGGTCGCCGCAGCCGGGACCCTGTAGGATCCGCACGTGCTTCGACACTCGTCCGCCCCCGACCGCCGCGTCGCCGAACGATCCGCCGTCGACGGTGAGACCTTCGCGCGCGAGGTCGTGGGCGAATACCGGCCGATCATCCTGCGCGGGCAGGTCAGGCACTGGGCCGCCGTCCGGGCGAGTGGCGGCGGCGACCGGGCGATGGCCGAGTATCTGGCGGCGTTCGGCGGCGGCAAACCGCTCGACGTGATGATCGGCGCGCCGGAGATCGCCGGTCGCTTCTTCTACAACGACGATCTCAGCGGGTTCAATTTTCAGCGACAGCATGTCGCGCTCGGCCAGTTGCTGGGCGAGCTTCTCCGCTTCGCCGAGCAGCACGTCGCTTCACCGCACGCGCTGTACGCCAATGCCGCGACAGCGCCCGAGCATCTGCCCGGCTGGGACGCCGACAACGCGTTGAACCTGCCGACCGGCAATGCGCCGGCCCGTCTCTGGATCGGCAATGCCACGCGCGTCGCGACCCATTACGACCAGTCCAACAACATCGCCTGCGTCGTTCACGGCCGCCGCCGCTTCACGCTGTTCCCGCCCGATCAGATCGCGAATCTATATATCGGGCCGCTCGACAACACGCTGGCGGGGCCGCCGTCGAGCATGGCCGACCCGGCGGCCCCCGATCTCGACCGCTACCCCCGCTTCGCCGAAGCGCTGGAGCACGCGCAGGTCGCCGAGTTGGAACCGGGGGATGCGATATTCGTGCCGGCGATCTGGTGGCATCACGTCGCTGCGCTCGACCCGTTCAACGTGCTGGTGAACTACTGGTGGAATCACGAGGAGACGGCGTCGCCGTTCGGCGCGCTGATCCACGCGCTGATGAGCGTCCGTGACCTGCCGCCACCACAAAAAGCGGCATGGCGGGCGTGGTTCGACCATTATGTATTCGATGCCGACGCCGATACTGTGGCCGCGCACCTCCCCGAGCATGCGCGCGGCGTCTTGGCGAAGGGCAGCCCCGCAAGGACCGAACGGCTTCGCGCGTTTCTGATCCGAATGCTCGGCGGAAAGGTCTGACCCGGGGTCTGCGTCCGTGACGGGATGTAGCCGTTCGCGCTGATCGCTCCCGCACCACCACCGGTCCCTAGTAGTTCCTTCAGCCACGAACCAACCATGTCTCCCCGCGAAGGCGGGGACCCAGTACTGGGCTCCCGCCTCCGCGGGAGCACATGGGCGCTGGACAAGTCGCGATCCCTGCTGGAAGCGGATCAGTAGCTAGCCAGCCCAGCGCAACAACACAGCTGGGGCGATCGTCGTCCTCCCAACCCAAACATTGCCCCGGCCGGACGGTCAGCCCCGCGAAAAGCTGTCGAGCAACGTCGCCCGCATCCGTGCCGCCGTCGTGGCGTCGGCGGTGCCGAGCACGCCCTTCACGTCGTCCGGCAGGTGCGCGGCCGGTTCGCCGTTCATGCGGAAGACGAGGTGCTCGAACACGTCGCGGTACACGCCGCGCTGATCCTGCGGCAGTGACCCGATCGCGACCAGCGCGTGCAGCAGCGCGTCGTACGGATTGCCCATCCCCGTCCGCGCCGGGTTCCACCAGTAATTGACGAACGCGTTGACCGAATCCAGCGACACCACCGCATGCCACCAGTGGAACGGGATGTAGATCGCGTCGCCCGGCTCCAGCGTCGCCGATCGCCCGACCTTCGCCGCCTCCGCGAAGCGGGGGTAGCGGTCGAGATCCGGCGCGTCGGGATCGACCAGACTGATCGGCGTCCCCGCCGGCGTCAGTTCCAGCGGCCCCATATACAGGTTTGCTATCTGGTCAGGCGGGAACAGCGTGAACCGTCGCCGGCCCATCACGACGACGCCGATATTCTCCATCAGGTCGTAATGCGTCGCGACGCGGATCGCATTGCCCAGCCACATGCGCGGCACTACCGCGGGCGGCAGCAGTCCGCTCTCGTTCGAATCCGCGAAGCCGGGCAGCAATTGCGGCAACGGCACCGACTGGATCGCCATCGCATAGGGTTGCGCATGATTGCGGTCCCGCAGCAGCCGGTCGAGGAATGGATCGAGCGGCGTCTGCCCGCGCACGAAGTTCAGGCTCTTCAGGTCGGGCGTGTAGAAGAACCGCCCCTCGATCGATGGCTCGCCGAGGATCGCGGACACCGGCTGCGGATGGCTGAACCGCTTCAGGTAACCGACGCCCTCCTCCGCCGATGCGCGCGCCGCGACGACCGCCGGCCAATCGCAGCCGAGCCCGCGCAGCACGACGGGCTGCGCCGCGGGGCGCACCTCCTCCTCGAACGTGCGGCGATCGATGCGATCGATCTCGGGCAGCGGCAGATAGGTCACGCGGCGACCGCCAGTTCGCAACCGATCCGGCGCAGATACTCGTCCTGCTCCGGCATCAACGTCGCAGTGTCGGCCACCACCTGACGGATGTGCTGGAGCCGCGAGAGCGTCTCGGTGTCCGACAGCAGGTCCGCGGCCGGGTGGTATCCGCCCGCCTCTACTCCCTGCCCGACCATCACCGACAGCCAGCTCGTCTCCGTGAACAGTTCCTCTCCCTCTCGGAAGATGCGGCCGTTCAGGCGGAACATCGCCAGCTTGTCGGCCAGCCCCGCCGGCGGCTCGAGCGTCCGGCAATAATCCCAGAACGGCGTGTCGGTCCGCTCCGTCGCCTTGTAGTGTAGGATCAGGAAATCGCGGATGTCGAGGTAATCGGCGACATGCGCGGCGTTGAACCGATCGATCTCCAGCCGGTCGAACCGCTTCGTCGGCCAATAGGTCATCAGCCGGGCGATCGCCGATTGCACCAGATGGATGCTGGTCGATTCCAGCGGCTCCAGGAACCCGCCCGCCAGTCCGAGCGCGACGACGTTGCCGACCCAGGCACGACGACGATGCCCAGCGGTGAAGCGCAGCGGCCGCGGATCGGCGATCGGCCGACCGTCCAGATTTGCCAGCAACGTCGCCGTCGCCTCGTCGTCGGAGATGTGAGCGGATGAATAGACGTAGCCATTGCCGATCCGGTGCTGGAGCGGGATGCGCCATTGCCAGCCCGCGTCGCGCGCAGTGGACCGGGTCAGCGGCTGGCGGTCGCCGCCATTCTCGCATGGAACCGCCACCGCACGGTCGCAGGGCAGCCAACTGCTCCAGTCCTCGAAGCCCGCGGCCATCTCGCCCTCGATCAGCAGCCCGCGAAAGCCCGAGCAGTCGATGAACAGGTCACCCGCGACCCGCTTGCCCGATTGCAGCACCACCGCCGCGACATGGCCGCTCTCGCCGTCACGCTCGACGCCGACGATCCGCCCCTCGGTCCGGGTCGCGGCGTTCCCCTCCGCCAGCCGCCGCAGGAAACGCGCGTACAGCCCCGCATCGAACTGGTACGCATAGCCCAGCTTGGACAGGGGCGAGCCCGGCTGGTCCGGGCGCGGATGCGCGAAGCGGCCCTGCAAACCGCCGACGATCGCCAGCGAATAGGCGTCGAGCGGCGTCGGATCGCCCAGCACCCTGCCCTTCAGCCAGTGGTGGTGAAACTCGATCCCCTTCATATCCAGCCCATAGAAGCCGAACGGGTGGACGTAGCGGTGGCCGGGCCGCACCCAGTCGACGAACTCGATACCCGACTTATAGGTCGCCCGCGTCTCCCGCATGAATTCGGCTTCGTCGATGCCGAGCATCTTGTTGAACAGCACGATCTGCGGGATCGTCGCCTCGCCGACCCCGACCGTCCCGATCTCCTCCGACTCCACCAGCTCGATCGACAGGCCCGGTATCTCTCCCAACACGCGGGTGATCGCCGCCGCGGTCATCCAGCCGGCGGTACCGCCGCCGACGATCACGACGCGGCGGATGGCGTCCTCCCTCACAGCGGATTCGCCGAAAAGTTGAACGGCGTTTCCGACGCGAACGCGAAATTGGGCTCGTCCTTCACCGCCGCAACCGGCGTAGCTGCGTTGGCCAGCGTCGCGCCGGTGTGCCGCAAGAAGTCGGCATGCGTCGGCAACTGGTCCGCGACCTGTAAATAGTCGCGGCGCATCTGTTCCAGCGCGGTGGCAACCTTGTCCTCGTCCAGCGCGTCGACCGCCGGCTCGTATTCGTCGGGCACGATATGCTGGCCGAGGCACACCGCGACCCAGCTCGTCGTCGCGAACAGGTCGCGCCCCTCGCGGAAAACGCGGCCTTTCGCGCGGAACAGATCGATCTTGCGGTGAAGGCTGTCGGGAATGTCCATCGTGCGGCACCGATCCCAAAACGGCGTGTCGCTGCGCCGGGTCGCCTTGTAGTGCAGGATCACGAAATCGCGCACGTCGGCGTAAAGCTCGTCCATCTGGCTGTTATATTCGTCGCGTTCGACGGGGTCGAAGCGACAGTCGGGAAACAGCGCAATCAGTTTCGCGATGCCGGACTGGACGAGGTGGATCGACGTCGATTCCAGCGGCTCGACAAACCCCGACGACAGCCCCAGCGCGACGACGTTGCGGTTCCAGCCCAGTTTCCGTCGCCCCGTCGTGAACGAAAGATGCCGCGGCTCCGCCAGCGGCTCGCCCTCCAGATTCGCGAGCAGCTCGCGCTCCGCCGCCTCCGCCGTCATGAACTCGCTGCAATAGACCAGCCCATTGCCCATCCGCTGCTGCAACGGAATGCGCCACTGCCAGCCGGCGCTGCGCGCGGTGGCGCGGGTGAAGGGGTCGGGATCGCCCAAATAGCGGCTCGGCACCGCGACCGCGCGGTCGCAGGGCAGCCAGTGCCGCCAGTCCTCATATCCGGTGTGCAGCGCCTCCTCGATCAGGAGCCCGCGAAAGCCGGAGCAATCGATGAACAGTTCACCCTCGACCGCTCGCCCGTCCTCCAGCGTCACCGCGGCGACATGGCCGTCCTCCGGCCGCAGCACCACGTCGACGATCTTGCCCTCCAGTCGTTGAACACCGTTGCCCTCGGCGAACCGGCGCAGGAAGCGGGCATAGAGCGCCGCGTCGAAATGATAGGCGTAGAGCAGGTCCTTGACCGCCGATTGCGCGTTGGGGCCGGGCGTTGCGAACTTGCCTGCCTGCGCCGCTACCGCGCTCATCGACCAGGCGGAGATGTCCTGCATCACTCGACGCTTGCGTTCGCGCAGATAGAGCTGGTGGAAATGCACGCCGCCCAGGTCGTGACCGTGCGAGCCGAACGGGTGGAAATAGCGTTCGCCGACATCGCCCCAGCCCGCGAATTCGATGCCCAGCTTGTACGTACCGCCAGTCTCACGGACGAAATCATGTTCGTTGATGCCGAGCATGCGGTTGAACGTCAGCAGCGGCGGGATCGTCGCCTCGCCGACACCGACCGTGCCGATCTCCTCCGACTCGATCAGCGTCACGCGCGTGACCCCGTTGTTCAGGAAGCGCGACATCGCGGCGGCCGCCATCCAGCCGGCGGTGCCGCCGCCGACGATGACGACGTTGCGGATCGTGTGTTCGTTCATCGGGCAATCCGTTTCATCTGGGCGGCATGATGGTCGGCGGCAGTAGGGAAACGCGGCAGCGCCCGCACGATCGCGGCGCGGTATCCGGCCATCGCGGCGTCCGAGCGGTCGGGCGGCGTCGCGCCGATCAGCGGGTCGGTCCGCCGCGGCAGGAAACCCTGCCCCAGCAGCACCGCCAGCCAGTCGTCGCGCGCAAACGTCTCTTCCTCGAAGAAGCGCAGCCGGCCGCGCTCGGCGAACAGCGCCAGCGTGCTCGTCAGGCTCTCGGGTAAGTCGGCAGGCACCTGCCAGAACGGCTCCGGCCGGCGCGCAGCGGCGTAATGGCACAGGACGAAATCGCGCACGCGAACGACCTCGGCCGCCGCCTGACGATTATAATCGGCGATTTCGAGCGGGTGGCAGGCGCGGCCAGGCATCATCGACACGATCCGGTCGACCGCACTCTGCGCGAGGTGCAGGTTCGTCCAGTCGAGCGGCTCGATCACCGTCGCCGCATCGCCGATTGCCACGCAGTTGCGCGCCCACGCGTTCGGCCGTGTGCCCTGCTCGAAGGAGACGACATCCCCCTCGACCGGCGAACCCGCCCCGTCCGCCACCATAAAACCGCTGGCATAGCACCGCCCGCGCAACGTCCGACCCGGCGCGCGCGTGGTCCAGCGCCAGCCGGCTTCCTCCGCGACGAGGTGGTCGAGCGGCGACGGCGGCTCGGCCGGCCCGTCCGCCTGCACCAGCCGATCGCAGCGCAGCCAGCGGCTCCAGTCCTCCCAATCTGTATCGATCCGCCCGCGCACGATCCCGGCCGGACCGGCGGCATCCACGAACAGGTCGCCCTCGACCACGCTACCGTCCGCCAGCACGACAGCCTCGACGAAGCCGTCCGCGCCGCGCAAGCGCACCTCCGCCACCGCACTGTCGCGCACCGTAACGCCCAGATGCCGCCCGAACGCCGCCAGCATCGCGCGATAGCGGGCGATGTCGAGCACCAACCCCGGCTGCATCCCTGCGAACGGAGCCTCGGGTTCCACCCCCGCCGGCACGATCCGCCCGGCCCGCGCCAGCATCGCCGCGGGGGAATGCGCGTCGAACGGCGCAGCGCCGCCAGCCTGCGCCGCCCGCACCCAGTGGTGGTGGAACGACGCCGTCCCGAACGGCTGCCCATAGGGTCCATACGCGTGGACGTACCCCGGCAGCCTCTCCGCCCAGCCCTCGAACAGCGTACCCGACCGCCATGTGCCGCCCGCGCGCAGCACCGCATCCTCCTCGCTCAGGCCCAGATCGTCATGGAACCCGACCGTCGACGGCAGCGTCTGCGCGATCCGGTCGGCGAGCGCGTTCGCGGGCGGCTCGGTCGCGACGATCGTCACCGCCAGCCCCGGCACCCGCCGCCGCAGCGCGACGGCGGCGGACCAGCCGACGATGCCGCCGCCGACCACCACGACGCTGCGGATCGGATCGTCCAAATTCCTCACGCCGCGACCGGCATCGGACAATAGTCGCCCAGATAGGTCCGGTGATCGGGCATCCCGCCAACCGCGGCGCGGATCTCCGCCTGCATCTGCTCCATGCCCGCCACCAGACTGTCGACCGATGGCCCCGCCGCACGCGGGTCGTAACCGGCGGGCATCACCCGCTGGCCGAGATAGACCGACACCCAACTGGCATCGAGGAACGCCCCTTCCCGGTACTTGACGATGCGACCCCGCCGCCGGAACAGCTCCATCTTCTCCGCCAGGCTGTCCGGGATCGGCATCGTCCGCACGTAATTCCAGAACTCGGAATCGTCGCGCTCGGTGGCGTGATAATGGAGGATCAGGAAGTCGCGGACGCGGTCATATTCCATGTTGACGATGCGGTTGAACTCGTCGCGATCGACCGACGATGCGCGACGTTCGGGGAACAGTTCGACCAATGCGGTGATCGCCTGCTGGACGAGATAGAGGCTCGTCGATTCCAGCGGTTCGAGGAACCCCCCCGCCAGCCCGATCGCGACGACGTTGTGCGCCCATGCCCGCTCCCGTCGGCCGGCGGTGAACTTCAGCACGCGCGGAGTGGCGAGCGGAGTCCCCTCCACCGCAGCGGTCAGCGCGTCGGCGGCGGCCTCCTCCGACACGAAGCCGCTCGCAAAGACATAACCGTTGCCGGTGCGGTGCTGGAGCGGGATGCGCCAGCGCCAGCCGGACGGCATCGCGACCGCGCTGGTGAAGGGGGTGACCGCCGTCTCGGTGCGGCACGGCAGGGCCACCGCCCGATCCGCGGGCAGCCAGCGCGACCAGTCCTGGAACGGCTCGCCCAGTGCCTTGCCGATCAACAGCGCCGCAAAGCCGGAACAGTCGACGAACAGGTCGCCCTCGATACGCCGGCCGTCCTCCAGCACGACAGCGTTGACATCGCCGCTCCCGCCGTCGCGCTCGACGTCGACGATCCGGCCCTCGCTCCGGCGGGCGCCGAGCGCCTCCGCGAACCGGCGCAGATAGGGCGCAAAGGCCACCGCATCGAACTGATACGCATAGCCGAAAGTCGACGCGATCTGCCGCGCATCGGTGGAGGGTTGCGCGAAGCGGTTAGTCCTCGCCAGCGTGCACGCCATCGAGAATGCCTCGATCGGCGGCAATTCGATGCCGGCGTGCAGCAGGCGCGTATAATAATGATGAAACTGCACGTCGCCGGTGCCGCGGCCGAACGTGCCGAACGGGTGGATGTAGCTGTCGCCGATCCGCCCCCAGTCGCGGAACTCGATACCCAGTTTGAACGTCGCGCGCGTCGTCGCCATGAAATCGGCCTCGACGATGCCGAGCCGTTCGTTGAACGCGCGGATGTGCGGCAGCGTCGCCTCGCCCACGCCGATGATGCCGATCGCCTCCGACTCGATCAGATGCACGTCGCAGCGGTCGGGCAGCAATTTGGCGAGCGCAGCCGCGGTCATCCAGCCAGAGGTACCGCCACCTACCACCACAACCCGTTGACGCGTTGCCGTCTCCATCTACTCCCGTCCCGGTTCGGGGCACGGCTGCGTGGCCGCACTTCTGCCGTTTCATACCAGTTACATGGAGGTTGGACAGAGCCGACCGCGACATTCCAGCAACGGTCCGGCATTTTTTGGTAGCGCGAACATTTCCGCTTGCGACACCTGAAGTGCAATCGTAACATTTGGGCTGAACGATGCTGCGTGGTCAAACCGCGACAAGACGTCGTCTTTATGTTTGGGGAGGGGTCTGAATGTCCGCCAATTATATGACTTCGGAGCTTGCGGCGAATACACGCCGTGGCAAGAAAGCCGTGCTGCTGGGTGTGTCCGCGACCGCGATGTGCGTGTTCGCGTTGAGCGCCCCGGCCTATGCACAGACGGGTGCCGTCAGCGGCCAGAACACTGCCGGATCGGCGACATCGACCAACACGCCGGGCGGCGATCCGGCGGCTCAGCAAAATGCGACAGGCGCACAGGCCGACGATGCTGTGTCCCCTGATGACATCGTTGTCACCGGCATTCGTCAAAGCCTCGCGAACGCCCAGAACATCAAACGCAACTCCGATACCGTCGTGGACGCGATCACTGCGCAGGACATCGGCGCCCTGCCCGATCGTTCCGTGACGGAAGCGTTGCAGCGCGTGCCCGGCGTCTCGATCAATCGCTTTGCCGGCAACAACGACCCCGACCATTTCTCGGTCGAGGGTTCGGGCGTGAACGTGCGCGGCCTGAACTTCGTGCGGTCCGAGTTCAACGGTCGCGACACCTTCTCCGCCGGCATTGGTGGTCAGGCGATCAACTTCGCCGACGTGCCGTCCGAACTGCTCGGCTCGGTCGAGGTCTACAAGAACGCGACCGCCGACCTGATCGAGGGTGGTCTGGCCGGAACCGTCAACCTCAACACGCGCAAGCCGTTCGATAACAAGGGCTTCCACATCGGCGGCGGTGTCGAGGCGAACTATGGCGATTTCGCAAAGAAGTGGTCGCCGACCGGTTCGATCCTGGTCACCAACACCTGGAATACCGGGCTCGGCACGTTCGGCATCCTCGCCAACGCGTCCTATTCGCGGCTGAAGAGCCGCGCTGACGGTATCCAAGTCACCAACTTCCAGACCCGCGACGGCATCCAGGCCGCGACGGGCACGGGCACCAACACCACCGTCACCTGCCGCAACCAGTTGCCCGGCAACACGGACGCCAACACGTTGCTGCCCGGCAACGTCAACGGCGTCGGCGGCGCGTCCTTCCCCAATCCGTCGAACATCTGCGGCAACACCGGCATCGCGGGTGCGGACGGCTTCGCCGACCCGCTCGGCATCGCCTATGCGCCGATCGGCGGCCAGTTCCGCAGCCAGGATTACGACCGCAAGCGCGACGGACAGGCGCTGGCGGTCCAGTGGCAGAGCAACGACGAGCGCACCTCGCTGACGGCGCAGTTCCTGCGCACGCATTCCAGCAACGCCTGGGGCGAGCACACGTTCGAAACCGCGCCCGATCTGTCGGAATACAACACCTATCCCGCGGGCTGCCAGCAGAACGGCAATGGTCCGCTGAACGGCGCGAACAACAGCACGACGCGGGCGGAATGCGCGCTCGGCACCGGCGGAAATTTCGCGTTTGGGACCGATCAGCGCGGCAACGGCTACAACCCGGCGGGCAACTCCTTCCCGAATTTCGCGTACGACCAGAATGGTCTGTTCCAGAGCGGCTTCATCACGCTGCCCGGCTCCGGTTGGCGCACCGCGTCGAGCGGGTCGCCGACGACGACCGTTCCCACCGGCGGCATGCAGCAATCGCTGTCGCGTCGTCAGGTCTATGACGAGAATCTGGTCAAGGATGCCGGCTTCAACCTGAAGATCAATCCGGACGACCATTGGTCGATCAACCTCGATGCGGACTATACCTATGCGCGGCACCAGGTCACCGACCTGAGCGTGTTCGGGTCGACCTTTGCCGACGAGGAGCTGGACCTGACGGGCAAGCTGCCGGTCGTCACCCCGCACAAGCCGCTGACGCTGTCGGCGAATTGGGCAGCCCCCAACCCGGCGATGGCCGCCGCCAGCGACTCCGAATATTTTCAGAGCCGTGATTTCCAGTTCTGGCGCGCGGCGATGGACCACATCGAGGACAGCGTCGGCGATGAGTACCAGATCAAGGGCGACTTCGCGTACAAGTTCGATGACGGCAACTTCCTCCAGCGCGTCAAGTTCGGTGCGCGCTATGCCGAACGCCAGCAGGACGTGCGCTACACCGCCTATAACTGGGGCGCGATCAGCGAAGTCTGGTCGGGAGCGCCGGTGACGTTCAACCAAGGCGATACCAGCCGCTCGTCGCTCTATTCGTTCGACAACTTCTACCGCGGCCAGACCAGTGCCCCGCCCACCGCCCATTTCTATAACGGCGACCTGATCAAGGGCTACGACAGCGCGGTCCAGTTCTTCCAGGCGCAGAACGATATCTGGCGCAACACCAATGGCGCGACCGCCAGCAACCGTTTCGTGGGAGCTGGCCAGCGCGCGGGCGCAATCGCGGGTACGGCGTACCTGCCGTCCGAGGTGTCCAACGTCCGTCAGGAAGACACGGCCGCCTACGCGATGCTCCAATTCGGCAATAACGAACCGTTGTTTGGCGACGTCCGCGTCTCGGGCAACGTCGGTTTGCGCTACGTTCACACTGCCAACGCCTCACGGACCGCGACCGCGGTGCCGAACCGTACCGAGCTCGGCGTGGTCGATCCATTTGCGGTACGCTGCGTCGCCACGTCCCGCACGCTGCCCGACGGCACCGTGCAGGTCACGCAGCCGAGCGGCGTGTGTAACCTTGGCGAGGCCGAGTACACGCGCCTCCGCACCTTCGCCACCGACGGCTACGCATCGCAGCCGGCGTCCTTCTCGAACAGCTATCATTACTTCCTGCCGAGCGCGAACCTGAAGTTCGGCGTAACGCGCGACCTGATCGTGCGCCTCGCCGGGTCGAAGGTGCTGACTCGTCCGGACTTCGCGAACATCCGTCCCTACGTCACCTATGCACTGGAACCGGGATCGGGCACCGTCACGATCAACGCGGGCAACCCGTATCTGAAGCCCGCGACCGCGTGGCAGTTCGACGCGACGATCGAGTGGTATTTCGGCCGTGTCGGGCAGTTGTCGTTCGACGCCTTCTACAAGACCGTCGATGGCTTCTTCTACCAGTCGCTGGTCAACCGGTCGGTGACGAACAACGGCATTACCCAGAACATCCAGGCGCGCGGCCCGGCCAATTACGATGGCAAGGGCAAGATCAAGGGCTTCGAGGTCGCGTATCAGCAGACGTTCGACTTCCTGCCGGGATTGCTCAACGGCTTCGGCTTCAACGGCAATTATACCTATATCGAAAGCTCGGGCCTGCCGAACTCGTTCCTGAACGGAGGCACGCCGTCGTCCAATTCGACGGTCGCGAAGGGTAATCTGCCGCTGGAAGGACTGTCGAAGCACAACTTCAACGCGACGGTGTTCTACGAGAAGGGGCCGATCTCGCTGAGGGCAGCCTACAACTGGCGGTCGCGGTTCCTGTTGACGGCGGCGGACGTGATCTTCCCCTACACGTCGATCTTCAACGACAAGACCGGACAGCTTGACGCCTCGGCGTTCATCAACATCAACCGCTACGTGAAGCTGGGCGTGCAGGGCGTGAACCTGACGAATACCACGACCAAGTTGTTGCAGGCTTACAAGGCGGGTTCGAACGACCTCGCTCCGCGGTCCTACTTCACCAACGACCGGCGCTATTCGATCATCCTGCGCGCCAACTACTGATCCACACCCCGGGATGACATGGGGAGGTGGCACGCCCGTGCCGCCTCCCCTTCTTTTTGTCTGACGTTGCGACGCCGCGTCGATGGGCGGCCGAGATGCGGGGCCGCGTCCCGTCAGCGCGTGCCCGACTTCGCGGACCGCGCCGGCGCGTTCGCCAACGCCGCGGCGATCGCCGCGTGCAGGGGCTTCGCGCGATACGCCTCGTCATAGGGGCATGGACGCCGCGCCGCTTTGTCGGCACGCGGTTCGAAGCCCTCGATCCAGCTGAACCGGTCGCACATTCCCCACGCGACGACATCGCGCAGCTGCGGGAACTCCAGCGTCGCGTCCAGATACGCCCGCGCATACTCCGCCACGCCGCGGTCGCGCGGGCCGATCGCCACCGGCAAGCCGTTGTCGCGCACGTCGAGCTCGGTGATGAGCAACCCGTACCCCATGTCCGACACGTTCTTCAGGAACTGCCGCCACGCGTCCTGCTGCGCCAGCACGCCCGCGTGGCCGTCGGCCCCTTGCGTCATGATGTGCGACTGCACGCCGAGCGCATCGACCGGCGTGCCGCGGCGACGGAACCCCTCCAGCAGCCGCAGCACGCCGTCGCGGTGCCGGGCGTTGCCGGGCTCCCAGCTCATATAGTCGTTATAGACCAGCTCGGCGTGCGGCGCGGCGGCGCGCGCGGTGCGGAACGCGAGATCCAGCGTCGCCTCCACGCCGCCCATCGCCCGGCTGAGCGCCGTCTCCTCCAGGCCGCCGGTGTCCGGCGTCACCGCTTCGTTGACGACGTCATAGCTGGCGATGCGCGCGCCATATCGCTGCGTCACCGTGCGGATGTGCGTCGTCAGGATGCGCGCCGCTTCCGTCGCGGGGCGTGCGCCGAAATCCTGCGCCTCCAGCCAGCGCGGCATCCACTTGCGCCGATGCCACAACAGATTGTGGCCGCGCATCGCCATGCCGTTGCGCTCGCCCCAGCCTAGCATGCGGTCGAATGCGGCAAAGTCGAACCGGTCGGGCGCGGGTCGCAGATGCTGCCACTTCATCTCGTTTTCGGCGACCAGCAGCCCGCAATCGGCGCGCAGCAGCGCGGCGTAAGCGGGATTGTCGAACGAGCCGCCGCGCGGATTGGCCGACACCGCCGACCCGAACCGCATTCCCTTTTTCCGCGCCACCGCGTCGAGGCCGGGGGCTGCCGCCGCGCGGGCGAGTTGCGGCACCAGCGCCGCGGCGGCAAGAGCCGCGATGCTGTCGCGACGGGTCGGCATCCAGGTCATCGTGATTCTCCGGCGGTTTGCCGCTCGTCCAGATACGCCGCCACCCACAACAGTGGCGCGTTCCAGTTGATCGCCACCTCGTTCAACGCATAGGCGGTGATCTCGTCCTTCCAGCATCGCTGCGGCGCGCACCGGCCCTTCATCGCCGCGGCGATCGGATCGCTCATCGCGGTCGAGTTCGGCCCGCCCGACACGACCCCCGGCGGCGGCCCCGGCAGCGTCGCGTCGAGCTGGTGCGCCCAGAAACGGTGATGCGGGTTCATCAGCGGCCGTGCCCCGAACCCGGATACGTAACTCTGATCGAGCGGGTTTCGGCCGAGCACGTAATCCATCGCATCCACGGCCCCGTCGCGGTAACGCGCCTCGCCGGTAAAGCCGTGTGCCAGCCCCAGGATCATCGCCCGGTTCAGGATCGACGAATTCGATCCCCACGGATAGGCGAGCGTCGCGTACGGGATGCGGTAACCCGACCGCACCTCCTCCGCGAGGAATTGGTCCGCTGCCGTGACCAGCATGGCCCTCGCCCGCGCCGCATCGGCCTGTGGAACACCCGCCGCCGTGGCGAGCGTGATCGTGCCGAGCGCGGCGACGCTGCCCCAGTTCGGCTCGCGCACGGTCGCGGTGAACGCCGGCATCCGCCGCAGCGCCTCACCGTACCGCGCTTGGCCGGTCGTCGCCCAAAGTTCCGCCGTCGCCCAATAGAGTTCGTCGGCAAGGTCGTCGTCACCGTAACCGCCGCTGCCGGTAAAGCTGCTGGTCGCGTAGACCTCCGGATTGCGCAGGGCTGCCGCATAGGCCCGCTCGGCGGCGGTCAGACACGCCGCGGCGAAGCCGGCATCGACGGTGCGCCAGATGCGGGCGCATTGCGCAGCGGTGGCGGCGAGGTTCAGCGTCGCGCCGGTCGTTGGCGGATAGAGCAGCCGGTCCTCCCTGTCGTCCTGCGGACGCGTCGGAAGAGAAGTCCAGCGACGATCGGCGACCTTCTGGTGCGCCATGCCGCCCGCATCGATATCGCGGAACGTCAGCGCCGCGCCGCGCGACAGTCGGCCCACCGGCACCCGCGCCCTGCCGCCGTCCGGTACCTGCATCGCCATCAGGAAGCGCATTTCCCACCGCGCCTCGTCGAGCAGGTCGTCGATCCCGTTGCCGCTTTCCGGGATGCGGGCGGGGCCATCGGCAAAGGCGGAGCGCGCCTTTTCCGCCTGTCGCTCGTATAGATTCTGCAACGTCCACAGCGATATGCCACCGTTGACGACGTACTTCCCCTGATCTCCGGCATCGTACCAGCCGCCGGTCACGTCCAGCGAATAGCTGCATCCCGCCCAATCCGTGCCGCGCTCGTCCTTGCCCTTGAAGCACGGCGCGATTTCCTTGGGGTGACCCGCCGGTCGTGCCCATCGTGCGCCGCCGGCGAATTTTGCCTCGATGGGGATGCCGGCGCGGGTCTGATAAAAGTAGTTGAGCGCCGCCGCCGCCAGCGGCGCGTACAGCCCGGCGCGGATCGGAAAGGCGCGGCTCGTATGTCCCGCCACCACGACACGGTACGTACCCGGTGTCGTCAGTCGGCCGAAATCGATCAGATGGACGTGATCGCCGGATGCGGCGTCATCGCCGACCACCGTCGTCCGCCCCGACGTGATCGTGTTACCGCCGGGATCGACGACCTGCCAAGGCAGCGGCGACTTCGACGCATCGGCCATCACCGCGCGCTTGCCGCTGTCGGGCAGGAAGCCGATCTGGTTCAGCCGAATTGAGGACACGGGCTCAGACACACGCGGCGGGGTGGCGGCCGTCAGCATGACGACGGCGGGCAGGACCAGCATAATAAAACGGCGAGGCGACATCGGCAACCAAGTCTCCGTTGTTCACCATCGGCTTAGCACGCTTTGGTACCGGTAAAGCAATGTCCCGCCACGGCCGGTTGAAAACCGTCGCATTTGGCCTGACAAGGTCTCAGGGGTCTTCGCCACGCTGATGCTCGGTAGCGCTATCGGGTTGGTCGAGGCGCAAAGCTGGCGCAAGTTCGCGACCGCCGTCGTGGTCACGCCGAGAACGGCTACATCGGCCCCCCAATCCCCAGCTTGATGGTGCCGAACCCACCCGCAACCAGCCCGTTCACTGTCACCGAGGCGCGCGGCCACGTTCTGTGCAAGGCGACGAAGGCCACCGCGGATGTCGATCTCGCGACCGGCCAGGTCCGGTTCCTCGATGCGGCGGGCAAGCTGGTGCTGGCGGAGGCGGGGCAGCCCGCATTCCCTGCGACCAGCGGCGACGGCAAGCCCTGTGTGGCGGTGTCCCAGCAGGGAGCCGAATGCCGGGTGTATTGCATTGCTGCACAACCACCCGCTGCCCGCCGCCGACCATCATTCGGCGTGGCTGACCAGCGATGTCGCGCAGGCCAAGCATTACGGGTTCGTACCGGGCGACGACATGGACGACGTCATCGCCGGCTATCTCCGCCCGACGCGCAAGGCGGAGATGATGCCCAAATAGGGGTATGGCTTCTGCCAGTCGCGCCAGCGCTACGATGCCGAGAAGGAGGTCGTGGACGTCGTGGACACCCATCGCAAGCTCAATACCCCCCTCGGCAATATCAAGCTCGACTGGCGCTATTGGCGGGACAACGACTGGAACAGCCATCGCTTCGACAAGACCCGCCTCCCCGATCCGAAGGCGATGATCGACGCGGTCTACGGCGATAACACCAACTTCATGATCTCGGTCTGGCCGAAATTCCACCCGACCACCGACGCCTGCAAGGAGCTGGCGGCCAAAGGCCCCCTCTATCAGGGCAATCTGCGCCAGGGGAACAAAGACCGGAAGAGACCCGGTTACGCCAACACCTTCTGGGCTGGCCGTGGACTTCCCGCCGACATGATGGCGCGCAAGATCGACGACCAGTATTTGTTCGGCAAGGCGTTCCTCGTCGCTCCCGTCACCGACCACAAGGCGCGCAGCCGCAGCGTGTACTTTCCCGGCGGGACGATATGGTACGACTTCTCGACCGGCAAAAGCTATGCCGGTGGCAGCAGCTCAACCGTACCCGCGCCGCTCGAGCGCATGCCGCTGTTCGTACGCGCCGGATCGATCGTGCCGATGGGGCCGGTTACGCTTGGCGCGTGAAGTGGATCGCAACTTGGCAGGCGGTGACCGACGACACCGCCTTCGATGCTTAGGCGACTGACACCCGCTCGGCCACGACGGAGAGGCGCCGGCAAGAGTGACCCGTATCGACAGCCCCGGGTGACGTGCGTGAGGCGAGCCTTCCGATGCCACTTTCGGGTTCTCGCGCGTTCCTCCGCTGACCGCTTAGGAGAAGACGATGAACCCGACCCGCATCCCCGGCAACGAGCCCGACCCCGGCGATATGTCCACAGAGCCCGGCACGCGAGGGCCGGACGACCAGCCGCAGAGGCACGATTTGCCCGACGACGATGCTGAAAAACTCGGCGACTTCGCCTGACCGGGTCGGTCCCGGGCGATCGATAGTCAGGGCGGGCGTTGGGTTTCAGGTTACCCGTCACCCGGACGTGTTCGGAGGCATGAGCCGATGGGAAACCCAAACTGGCGGTGAATGTCGATCAAGCCATATGGAGCGGCAAACGACACGGCGCTGGCGCTCCTGACCGCGAGTGGCTAGCCTCCGGTCATCACGGGGGGTGATGACGATGATGATACCGTTGATCCTGTCGGCATTGGCGCAGGCCGCACCGGCGGCGCAGGGTTTCGATCCGGTGGCGGCGACCGACGCCTATCTCGGCACGATCAGCGGCGCCGCCCGCACGCGTTCCGACGCGTATTTCGAGGGGGGATACTGGCTGGTCCTATGGAATGCGATCGTCGGGATCGGCATCGCTTGGAGCCTGTTGCACACCGGCATCGTCGCGCGTCTGTCGCAGAAGGCCGGCCGATGGCCAGGGCGGCGTAGGGCGGCCGGCACGCTGCTGTTTGTCATCCTGTACCTGCTCGTGACCAGCGTGGTGACGCTTCCCTGGTCGATCTACGTCGGCTGGCTGCGCGAGCAGCAATACGGCATGTCCAATCAGACGCTGGCGGGCTGGCTCGGCGAATGGCTTACGGGAACGGCGATCGGCACGATCCTGGGCGGACTGGCATTGCTGGCGATCCTGACGCTCTATCGGAAATTGCCGCGTAGCTGGTGGGCATGGGGCACGCTGGTCAGCGGCGCCTTCCTGCTCGTCGGCCTGCTGCTGGGTCCGGTCTTCATCCAGCCGCTGTTCAACCGCTACACGCCGATGCCGGCGTCGCCGCTGCGCGCCCAGATCCTGCAAATGGCGCAGGCGAACGGCGTGCCGACCGACAATGTGCTGGTGGTCGACGCGTCACGCCAGACGAAGCGCATTTCGGCGAATGTAGCAGGTGTAGGACCGACGGTACGGGTTGCGCTGAACGACAATCTGCTGAACCGCACATCGCCGCCGGAGGTGCGCGCGGTGATGGGGCATGAGCTTGGCCACTACGTGCTGGGACATTCGGTGTCGCTGCTGATCGGGTTCACGCTGATCGCCGGTCTCTTCCTGCTGGTGCTCGATCGCGCCACCCCGTGGCTGGTGAGGCGCTTCGGCGACCGCTGGCGTATCGCTGGTCGCGACGATCCCGCGATAGTGGTTCCGGCAACGATCGTCGCGAGTGTGCTGGCGCTGCTATTGACGCCGGTGACCAACAGCCTGATCCGCTTCCACGAGATGCAGGCCGATTATTTCGGCATCAACACCTCTCGCGCACCCGATGGCTGGGCGCGAGTGGCGTTGAAGCTGGGCGAGTATCGCAAGCTGGAGCCCGGCGCGCTGGAAGAAATCGTCTTCTTCGATCACCCGTCCGGCCGGACGCGTATCCTGATGGCGATGAGGTGGAAGGCGCATCACATCGGCGAGCCGGACGTGCGCTGATCTCCATAGGCACACGTGCGGTTCCGGTGTGCCTCACCGTCCAGCCCACAAGCCCGGATGCGCGTCCACGTAGGTGGCCAGCCGGTCGGCGATACGCCGGTCGTCCGCCAGCGACGGATGCGAATGGCAGCCGGAGAAGGCCAGCCCCGGGACCGGCAGGAACGTCACGCGCCGGTCGCCTGCCGCGCGCAGCGTCGCCGCGACCCGCCCCGCCTGATCCGCGATCTCCCCGCTCGCCATGTCGGTCGCCCACAGCAGGATGTGGGCGCGCGGATGCTGCGCGCGCAATTGCCGCACGAACGCCGTATAGCGCGCCTGATAGGCCGCATGCAGCGCATCTCGCGTCGCCCAGGGCTCCCCGGCGTGCAGCGGCGTCGAAAAGTCGTTGGTCCCGAGCGAAATCACGATCAACTGCGGCTGCCACCCCGCGGGCGCATAGCGGCTGGCCTTGTCGAACAGCACGAATGGATAGGCGGTCGGCAGCGTGTCCGCCGCGAAGCCGCTGTAGTTGCGCACGATGCCGCGGCCCGAGATGGCGTTGACCTGATAATCCGCATCGAAGCGCCGTGCGAGAGCCGCCGGCAACCCCTGCGCGGTGTCGGTCGTCGCCCACACCTGCGCCTCCGTACAGTCCTGCGTCGTCGCGGTGTTGCCGTAGCCGACGGTGTGCGAGTCGCCGATGAACTCGATCCGGTGCGCCCGCGTCGGCGCGGGCAGCGGTCGGGTCATGCCGGTGGCGTACAGCCCGCCGAAAACCGTTGCGCCCGCCTGGCTTTCGCTGGCGACATCGACGCGAACGACATGCCGGCGGAATGTCAGGCCGTCGATCGCGTAATTGCCCGGCCTTGGCTTCACCAGCGTCGCCGTGGGGACACCATCGACCGAGACCTTCAGAATCACGTCGCCTTCACCGACGCGCAGCGATACGCCCGCGCCCTCGAACGCCGCCTCCCAATAGGTGCCCGGCCATTGCCGCCGGTCGCCGTCCGCCGTCCGCTCGGCCCGCCCTACGATGTGCATCGGCAGGGCGCGACCGGACTGCTCGCCGATGGCGACCGGCACCACCGTTACCCTGTCCGCTGCGGGTGCCGCCCCGATCAGCGCCAGCCCGCCCAGGGCGGTGATCCACCGGCCGCCCATTAACCCCGCGCCCCGGCCAGCGCCACGGCGTGCGCGCGGATCACCGCCAGCGTCGTCGCGTCGCTGTCGAACACACCGTACCAGCCCTGCGGTTCGTGCGGCGGGTCGCCCATATAGTTCAGGTCGCCGCGTCGGAAGCGGTGGTCGGTATGCGGCGTCCGCGCCTCCCCGTTCCAGGCCCAGAAGTTGGAGCCGGCGAGCGGTCCGCCCGCCGCCGCATCCGCCTCGATCGCGGCATAGATCTGGCGGTAGAACCGGTCCTTGAAGACGGTCGTGACTGTCGGGTCGTACGCCGCCGCCCCGTCGCGCGGATAGCCGAACTCCTCGATCACCAGCGGCTTGCCGAGCGTCTTCGCCAGCCGGACATGAGTCGAGATATAGTCCGCGACCTTCGCCGCGCCCGCATTGTAGGTGCCGGGCAGATTGGTGGCGTCCATCCACGACCAGTTGTTCGGCCAGATATGGGCGGTCTGGTAATCAATCGCGGGCGAGCGATGCGCGGCGAGCACGACCTCCTCGCGTTCGATCGAGCCCTTCAATCCCTCCGACCCGGTGCAGACGAGGTGGTTGCCGTCCAGCGCCTTGATGTAGCGTGCCGTGCCGTCGACCCAGTCGTAGAATGCCGGCAGGTTCGGCACCGCGACCGCGTCCGACCCGCCGGGGCGCGGCTCGTTCGCCAGCTGCCATGCCATGATCGTCGGATCGTCGACATAGGCACGGCCGGTGACGCTGTTCGTGCGGGTGACGACCGCGCGGATATAGTCGCGGTACAGCGCCTGCGCCGGGGCGTTGGCGTAGAAGGCGGCGGTGGCGTCGGCGAACGCCGGCCAGGGATGCGCCGGGTCGTTCATGTCGATGTAGCGACCGCCATTGACCCAGTAGAGGTAGGTCATCATCCCGCCCGACCATTCCCAGAAATTGGTCAGGTACAGGACCGCCGTCATGTCGCGCCGGGCCATCTCCGCCAGCGTCCAGTCGAGCCCGACCAGCAGATCCTGATTGTAGGTCGCGCTGCGGTCGCGAAATCCGGGTGTGATCGAGTTCTTCAGGGGCGACAGCTCTGCGGAACCCAGCAGGCGCAGGTTGCGGATGCCCAGTGCCTGCAAGCGATCGAGCTCGCGGCGCAATCTCGCGCGGTCGCCGTACGGCGTATTGGCGCCCAGATAGGCCCCGTACCAGATGTTGGCCCCGGCATAGCGATAGCGTTCGCCACCGCGCCGAAATCCGCCTGCATCGACCGTCACGAACCGTGTCGGCACGGTATTCCCGCCACCCGGCCGCGTCCCCGGCGCACACGCACCCAGCAGCGCGGCACCGGCTGCGATGATCGATCGGCGATCCATGCTGTGCATCTCAGGCGACCCTTGACGTGTGACTGATGTGACGATCGATCGGCAGGCGGCGGCGTCAGATCGCCAGGAATACCACGCCCGGCATCCGGACGGTGGCGTCGCTCCCCCGCAGGCGACCGTCGCGACCAATCGTCAGGACGGCGATATTCCCCGACCGCTCGTTCGCGACGAGCATCTCGCCCCGGCTTTCGAGCAGCAGGAAGAAGCGGGGCCAGTGCCCGCCGCATGCCGCGTGCTGAGCCAGCGTCAGCGAACCGTCGCGCGCGATCGTATAGACCGCGATGCTGTCATGGCCGCGATTGGACACGTACAGCCGCGTGCCGGCGGCGTTGATCGCGATATGCGCGCCCGCCGACACCCCGCCGAAACCCTTGGGCAACGTCGACACGACCGATCGGGCCGCGAACGATCCGTCGGCCCGCGCGCTCAACGTCGTGACCGTGTTCGCCAATTCCGCCACCAGATACGCCACCGGCAATCGCGGATGTCTTACGAGGTGGCGCGGACCGGATCCCGGCTCCGCACGGTAAGCGGTCGTCGTCCCGGTCACCGTCTTCGTACGCGCGTCGATTCGGTGGGCGAACACCGCGTCCGCGCCCAGATCGACCGAATGCAGGATGCCGCCATCCGCCGTGAAACCTACCCAATGCGCATGCGGACCCGCCTGCCGACCCCGATCGGGACCCTGCCCTGCGTGCCTCGTGAGTTGCGCGTCGCCGCGCGGCAGACCCGTCGCCGAATCGAGGCGCCAGAGCGCGACGTCGCCGCTGGAATAGTTCGCGACCGCCAGCATCGATCCGTCCGGACTGAGCGCGGCATGACACGGGTCCGCGCCGAGCGTCGATGCTTGCGTGAGCCGCCGGAAACCGTGGTCGTAGATGCCGACCATTCCCGATTGTTGCTCGTCGAGCAGGTACCGGATGCCGCCGCGTCTGGCCCGAACGCCGAACGACGCGTTGCGGATCGCGGCCTGCGCCGCGCCCGCGGCCCAACCTCCCCGTTCCGGCATCAGCGTCACCACACCGGAGCCACCCTCCCGCGCATAGGTGCCGGCGATCAGGCCGGGCGCAGAAGCCGCCGAGACGCGCGACGAGGCGAGTGCCAGAGCGAGGCCGCCGCCGGCGACGATTTCGCGACGGGACAGGATCGGTGCGGAGTTCGAAGTCATGACGGGGTTGAACCGCGATCCCGTGCCCGCGTCAACGATCCTGTGTCCGCGTCTTACCGTCAGTCGCCGACCCGGCCGGCGCGTTGATCCAGCACGATGTTCAGCGCCCCCTTGGGCGTGGCCCCGCTGACCGTCGCGCGGCCGGCGAAACCGTCGCGCGTATAGGTGCCGGCCCGCGCGATCCGCATCGCCTCCCCCCGCTTCTGCGGGCAGCTCAGCTGCTGCGTATATCTGCCGTCTGCGATGCGTTGAGCATCGACCCGGCACTTCGCCTTCGGATCGGGTGCGAGCAGGGCTTCGATCGTCTGCCCGGCGATCACGCGCTTGTGCTCCGCCTTCGACTTGCCCCGCATCATGCGCACGAGGAACCCGGGCGCGCCCGGAATGACCGCGTCGACCATCGTCGAGGTAACGTCCCATTTGCCCGGCAGGAGCGTCGTCGGGCTCGGCAGCGATGTCTGGGGAGCCGCGGCGGGCAACAAGGCGAATGCAGCGAGGACGTTGATCATGCCGCCCCGCTTACGAGCAACGTTCGGCAGCGACCACCCCCGCGTCGGGCGCTACTTCGATCCGGGCAGCTTCACACCCAGCAGGATCAGCCGCTCGCCGGTGATCCCGAACCAGTGCGGCACGCCCGCGGGGATCAGGATGACATCGCCCGGGCCGAGGCTGCGCGTCGCGCCGTTCTCGATCCGGCTGCCTTCGACCAGACCGGGATTGCTGGTCTTCGCGTCGTTCAGGGTGCCACCCGAAATCAGCGTGCCCGATCCCTCCAGCACGATCGCATATTCCGCCTCGGTCGGATGAACCGCGGGACGTCCGGGTTTCTTCCAGATCTCGATCGCGGCGACGGTCTCGCCGTCGCGCAGGACCGGACGCCACATGAAACCCTGATCCGGTTTCATCTCGGCCAGCATGGCTTGGGTTTGCGCCTGGATCTCGGCGCGTCCGGCGACAACCGGCTCCGATGCCGCTTGCGCGGGTGCGGGCGACGGCATCGCCGCAGCCACGAGCAACAGGGCGATGGCACCATTCACCGTCTTCATCGCACATCACCCCTCTCAGCCAGTCCTTTCATGATCTTATGAGCGGCAAGGCGTCGGCTCGCAACTACCAGAAGCGACTGCCGGGCACGCCCTTGAAGGGTCCGACGATGTCGTTCGTGATCCAGCCGCCGTAAAAGTCGCCCGGTTGAGGCACGACCCGTTCGCCATCGACGAGGCACGCGTCGAACGGACCGGCGTAGAAGGCGATGTGGTCGCGCAGACCGACGAACCGGGGGGTCGGACTCGGATAGCTCCACGCCACATCGAGAAAGACCCCTCCCTCGAACACCACGTCATAATAGATCGCCTGACCCTTCCACTCGCAGAACGAGCCGCGGCCGGACCGGCGCAACGCCGACATCCTGATATCGGCCGGCGGCAGATAATAGCTGGGCGGGTGGCTCGTCTCCAACGTCCGGACCGCGGCATGCGTCTCGGCGATGACTACGCCGCGATGTTCGATCCGAATATGGCGGCCGGTCGCCTCGGCGATCGCCGGCCGCGGATAGTCCCAGACGCTCTCCTGTCCCGGCCCTGCGATCTCGGGCACGACAGACCTCATCGTTGTTCCATCCTGCGTGCCAGCGATTGCAACGACGGCCTGACGTGCAGAAACAGCCGGTAGCCGCGTTCCAGCATCGACAGGACCACAGCATTGCGCGCCGCGAGCCCCAAGGGTCGCAACACGGGTATAGCCCGCCACATCGCCGCAAAGGCCGCCGCACCGGATATCAGACACCCGTCCTCCTCCGCATGCAGCCGCGCCAGCATCGTCTTGCGATCGATAGGACACGCGCTGCGAGGTTCGGCCACATCGACGAAGGCGATCGCCCCGCGCCGATCCAGCCTCCGCATCAACGCGATCTCCTTTCGGCACAGCGGACACGCCCCGTCATGCCAGACGATCAGCTTCGTCACGCCGCGAAGCTCGCCAGGGTCGGATTATCGTTTCGGGGTGTCGCGCCCCTCCGCGCCGACGAGGTCCGGACGAGCGCCCTGCCGCGATCTCCGACGTCGTCCGCGCTTCGGTATTCCGCGACCGGCTGCCTTGCCTCGCCCGCGCGGATCATCGGCGATCGATCGATCGGTATTCCGCCCTTCCCGATCTTGCTCCACCCCATCTCGATTATCCCTCGTTGCTGACCCACAACGAGCGGGGCGAGTGTCCGGCTCCGGCCGCGATGCGCTGTCGTGTTTTGGGCGATGCGAGAACGTTCGGGCTGCTCTATGCTGCGGCAACCAAACGCTCCGAAGGGCCGATGCATGAGACGAGCCGTTGCTGCCACCCTGTGCCTCTGGATCGGTGGATGCCAAAATGCCGAGCAGGCGGCGGCGGTCACCAAACGATGCGAAACCCTGTTGGCGGCGCAGGAACTGCGCAGCCTTCCGGCAAACCTGCGCAGCGATCCCAGAGCGCCGATTCGACCAAAGGATACGGCGCGCATCAGTGAAGGCGAAGCGACGACCTTCGTGCGGCGCGCCTATGATCGGTTGGCGGCCGATGTCGCCGGCGGCAGGATCGAGGCCCGCGACTATACCTGCATCTTCGACAACCGGATCAAGCAAGTGGTCACGTTGACGACCAACGGCCATCAACAGGAAATGCGGCTCGGCGACGCCGAATGGACTGTCGTGTCGAAACAGGTGGACGCCCGCGCGACCCGGTAATCCCCGCCGTCAGGGGATGGCCCGCGCAACCTCATGTTTTTGCCCACCCGTTTACCCGACGACAAGGTTCGGACGCCAATCGTGCCGCGGAGTTTTCCGGCCCGGAAGACGCCACCGTGGAAAATGTCCCATGAATTTCGTGATTTCCGAAGCTCAGGCGATGTCGCGACTGGCCACCTTCTCGCAGCAGCTCAATCGCGTCAGCGACCGGGTTCTGACGGGACGCAAGGCCGGGGTGGGGTTCAGCCACCAGGATCTGAAATCCAGCCTGGAGGTCGTGTCGCACGTCATCCAGGAATGCGAGATCATCATCGCCGATCACGCGAGCGGGCGCATGCGTGCCTCGGACCGGTTCCTGCTGGCCGTCTGCGAAGCCCTGACCGCCGCCCATATGACGGTCGCGCATGTCGGGTATTCGAAGGTGACCGCCTGATGGTGGCGTGATCGCCATCGACCGGGCTTCACCCGTCCGCCCCCTCTCGACCCAGCGCGTCCCGCCCCATCCCGTCCCCACGAAGCGCCCATCCGACCGGCATCCGCGCCAGTCTGCGGTCGGCCCGATTGCACGCAACCGGTGTGGGGCTAAAGCCTCTGCCGATCATGCAGCTTGGTTCTCAAACGCGGCCTAGCGCGCCCGGTTATTGGTGGGGAGCGCGACTGTGGCAACCGGGCGCAAAGGCATGGATGCCATCGATCGAGGTCGCGCGCGGCGCGGTCGCCGAAATGGTGGCGCTTGCGATCTCCAGCGACCGGGGCGAGCAGCGCCGCCTCTTCCTGGTCGTCGACGGCACGCGTGAGCAGCTGGACTGGAGCGAGATGATCGATCTCGCCGCAAGGGCCGATTTCCCCGTTATCATTTGATTAACCAAAACACCTCAATTTGGTTTTGTCGCCCGCATCGCAGGCGTCGAAACGGTTGCGATCCGTCGGCAGGCTCTGGGGAGCGCGTGCTGCGGAACGCTAAAGGGGGATTGCGTCCATCATGTGGACACCGAACTTTGCCAGTGCGCGCTGGATTGGAAACGACTTGGCGTTCAACGCCACGACCGATGCGGGCATCGTCCGCTACGTCGTTCGCGCCCGCCGTCTTCGCGATATCGCCCAGCGCACCGGAGCGGAGGCGCTCCATTCGAACATCCTGCATCTGAAAAGCGAAATGCGACATGCATCGCCGACGTCGGACGGCGTCATCACTATCGCGTAATCCCGAATTTTACCCTTCGAACAAAAGGGCTTGTCACGTCCGGAACCAGTATCGCCAGCCGGCATTATACGCTCGGCACGTGGAGAAGGGCTCCGCGTCGGACATACTGGGAAAGTACGAAACATATGAAGCTGGGGCTTTTCGGTGCCGCACGCCCTGCCGTGGCTTCCGACCTGCGCGGTCCCGATCAACTTGGATCGATGCGCGTGGCGGTGGCGGAGGATGTCGAGCGGATGAGCGGCCTGACGCCGATCGAGGTCGCTGTGGTGCAGGCGATGTCCAGTCCTGGAACGACCCTCGCCCCGGCACAGTGACGCCGACCGGCGGCCTGTTGACCAGGCCGTCCATACCGCATCTGGAAGGAAGGGCCGGCGCCGCTTTTCAGTGACGCCAAATCTGCTCGTCCATGGGCGGGGCGTTGTCGTCTGCCTCATTAAGGCTCCACGCCTCGTCGAAATATCGCTCCGCCAGCATGCGATGGACGTCGCGCACGGCCATGTCGCTGCTGGCGTCCGCCTGCCGACGCTCCTGAAGCGCACGACTTACCAGAAAATCAACGTTGCTCATCGACTTGCTCCCGATCTCCTCGGGCCAACCATGTCGATGTGTTCCGCGTTCCTCGGGACGGGGGACCGTTCAACTTGGATCAGCGCGATTGCCGTAACCGCATGCGCTGCAAAGCATTGTCATCCCAGCCTGAGCCGGATTTCCCTATCGCCCGCGATCGACGGCTAGCGATGCCCGGAACGACCGGACCGCGCCGGAAGCCGGTTGGGATCACGTGGCATACCCGTCATGCGGCCGCGACGGGCATCATGCCAAAGCTTTCCCAGACATCGGATTCGCGCTCCAGGTTCAGGACGCGCGCGATCCTTTTCATGAGGTCGGCCGGCGCCAGCAACCGCGCGACCTTGCCCGGCGACAACACGCCTTCCCGTCGGAGGATCGAAAGCTCCCGGGATATGGTCTCCCGCGTCGTGCACACCCGCGCCGACAGCTCGCCATGCGTCGGCATCGCAAACGGACCATCTCCCGCCGACTGGGCGCAACGCAGAAGCTCGATGTACAGCCGGTAGGATGCGGGAAGACAGGCCAGGTACGTGATCTGGCGCATGCTGGCATTCAAGAGATCGTCGCGGGAGCGGGCGATCCCACCGCGCACCGCGTCGTCGATCCGGTGGCTGGGCAACCAGCTCATCTGGGTCAGCTCGAGCGCACGATAGCCCAGCGAAAAGGCGGGCGTAGACAATCGAGAGAGCACCGGCGCGATATCCCCGGCGCGGTATCGGACCAGCGGCAGGACGCTCCCGCCCGTCATCATCAGTTCGACCGCCAGGGCGCCGGATTGCACGATCGCGACGTCGCCATTGTCCGGGCAATGGAAGGCATCCCCCGGCCGTACCCTGGTCGCCGGGCGGATCCGCTCGATCCGCCCGGTTTCCAGCACTCCCCCTCCGAACCGTGGCGGCATCGCCACGGGCCAGCTTGCCCCTGCTTCCATCGTCCCCGTCGCCCCCCGGCGTGCCCAAAGCGTGACGCTCCCGACGCGACGGGAACTAGAGGAAAAGCCCCGGAATGCGGCGTCGCATCACGTCGCAAATGGTCGCAACGCGGCGGAGCGGGGCTCGATCGGCGGCTGAACGAGGCGCCCGATCGCCTCGACGACCGCGTGGTCGGTTTTCCAGCGTGCGACGATACGGCGGGTATAGCCGGAGGCCCCCCATTTTTCGTCGCGCTCGCTCGCCCGCGTCAGAATGGCGAGAAGCTGGTTCCGATCCCCGAACACGCTGGCGACGAAGGCGGGCCAGCTATGATCGGAGGCGGGCATCGCTTCGGCGTAGGTCAATCCGCGGGTCAGCATGACATCGTACAGAACGCGATCGTCGCGCGTGGCCGCCTCGCCGACCAGCTTCGAATAGCTGATGAGCTCCGCAGCGCCGCGTGCGCTCGCGCGCGTCTTCAGCCGCTTGGCGTAGCCCGCGAAATCGCCGCGCGCGAACGCCGTCACGCTCAGGCAGTCATAGACGCTGGCGAGATCGGGATAGCGTGCCGCCAGATCCAGCAATATGGCCTCGGCCTGCCGCTCGCGTCCGGCCGACCATAGAGCCCAGGCGTAATCGGCGAGCAGATAGGCGGCACCCGGACTGAGCGACCGGGCGACCGCGAACTCGCGAAAGGCCCCAGCGAAATCGCCGTTGTCGGCAAGGATATTGGCGTACCATTGATGCGCCAGAGCGTCCTGAGGATCGGCGGCGATGGCGCGTCGGAACAGATCGCCGCCGCGCTGGACATCGCGATCACGCCAATAGGATACGACCCCCAGCACCCGCATCGCGACGGCGGAGTCGCCGTCGACCCGCAGCACCAGTTCCGCCTCCTGCCGAGCCTTTTCCAAAGCGAGTGCGTCGGGCAGCGATCCGAACTCGCGCGCCAGCAGATACCCTTCGGCCAGCGCCTCATGGATGCCGCTATGTCCACTCGACTGCCGGTCCATCGTGCGGAGCGACGCGATCGCCGCGCGGAGACGCGGCTCGGACCGCGACGCGATGTCGTCCCGCGCCCGCAACAGGCGAGCGTCGGTCGCGGGATCGAGCCGTACCTGCCGATCCTGATCCGGCGCGGGTCTTTCTTTCGCAAGCAAGTAGATACCGGGCGCGACGATCAGGATCGCCGCCGCGGCAGCCATCGCCCACCGCCCTGCCCGCGCTGTCGGCGACCGGGCGACGGCGTCGCCCGGTGCCCTGCCCGAGGGAGGAGGATCGAACGATGACGGCGGCTCCGGCGGGAGCGGTCGTGCTTCGTCATCCTCGACCAAGTCGGAACCGCCGTTAGCCGCAGGTTGCACGCCGTCACCGCGCATCCACGCATCGAGCTCGCGGCGAACGGCATAGACGGTCCGGCTCTTTCCTCCGGGCATCGCATGCACCGGCAGGCCGCGATCCTTGGCCCAACGGATGACGGTCGAACGATCCCTGCCGAGATGACGGGCGATGGCCTTCCACCCGTCGAAGCGCTCGTCTTCTCCCTGCATCGTCCCCCGCACGTCGCCCGCCCATTCTTGCGACGGACCTGAATACGAAGCGTTTCACCCCGCAAGCTTCAAGTTCGTCGATCCCCTCGCGAGCCGATGCCCGCTGGAAGATCGCATTGCACTCGAATTCGCATCGGACCTGACGAAAAGATATTCATCAGACAAAAAAAAGGGGCGACTTGCGTCGCCCCTTTAGCTTGGGGGATGGATTTAGAAGCGGAAGGTAACTGCACCCGACACTTCACCCGCGCGATTGCCGCCACCCGTCAAATAGCTGCCGCGAAGGCTGAAGTTGGCGCCATAGAGGTCGGCCATCAGGCCGGCACCGATGCGGGCATAACCGTCCGGATCGACGCCCTCGATCCGGAAGCTGTTGGCGCGATCACCCAGGAAGGACACTTGACGATCGTTGCCGACATTTCCCTGGAAGACGTAGGATGCTTCGGCGAACGGACGGAACCCACCGGTATCGCCCGAGATACGGACGCCGGCCTCGGGGTTGAACACCGTCTTCTCGCGCGACGCCACGGCCAGACCGATGCCGCCGGCGTTACGCTCGCTGAACGCTTCGAAGTCGTAATGGCGCAGGTCGACGCGACCGAACGGCGTCACCGTCATCCCGTTCAGCAGCACGTCGTATCCGACCCGGGCGGTCAGACGGAACTCCTTGCTGTTGAAGCTGCTGTCGGCGGTGCGGGAGAAGAGCGGCAGTGCGCGCACCACATTCCAGTTGCTCCACCCGAACACCCCCTGCACCGCCAGATCGAAACCGCCCGAGCGCTGACGCCCGAAGAGCCCGATCATGTAGGTGTCGGCCTTGGCGGTCGAGGCGTACGCCTTGTCGCGGGCGTTGATGCGGCCGTAACCACCACCGATCCCGAACGCGCCTTCGTTGCCCGTGGTGATGCTGATCCCGGCCGAGCCGCCATAATTGTCGGCCTTCAGACGGCCCGCACCCGTACCGCTATCGCCGTCGAACCGTGAGAACAGGCCCACCGGGCGCATCCACAGTCCAAGCCCGGCGTCGGCGGTGACCGCCGCGTCCAGCGGATCGCCGAATGGTGCGGTCGCCGTGACCGCGGACAGCGAACCGTAGATCGATCCCGAGCCGAGCTGATCGAACGCAACGGTCGCGGTCGCGGCGTTGAGTTGCGTATCGAGCGCGGAGATGATCGTCGCCAGATCCTGCACGTTGGCATAGCTCTCTACGTCGGTCACCGCGTTCGGGTTGGGCACTGCGCGCAACTGGGCGATGACGCTTGGAACCGCGGCGTCGAGCGCGACCGCCGCCGCCGACGCGTTACCGGTCGTCGTCACCGACGCGTAGGAGGTGCGCGTCACGTCCACGGACACGACCGTCTGGCCACCGACCGTGCGCGGGGTGAGCGCGAAGCGGACGAAGGGCGAGTTCATCGGCGTGCTGACCGTCAGACCCGCCGCATTGAACGTTCCCGACACGGTGATCAGGTCGGCGTTGCGGCCCGCGGCATAGATCGCACCCGGCTGCGCCGCGATGCTGACCGTGCCGGCCAGCGTCAGGTCGCCGTTGACCGTCAACGTCGACGGGGTCGAGCGAAGCTGGTTGGTGGCGAGCGGATCGAACGGCACGAACGGGGTCAATGCGACGCCATACCCGCCGAAGCCGAGGATGCCGTCGGCGGGTTGCGCACCAACCTGCGTGCCCGCGATCCGCACCAGCGCCGGCGTCGCAGCCAGCGACAAGGTGCCGCCTGCCGCCTGGGTGAAGTTGCCGTCCACCCGAACATTGGTGCCCTGCACGACCGAGGTCGTCCCGTCCGTGACCCGGCGCCCGAGGAGCAACGTACCGCCGCTGTTCACGACATTGCCGCGGATGCCGAAGACCGCCGCGCTGTTGGCGGGGTCCGTCCCGGCAACGCCGAGCTGCAGCTCGCCGCTGGTGATCCGCAACGTGCCGACATCCATCGTATACACCGCCAACGGGTTGGCGTTCGATACGGACAAGTACGGCGCACCGACGATCGTGAAGACACCCGGTCCATTACGCTCGACCACGTTGACGCCGGTGATCCGCGAGCCGCTGGCGATCCCGACCGAGGGCACGAACGTGCCGCTGGCGGAATTGCCCAGCGCCGGGTCCGTCGCCGCGAATGCGGCGAAATTGGGCGTGTTCTCGTATCGCAGCGCTGCCGCGCCGAAGCCCAGCGATGCCGGCGGCGTCAGGCCGGTGCCCGCCCCCAGCGACCCGCTGCCGGTCAGGTTCACCGTCGTGTCGGTCAACCGTGCGCGAGCCATGTCGATCTGGGCATCGATGTTGCCCGTCGTCACCGACCCGTTGCCCAGGTTGATCGTCGCGCGGACGTCGCTGGTGCGCAGCGTCGCGTTGGCGGGGGCGTTGGTCGAGAAGTCGCCGACCGTCGCGCCCGATACGCTGACGCCGTTCAGCAGCAGCCCGTTCTGGTTGAGCGTGTAGGTCTGGACGAAGCGCGTCGCCGGGGCAGTCACGGTGACGTTGCTGGACGTGGCGGTCTGGGTGGTCGTCTGGGTACCCGCGAACTGCGCGGACCCGAGCGACACGCCGTTGCGCAGCACGCCGGTGTTATTGACCGTGCCGGTCGCGGCGGCGATGCCGACGTCGCCCGACACCACACCGCTGTTGGTGACCGTCGCGGTTCCACCGACGATCGTCGTCGTGCCGATCGTGGTCGAGGTTTGCGTGACCGGATCGGTCAGACCGGTGATCGTGGTCGTCTGGCTATCGTTGCTGGTCAGGGCGTCGGCGTCGATCGACCCGTAGATCGTGCCGGTATTCGCGATCGTCACGCCGCCGATGCTGTCCACGTCGATCCCGATCGGCGCGCCGAAATAGCCGGTCGAGCTGCCGATGATACCGGCATTGGTGAAGCTGGCCGGACCGCCGACCTCCGTGTTGGTGAAGGTGAAGGTCTGGCCGGTCAGCGCACCCGCCAGATTGTAGCTCGCCGTCTGCGACGACGTGCTGCTGTTGCCGTTGCTGCCGACATTGATGTCGCCGTTGTTGCTGGCGAGGACGCGCGTGCCGGCCGCGATCGACAGCGTCGCTCCCGCATCGCCCTCGACGACGATGCTGCCATCGACGGCCGAGGCACCGGACGATGCCGTCATGCCGGTGGAGGCGATGGCGAGCGTCGCCGTCCCGCCGGCAGCCGTGTTCGTCGCCTGATTGCGCGACGATTGGAGAAGCGGCGTCGCCAGCGTCGTCGCATTCGTGCCGCGCGATAGGGTTTCGCTCGAAGTGGAGCTCAGCGTGCCGCTCGAAATCACCGAGATGCCATTACCGTTCAGGACACGGCCGCTCAACGTCGCCGACGCACTGGCGTAGGGTGCATTGACCGAGACGGTGCCGCCGACGTCACCGGCGATGGTCGCCGTCGCATTGCCCGCATTCGGCGAGCGCGTCTGCACGGTGCTGGACCGGTCCGTGCGCGTCGTCTCCGTCGCACCGGTGCGCGTCGCCACGCTGCTGTTGTCGAAACGTGTATTCACCGAATTGGCGCCGGTGACGGTCAGCGCGCCACCGATCGACGCCGTCGAGGCGACGCTGGCCGACGCTCCGGTCGAACCCGCTCCCGATCCGGTACCCGTCACCTGTACGTTCCCGCCGACGCGGGCGTTGCCCGTCAGCGCGACATTGGCGGTGCTCGCCACCAGCCGCTGTTCGCTGAAGTTCGCGACGTTGTTCGACTGCTCCACGGTCGAAGCCACCGGTCCGGCGACGGTCGCCGCCTGCGTGTTGCGGAAGCTGGAGTCGGAGCCGCTGGTGAAGTTGAACGACGGCCCGGCGAATGCGGATACGCCACCCTCCACCGTTCCGCCGTCGATCGCCACGGTGACCGTGCCGCCGGTGGATGTCGCCTGCAAATCACCGGTGCCGAGCCCGTTGTTGCGCAGCGCGCCGGTGACGCTGACGCTGTTGTTCGCCGCCACGACGGTGGTGGCGCTGCGCGAGGTGGAGCTGCCCGTCGTCTCGCTGGCGGGCGTCGCCGGGCCGACCGCCGGCTGGGTCACCGTCAGGCTGGTGCTCGACTGGCTGTTCTCGCTCCGGCTGGCGCCGGCGGACGTGAACGCATCGGCAAAAGCGACGCCCGTGAAGGTGGCGGTGCTGCCGGCCTGACCCGTCTGGTTGATCGTCGTGGCCGCGGCCAGCAACGAACCCTGTGCGGCGCCGATCGTGCCGCCATAGGTGCCGGTCGCGATGCCGCCGATGGGAGTGGTCGATGACGACGATGCCGATACCGTTTCGCTGCGCACCGTATCGCCGCCCGCCGCCGCCGGCGTGGTCGTCGCCGTCGTGACCGACGAGTTCGCGCTGTCCGACCGATTGCCGGCGGACGTCACGCTGACATTGCCGAAGATCGCGCCCGCGTTGGTAAGGGTGGCGCCGCCGACGCCCGACACGAACGCGCCGTCCTCGATCACGCCGCCGGCGCGATTGATGAGGCTGGCGGTGCCGCCGCTGGTCTGGCTCAGGCTGGTGTTGGCGTTGCGGTTCACCACCGTCGATACGCCGGCCGCGCCCGCCGTCGTCACTTGGCTCGACGAGTTGCCCTGCGCCAGCGTGATGGTCCGCGAGCTGTTCGCCTGCACCGTGTCACGGATGCGGCCCGCATTGTCCACGATCGCCCCGCGATCGCCGAGGGCGGTCACGCTGCCGAAGACCGCGCCGGTCGACGCTACCGTGGCCGACGCTGCGCCGCCCGTGATGGCACCCGTCGAGTTCTGGCTGTTCGCGAAGTCGCCCGTCGCGGCGACGTTCGAGTTGCTGTTCGCCTGCGTGGAGTTGATGCCGCGCGCCGTCGCCTGGACGTTGCCCTGAACGGTCACCGTCGTGCCGCTGCCGGCACCGACGGTGCCCGCGACGACGACGGTCGCGTCGCCGGCGTTGGACAAGGCGCTCGCACTGCCCGCGACGCGACCGGTGGCGGCGATGGTCGTGCTGGCCGCGGCCCCGACGTTACGCTGCGCAAACGTGGAACTGCTCGCGAAATCGCCATTGGCGGCATTGCTGCTGCTGTTGGTCGACTCGGTGTTCGAGCCGCGCGAATCGGAGACGACGTTGGCCGACACGATGGTGTCGCCGCTCGCCCCGACCAGGCCGGCGATCGTCGTGGAGGCCGTCCCCCCCGATGCCAGCGCGCTGATCGACCCCAGGACGCGGCCGGTTTCCGCGACGCCGACGGACGCCGCGCCGGTCGAGGCCGTCTGGCTGTTGGTGTTGGCGTTCGAGAATGCCCCGCCGCCGCTCGTCGACACGCCGGTCGAGGTGGAACGCTGTCCACGCGCGTCTGCCGTCACGCTGCCCGTGCGGACGGTGGTTCCGTCGATCGTCCCGACGGCACCGGCGACGTTCGCGGTCGCGGTGCTGGCGCTGGAGGTGACATTGGCGTTGCCGATCACCCGTCCCGTCGCCGTGATGTCGAGCGATGCCGCCCCGCCCACGGGCGTGTTGACGCTGGTCGTCCGTGTCGTGGTGCCCGTCGCGTCGCTGACCGTTTCGCTGGTGTTGGCGAAGTTCGCCGCCGACGACGTCACGCTGACGAAGCCGGGTGCGGCCACGGTGCCGACGCCGCCCGCGATCGAGGCGCTTGCGCCGCTGGGCCCGCCCTGAACGCTCAGGCTTGCGACCTGCGCGTTGGTGCCAAGCGTCGCCGATGCCGGGCCGCCGACCTGCGTCTGCGTATTGGAACTGCGCGTCGTGGTCGTGCCGCCCACGGTCGTGGTGTTGCTGCCGGGGGTGAAGACCGAGTCGGTGCCGAGCGCACGGACGAGCACCTGCCCGGCGGCTGCGTCGAGGGTCAGTCGCGCCGATCCGCCGGTGCCGAAGCTATCGATCTGCACGCCCTGCGAGATGGCCGGGGTTCCCGCACCGGCGGCGGGGATCGCCACCGGTCCGGTGATGGTCGCGGTGACCGGACCACCGGTCGTCGTGCTGGTCGTGACCGCATCGACGCCGAACGTCCCAGTCGTCGTCGAGGCGAAGCGCTGCGACTGGAGCGACACCGCCGTCGTGCTGCCGTTGCCGCCGGCGACGTAGATCGGCCCGCTGCTGCTCAGCGTGATCGGACCGGAGCCGGACAGTTGCAGCCCGCCGGCCAGCGTACCCGTGTTGGTCGCGGTGATCGCGCCGCCCACGCCGCCGACGGTCACGCCACCCGTGACCAACCCGCTGTTGGTCAGGGAGAAGGTGTTGGTGGCGGCGTCCGGCGTTCCGAAATAGGTGACGCCGACGGTGGCCGCGGTCGTGCCGAGCGTGCCGGCGTTGCCGATGTCGACGGCGCCGTTGAAGGTCGATGCCGGTTGAACCGAGGGTGCCGTCCGCGTGACCGTCGTGTCCGCCGCCACCCGCAGCGTCACAGAGGGAGGTGCGACGGCGTTCACCGCCGCGTTCACGTCGCCCGAGGTGACGGCGCCCGCACAGGTCACGGTCGTGGCATCGGTGACGCACTGCGCAGCAGCCGGTGCGGACAGGGCCGTTACGACGGCGATAGTGGCCGCCCCTGCATAGAGGCGTGCCCGGCTGTTGATCTGCTTCATGATATCCCCCGTAATCGACTCGGCCGTTCGCCAGCAGGCGAAGCCGTCGAACGTCTTTCGCCGGTTCGGAGAACTTGCGCAGTGACGGAGCGCACAGTTATTTGTGATGTTTGTCACAGTTTCGGGCAGGATTTCGATTGCGATCAACGGTCGCGCCCGGAGTTGTCGGCAACAACGCCGTCAACGCAGACCCACGTTGCGGTTCATGGAAACCGTCGACCAGGCATCGCTGGCCGAGACGACTGGCGCAGCGGCTGGTGGTGGAGGCAAGGTCGAGTACCGCCACCAGGACCTGTCCCAAGCGGCCTGTTCGGCGGCGACATTCGTCTCCCGACGGTTCCCGAACGCCGACGGACGTTGCACAAGGGGCGGATGGACACCGTATCGGCATCACCGGACGATCGCGCGGGTAAGCCACGGCCGACGCTCGGCCTGCGGCATGGGCTGGCGCTGTGCGTCGGCATCGTCATCGGCGCGGGCATCTTCCGCGCACCGGCGATGGTCGCGGGCGCGGCGTCGAGCGAGGCTATGTTTCTCGGCACCTGGGCGCTTGGCGGCCTGCTCTCGATCCTCGGTGCGCTGTGTTACGCCGAACTCGCGTCGGCGCATCCCAGCGCCGGCGGCGATTTCCACTTCCTCGAAGTGGCGTTCGGCCGCGATCTGGCCTTCCTGTACGGCTGGGCGCGGCTCGCCGTCATCCAGACCGGATCGCTGGCGCTGCTCGCCTACGTTTTCGGCGATTACGTAGCGGCGTTGCTGCCGCTAGGCGCCTATTCCAGCAGCCTGTACGCGACGTTGCTGGTCGTGGGCCTGACGGGCCTCAACTGGCTGGGCATCCGTCAGGGCGCGGGAACGCAGTTCTGGATGACCTGTGCGGAGGTGCTGGGCCTCGTCTGCGTCATCGTCGCCGGGCTGGTCGTCGCACCGGAGGCGGTGCCCGCCGTCCGCGCCCCGCGGGAGGGTGCGCTGGGGCTCGTCCTCGTCTTCGTGCTGCTCACCTACGGCGGATGGAGCGAGGTGGTCTACATCTCCGCCGAACTTCAAAATGCACGCCGCCGCATCGCGCCGGTGATGGTTGCCGGGTTGGGTCTGGTCACCCTGCTCTACCTGCTCGTCAACTGGGCGTATCTGCGCGCGCTGGGGCTCGAAGGCGTCGCGGGCAGCCAGACCGTCGCCGCGGACGTCATGGCCCGCGCGTTCGGTCCGGCGGGCGGCGCGGCCATCAGCCTGATGATCGCGATCGCGGCGCTGACCTCCGCCAACGCCACCGTCATCACCGGGGCGCGGACCAACTATGCGCTCGGATGCGCGTTCCCGCGCCTGCGCTGGCTCGGCCGCTGGAGCGCGACGCGGGACACGCCGGGCAATGCCATGCTGCTCCAGGGCATCATCGCGGTCCTGCTCGTCATCGGGGCGACGTTCGGGCGCGACGCGTTCGGCGCGGTCGTCGAATACACCGCGCCGGTCTTCTGGTTCTTCCTGTTGATGGTCGGGATCGCACTGTTCGTGCTGCGGCGTCGCTCGCCACCCCCGCCGGACTGCTTTCGCGTCCCCCTCTACCCGCTGATACCCGCGCTGTTCTGCGCGACCAGCGCATATCTGCTCTATTCCAGCATCGCCTATACCGGCATCAGCGCGCTGGTCGGCGTTGGCGTGCTGGCGATCGGCGGGGTGCTGTTGCTGGTCTTGCGGGGTCCGACGCCCCCGGCCGTACGGAGTTGACAGCCACCATGCGCGTCCTGGTTACGGGATTGGGCGACATCGCCCACAAGGCTTACCTGCCGGTTCTATCGACCCTGCCGGGGCTCGAGCTGCATCTGGCGACCCGCGACCGGCGAGTGCTGGAGGAAGCGGGACCCATATTCCACGTGCGTCACCTCCACACCGGCATCGAAGAGGCGCTCGCCGCCCACAGGTTCGACGCCGCCTTCGTCCACGCCGCGACCAGCGCACATCCGGCGCTAGTGCAGACGCTGCTGGAACATCGCATCGCCACCTTTGTCGACAAACCGCTCGCAGACACGCTCACGCACGCAGAACGGCTTGTGGAACTCGCCGAGCACAACGACACACTGCTGACGATCGGCTTCAACCGCCGCTTCGCCCCCGATTACGCCTTGCTGCGCGGGTTGAACGCCAGCCTGATCGTCATGGAAAAGCATCGCCATCGGCAGCCCGACACCGCGCGCCGGGTCGTGTTCGACGACTTCATCCATGTCATCGATACGCTGCTGTTCCTGATTCCGGCGCCGATCCGGCATCGCACGATCGCGACGCACCTCCGGGATGGCTTGCTGACGGCGGTGACGCTGATGCTGGAGGGCGACGGCTACACCGCCATCGGCACGATGCACCGCGACAGTGGCCTCGACGAGGAACGGCTGGACGTGATCGGCGACGGCGTCCGCCAGTCCGTGCTGAACATGGCCGACCGCGTCCGCTCCGCCGGGACGGAGTGTCGGCAGCGACGCGGCGACTGGGCCCCGGTCGGCCAGCAGCGCGGCTTTCAGGCGATGTGTACCGACTTCCTGCAAGCCGTCCGCGAGCGGCGGCCGACCGCGGCCGCCGCCATCCTCGCAACGCATGAACTGTGCGAAGCCGTCACCCGCCATGCGGAGTCATCGGCTCAGGAGTGATCCGCACCACATCGGGTCTTGGCTCCACGCGCCTCCCGGCGGTACGCAGCCGATCGATGTCCCGACGCTCCACCCTTGCCGCCCTTGCCCTGACGCTCTTGGCCAGCGGCAGCGTCGCGCTGGGCGCGCGGTGCCTGTCGCCCGGCGTCGCGCGATGTTCGTGGGCGGCGCTGACCGGGCGCGGACCGACTCTCGACGTGCCCTATCTGGGCACCCGGCCGGAAGTGGTCGCAGCGATGCTGGACATGGCGGGCGTCGGGCGCGGTGACCGGGTGCTGGACCTCGGTACCGGCGATGGCCGCATCCTGATCGCCGCCGCCCGTCGCGGCGCGTCCGGCACGGGTGTCGACATCGACCCGGTGCTGATCGGCGAAGCCAAGGCGGCGGCCGTGCAGGCCGGGGTCGCCGATCGGACGCGCTTCGTGGCGCAGGACCTGTTCGCCGCGCCGCTGCGCGGTCATACCGTCGTCACGATGTTCCTGCTCCCGCGCGTCAACCTGCGCCTGCGCCCGCATCTGTTGCGCGACCTCGCCCCCGGCACACGCATCGTCAGCCACGCCTTCGACATGGCCGACTGGCCGCCGGACGCCACCGGCCGGGTCGGCGGGTCGCACCTGTACCTGTGGCGAGTACCCGCTGCGGTCGCCGGCGAATGGGTGCTGGCGGACGGTGCCCGCCTGTCGCTGCACCAGCATTTTCAGGATATCGGCGGCACGCTGGTCCGCGCCGGATCGGCCGACCCGCTGACGCACGTCAGCTTGACGGGCCCTGTCGTGCGCTTCACCGCGTTCGGGCGCGTTTATGCGGGCCGCGTCGCCGGCGACACGATCACCGGCAAAGGCTGGCAGGCCCGTCGCGCCTCGCCGCCGCCTCCGGTCGGTCATCCAAAGACATAGCGGGTCGGCGTCATCCGCCGCCACGCCCTGAACGAAGCGTGGCGGCGGTCGACGGTTACATCCGCACCGATACGCCCGCGACGATCTGCCGGCCGAGCAGGTCGTAGCCCATGATCGTGTTGCCGCGCAGCAGCCCGATCCGCGAGCGGCTGTCCGGGATCAACGGCGGATCGCGATCGAGGATGTTGTTCGCGGCCACCCGGAACGTCATGCGCTTGTCGATGTCGAAGCTGATCGCGAGGTCGATCCAGTTGTACGACCCGACGCCCGGATACTGGTCCCGCCGCGCGCTGGCATCCTGCGCGGGGATCCCGGTGTCGGCGGGCGCGTACACGTCGAGCGGCATCGCGCCACGGTGGCGCCAGTTGACCGACACGCTGGTCGACCGGTCCGGCGCGGTCCACGTCGTGCGGAACTGGTGCGCCCATTTCGGCATGCTCTCACCGCACAGATTGCCGAAATAGCCGACGCAGTCGCGCGGCGCGATGGTCGGTGCAGACTGCGAACCGACGCGGGTCATCAGCGTGCCGTTGAAGCTCAGGTCGAGCAGGCCGACGCTGCCCAGCCCGACATTATACTGACCCTGAAAATCCCAGCCATGCGACTGCGACTTGTACCCATTGGCGGACCCGCGCGCGACCCAGCCGGTCGCCGGGCTGGTCGCGGGCGAGCTCGACAGGGTGCCGCTGCCGGGGTTGCGAATGATACCGCGGCAGAAATAATCGTTCCCGGTGTTCAGACACTCGCTGATGATGTTCTGCGGCTGGAGGAAATCGAGCTGGTCCTTCAGGTCGATCAGCCAGCGATCGACCGACACCACCAGCCCCGGCACGAAGCGCGGGCGCAGGACGACGCCGAACGTCTTGGTATAGGCGGTCTCCGGCTTCAGGTCGAAGCCCCCCTCCCGCACGGTGCAGCGATCGTCGGGGCAGATCAGCGATGCGCTGCCGTACAGATTGGCGGGCAGGCCGGTGTTGGCGCACTGAGCCGCTGTGGCGGACGGTGCCAGACGGGCCCCGTTGGGGTTGGCCGGATCGATCCGCGGCGCGCAGGGGTCGGCGTAGAAGCCCTGGTTCCAGAAGATGTTGGCGGCGCCCTGTGCGGTGCCGACGCCCGGTGCGGCCTGCGACTTGTTGTACGATCCGCGCAGCGTGATATCCTCGACCGGCGCCCAGATGCCCTCGGCCTTCCACGTGTCGAACTTGCCGTCGAGGCGGTTGTACTTGGACACGCGGTAACCGCCGTTGACCTGCAACAGTCGGGCGAACGGGCGATTTTCGACCAACGGCACCTGGATCTCGGCGTTGGCCTCCAGGATGTTCTGCGTGAAGCGCTGGTTCTCGCCGCCATTATTCTGCTGGAAGATCTCGTTGACGATCGTCCGCTCCAGCTCCTCGCGATATTCCGCCCCGAGCGCGACCGCGACGCCCTGCTCCGCAAAGGGCGAGGTGATGCCGTACTTGCCCAGATCGCCGCTGACGGTGCCGATGAACTGCAACAGGCGGGGGATACGCGTGCTGATGCCGCCGGTCGCGCCGCCGTACAGATACTGGTTGAGGGCCACGTCCTGATTGAACGGCGCGAACGCGTTGAAGGGGACGCAGGCCGGATCGGTGCCGTTGACGACCGATCGGCACGTCGGCGTCCCGTTGACGCGGACCACGTCGAGCGAGTTGTTGATGGTGTCGAACCGGGCGAACGGCACGTCGATCGTATCCAGCCTCGCGCGGGAGATCATGCCCGCGAGATCGTACGACCACACGTCGTCGAACCCACGCCCGCGCAGGCCCGCGACGATGCGATAGCCCTCGTTGGTGAACTCCTGCCGCGTCAGGGGCAGCCCGTCGAAGCGATAGCGCACGTCGATCGGCGCGAACTGGCCGGCGACGCCCGCATTGGCCCCGCACAGGTCGCTTGCCTGCGATCCCGACAGGAACGGGTTGTCGCAATTTACGCGGAACGGCTCGGTGCCGTACGCGCCGAAGTTGAAGGTGCGGTTGAGCTGCGTGTTGTACGACTTGTCGCGATAGAACAGGCCGTTGCCGTACAGCTCGATATCGTCGCTGATCTTCGCGGTCAGGAAGCCGCCCAGATTGACGCGGTTGAAGGCGCGCTGGACCGCCCAGTTGTCGTACGGGTTGGCGGACGTGCCCTGCGGTCCGCTGTTGATCGGAATGAAGGTGCCGTTGCCGTTGGGATTGTTGACGAGAATTTCGCCGGCGCGCGGCCCCGATTGCGGGATGATCGTGCCCGCCGGCGTGAAGCTGGCGCGCGAACAGCCCAGCGGAGAGGTATTGGTCGGCTGCACCGCTTCGCACACCGAATAGGAGCGGTCGACCAGCTCGACCGCGCTCGACTGGCGATAGTTGATGAAGCTGGTGAAGTTCACGCGGTTGTCGAACAGGTTGACGCCCGCCGCCAGGCTGACGTCGACGCGGCCGCCGTCGTTGGTCATGCCGCGCGCCGCGTTGAAGCCGGCGCGGCCGGCTGCGTCGGTGACCGCGTTGCTGCGATTGTTATGGTTGTAGAAGCTGTAATTGGCGTCGGCGCGGATGCCCTCGAAGTTCTTCTTCAGAATGAAATTGACGACGCCCGACACGGCGTCCGATCCATAGACGGACGATGCGCCGCCGGTCAGCACGTCGATGCGCTCGACCAGCGCGTTCGGGATGATGCCGACGTCGATGGTGTTGGCCAGCCCGACGCGCAGGCCGTCGATCAGCGTCAGCGTGCGCTCATAGCCCAGGCTGCGCAGCTTGATGCGCTGACGCCCTTCGGAGTCGCTGAAATTCTGTTCGGAATTGACCTGCACCTGCGGCAGGCGGTTCAGCACCTCTTCGATCGTCGTCGCGCCCTGCGCCGCAATCTCGGCGGCGGTGGTGGTGACGATCGGCGCGGCCGAGCGGTTGTTGGGGCGGACGATGCGCGTGCCCGTCACCACGATCTCCGACCCGTCCCCGGTATCGCTCGTGCGTCCGGTATCGGCCGCCAGCTTCGCGGATGCCACGGGGTCGCCGATCGACGACGGCGCATCCTGCGTCACGCCATCCGCACGCGCCTCCGATGCCTGCACCTGAGCTTCGGCCGGCAGCGCGAACAACGCGACTGCGCAGCATGTCGTGGACATCAACCCTTTGAACATCAGCATTAGTTTTCCCCGATAGCCTTTGGGACCATCGGATGAAGAATGCCGTTCGGTATCACCGCCGCCAACATTGCGGCGGCGATCAACGGCATGTCGCCCGGCCTTCCACGGGTCTGGCGCCCGCATCGGAAGACCGACGTTTCACGTCTTCATCCGGTTGATCCGGTGGGCGAAAGTGTCACGACACGTTCGGGGAGACAATACCAATGTGATGCATTTGCGGCGCAATTGGACTGTTTCATCCTGTATGTGGTCAGGAAGGCACGGTGACGGCAATCGAGAACTGCCGCCGCACTTCGTGTGCCGCGGCGTGTCCTTCTCGATTCGATACCGGGGTGCAGCTCTGGCTTGCCGCTATGGTGTCGCGGACGTGCCGCCCGCCTCGACCTGTTCGCGGAAAGCGATGATCGGTTGGGGATCGCGCGTCCTGCGCGCAAGGACGACCAGCCCGCCGCCTGACCGTAGCGACGGGCCGGGTATCGCAGGCCAATCAGAAGCTCAGGCGGACACCCAGGCGGAACGTGCGGCCCAGCACATCGTACAGCAGCGGGTTGAAGCCGTAGCTGACGCCGTTCTGCGGCGATTGCTCGGGCGCCTTGTTGGCGATGTTGTCGATCTTGAAATAGGCCGAGATCTGCTTCGAGAAGTTCCACGATCCACCGACATCGACATAGAAGGCGCCTGGCATCGAATTGTCGCCGATCGTCGACGTGTTGCCGGTGGGGTCGGTCGTGGGGCAACTGCCCGGATCGCACTCGATATATTCGTTCGAATAGACGCCGTTGGAGAACCAGCGCTCGGTGACGGAGAACGAGAACCGGTCGGTGTCCCAGCTCTGGATGCCGAGCAGCTTCCAGTCCGGCGTGCTGCCGCGATTGTTGCCCGCCTGTTCGGTCGGGATCGTGCCCGGCAGCCCCGATGTTTCAGTGTAGTGCAGCACCCGCGTCGCCAGACCGCGGATCGCGAAGCTGCCCGGCAGGCCCAGCCCGCTCAGCGGCCGGCGATAGCTCGCCTCGATATCGAAACCGTTCGTGCGCACCTTGGCGAAGTTGAACAGCTGCTCGTTCACGAAGAGCGCGCCCGCCGCCGGGTCGAGGTTGAAGGACGAACAGAACTCCGTGATGTTCTGCTGGAAGCACTGGTTGATCGCCGCCTGTCCGCTGAAGGCGATGATGATCCCCTTCACCTTGATGTCGTAATAATCGAACGACGCGTTGAAGCCCGGCAGGATGCCCGCCTCGCTGCCGTTGAAGACGACGCCGCCGGTGGTGTTGCGCGACGTTTCCGGACGAAGCGCGGTGTTGCCGATCGTGTTGGTCGGCGCCTGCACGAACTGGCCGGCGGTCGGCGACTGGCCGGGCGCGCGCGTGTCCAGATAGGTGGCGTTGGCGAAGGTCGGCGTCCGGAACAGCTCCGACAGGTTGGGCGCGCGCACGTCGCGCGACGTCACGCCGCGCAGGCGGATGCCGGTCAGCGGCGTGTCCCACGTACCGCCGATCTTCCAGCTCGTGATCCAGCCGGACGTGCTGTAGCGCGTCTGGCGGACGCCGGCGTTGATGTTCGCGCGGCCGATCTGGTCCTCGTTCGAAATCGGGATGTCGAGTTCGAGGAAGCCTTCGTGGACGTTGTAGCGGCCGGTACCGTTCTTGTAGTTGCCGGCATACCAGTTGCCGCCGCTGACCGTGTTCTGCGTCGGATCGGCCGGATAGTCGGCGGTGTTCGGATTATCCGCCGTCACGCCATTGCCGTACGGGTCCGCCTTGGTCCGGTACCATTCGCGCCGGAACTCATACCCGAACGCCACCGACAGCGGACCGGCCCAGGTCTGGAGCGGCTGACCGTTCAGGCTGAGCGCCGCCGCATTCTGGCTCGACCAGGTATGCTGATACGGCCCGATCGCCGGCTTGACGTAGTTCAGCGCCGCTTCGGTCACGCCGCCGTCGCCAATGATGTTGAGCGGTACGCAACCCGCCGCACGCGCTGCGACGTTGGCGCACGCGATCGTGCCGTTGGGCAGGCGAACCGCCTGATAGGCCGCCCTGAACCGCGAGATGTTGAGCATGTTGTCGACGTGCAGGTCGGTGTAGTTATGCCCGTATTCGTAATAGGCGTCGTAGCTCCACTCGGTCCCCAGCCCCTGGAACTTGCCCGCCGCTCCCAGCACGCCGCGCAAATTGGTGCGTACCGGCTTCACCTTGATGAAGTCGCCGAGCTGCGCCAGCGCCGATCCGTACTGGAACGACGTGATGCCGGCATTGGTGCAGGCCTGCTGGATCGCGGCGGGCACGAACGGATTGGCGTTGGCGTTGTTCAGGCCGCACTGGATCGTCAGGTTCGCCTGCTGCGCGAACCCCGGATTGGGCGAGTTCTCCGACTTCACGCGCGACGCGTTGAAGGTGACATAGATCTCGTTGTCCGGCGCGAAATCATATCCGACCCGGCCATAGGCGTTGTACCGCTCCAGCTTGCTCGCGAGGCTGGTGCCCGCGCCGACCACGCCACTGGTGTCGCCGCCCGAGCAGAAGGAGGGGGTACAGCCCGTCACGCCGCCGGTGCCGGTCGGAACGCCGTTCGACCCGTACTGGAACTGGTAGGGCTGGCCGCCCGCACCGAAGGCGATGCCCTGTAGCGGACCCGAAGTGATGAGGCCGAATTTCGAATACTGATATTGCTGCGCGTTGTTGATGTACCGGATTCGCGGCTGGCCGGCGGGCGTGTTGGTGGTGCCGGTCTGCACGAAGGCGGGCGAGTCGAACCAGTCGCGACCATTGGCACCAGTAATGCCGAAGCCCGGATTGGGAACGCCGCCCTGATATCCGTATTCGCCGCTCAGGGCGACGTGCAGGCGATCGTCCGCGAAGCTGTTGCCCCACGCGACCTGCGCAGTGCCGCCCGCATCGTCACCGTAGGTGGTGATGCTGCCCTGGATGTTGGCCTTGAAGCCCTTGAAGCGCTTGTCGGTGATAAAATTGACCACGCCGGCGACCGCATCCGACCCGTAGGAGGCGGATGCGCCGCCGTTCACCACGTCGACGCGCTGGATCAGCAGTTGCGGGAACTGGCTGACGTCGGTGACGCCCGAATAATTGGCGCCGACGAACCGCTGGCCATCGAGCAATGTCAGCGTGCGGATCGCGCCCAGACCGCGCAGCGCGAAGGAGCTGAGGCCCTGCACGCCGCTCGATGTCGTCGCGACCGACACCGCACGGCCGGTGCTGCCCTGAAGCGATGGCAACTGCACCACCGCGTTGAAGATGTTGGGCTGGGCCAGACGGTTCAGGTCGGCCGCGCCGATGACCTGCGTCGGGGTCGGGGCCGCAAAGCCGTTCGACGTGATCCTCGATCCGGTGACGACGATATCCGCCGCGTTGGCGCTGTCCTCCGTCTCCTGAGCATCGACCGTCGCGGCCGAGGTCGGAGTAGCAGGATCGGCCGTGGACGGGGTGCTGGCCGACGATCCCGGCTGCGTCGTCGGTGCAGGCACCGACTGGCCGGCGGGGTCCGCCTGCGCGAACGCTGGCGATGCCAGCGTCACCGCCAGCGCCGCACCGCTCGCGGTCGCCATCGCCCAGCGCCGCATCGATACGCCGCAGCCAAGCCCGAATGCAGATGTCGTCATGATATCCCCTCCTCCCGAAACCTGTTCGGAGAGGGATCGACGCTGATCGGGGGTGGGCGTCTGTCGCTCGTCACGTCCGGCGGCTTTCCGCTCGGTCGTACCCCTGATTGCGCCGGATTATCCTCTCCGTTTCGAAACAGGTTTGTCGGCGACTTTTCTAGCTTTGTCGACAACTTTGTGATCGTGCGTGCAAAAAACTGCAATCGGTGTCAGGCCAATGCCGTCATTCGGTGTCAGGCAGCCCGAACACGTACACCGCATACCCGGTGACTGGCCGGTGGACCTCGCCCAGCATCGTCCCCGGCTTCAGCTGCGGACTGCCGCCGCCCAGCGCCGTGGTGACGGCGATATACTGCTTCCCGTCGATCCCGAACGACACCGGAAAGCCCTGCACCGTCGTGCCGAGCCGGGTCTTCCACAGCGTCTGGCCGTTCCGAACGTCGACGGCGCGGAACACGCGGTCGAAATCGCCGACGAAGGCGAGGTTGCCCGCCGTCGACACTACCGAGGTCAGGAACGGCGCGCGCTGCTGGAACGTCCAGAGCGGCTTCAGATCGGCGGCCCGGTACGCCGACAGACGCCCGACATTGCCGCCGCTGCCCGGACTTTCGTAATAGACCTGGCTCCCGTTCCCCAGCATCAGCACGCAGCTCTGGCTCAGCGGGATGACCAGCGCGTCGGTCGGCTGGTGATAGCTCATCGCCTGCCAATTGTGCCCGCCCTCCGGCCCGGGGCACGAGGACAGCCACTCGTCCGACTGCTGCTGCACCACGTCCTTGCGATAGGTCGGCCGCCCGGTCTTCGGATCGACGCTGGTGAAGACGTTCTGGAACACGGTCTGCGCCGAGTCGACATACTGGCCCGTCTCGCGGTCCAGCTTCCACAGGATGCCGACCTTGCCGATCGTGAACAGCGACTTCTTCGGCCCGTGGTCGATCAGCACGCGTTCGAACACCTCGTCCAGGTCGAACGTCTCGCCCGGCGCGTGGTTGAACCACCATTTCAGCTTGCCCGTATTCGGATCGAGCGCCAGCGTGGAGTTCGCGTAATCGGTCGCGCCCGTCGCCGACCCGCGCTCATCCCGCCGCCACGGCTTGCCCTGCGCGGTGCCCCAATAGGTGGTGTCGAGTTCGGGATCGTAGGTGCCGGCGATCCACGTCTCCGATCCCTTCCGGTCGTTGTCGGGCATCCCGCCCCAGCTGTCGCCGCCCGGCCGGCCGGTAAGCGCCACCGTCGTGAACTTCCAGTCGCGCTTGCCCGTCGCGGCGTCGTAGGCGCTGATGTAGCAGTGGTCGGGCGTCCCCTTGCGCCCGCAATTGGTCATGCCGACGATCACCTTGCCCTTGATGACGATCAGCCCGCCGGTGGAGAAGCCGACGCCCGGCTTCTCGTCGGTGATGTGCGTCTTCCACACCTCGCGCCCGCTGCGCGCGTCCAGCGCATAGACCCAGCCTTCGGGCGTGTTGACGTACAGGTTGGTGCCGTACAGCCCCATCGCCCGCGTCTCTACCGACGACGGTCCCGGCCCCGCGCTCTTGGGCAGCGGGCCTAGCCGGTTCTCCCACAGCAGTTCGCCGTCGCGCGCGTCGAGCGCCTGGATCGTATTGCCGACGCCCCACATGTACATGATGCCGTGATGGACGATGGGCGTGTCCTCCATCGTGCCGTTCTCCGGCATCGACCACATCCATTTCAGCTGCAACTGCCCGACATTGCCCGTGTCGATCCGGTCGAGCGGGCTATAGCTCCACCCCTGATAGTTGCGCCGGAACATCAGCCAGTCCTCGGCGGGCGGATTGCGCAGCATCGCATCCGTGACCGGCACGTAATCCTTGATCGCCCCCTCCAGGCTCAGGCCCAGTCTGGTCGGCAGCACGAAGCGGCCGGGATCGGCATATTTCACCACCTGTCCCGGCGCGGAGAAGCCGGCGGAGGTCGCGGGCGCGGCCGATCCGCCGGGACCGTTGGCGGGCGCAGCCTCCTTCGCGCCGGCGATCTGCGCGTTCTGCGACGCCGCGCTGCCCGCCGGGGGGCCCGCCGCCTCGGTCTGAGCCGGTGCAGCGGCAAAGGCGTCGCCCGGCACCTTGCCGCTGGCGATCGGGCCGAGCACCGTCTGGCTCGTCCGGTCGAGCGGGCTCGCACCCGCGGCGACGCCGTTCACGTACAGCACGTATGCCACGATCGCATCGTAGGTGCCGTCGTCGAGCGAGCCACCACGACCGTATGGCATCGACGCGTGAATCTTGCTGTACAGCGCCGCGACCGGCCGCTTGCCCCACACGTTCAGGAACGACGTCCCCGCCAGCGCCGGTGCATCGGTCGCCCCCGCCAGATCGGCCTGGTGGCAGGCGGCGCATTGCTCGGCGTAGGCGGCTCGTCCCGCGTCGACCTGCTGCGGCGTGAAGAACCCGACACTGCCCTGCCCGACGGCGATGCTGGTGGCGAACACGCCGGTCGCGGCGACCAGCAACAGGGGGGACCGGAGGCGGGTGTGCATCGGTTCGGCGAGCCTTTTCAGCGCGATGGAGTGTCGAGTTGGGGAATGAACCAGTCGCCCTGTTGCGGAACGCCCGGCCGGCCGCGCTCATGTGCCGGCAACAGCCAGCCCCACAGCGTGCCCTTCGGTCCCCAGCTATAGCCGGGCGGCGCTTTCTCGCTATCGATCTGGATATACAGCCGCCCGGTGCGCAACGCGTCGCGCATCGTGCGCGTCAAGGGAACGCTGCCGGAGACGGTGCCCGTGCCGTCGCCCTCCACCGCGAGCGGCACGACCTTGGCACCCGGCACGCCCGTCGCCGGACCGATCAGCAGGTGCGCGGCGGTCGCGCGCGACGGCATGCCGCGAAAGCTGCCCTTCACGACCAGCCGCGCTCCGACGACCTCCGCCGTTGCTTCGCCGCGCCCGGCGATGAACACCTTCGTCTCGTCATCGAGCGGCATCGGCCCCAGATCGGCCTGATAGCCGGTGGCGGCGGTTTCGCCGGCGGCGGCACTGCCGATCGCGGGCGAGAGCGCCGCCAGTGCGACGATGACGCCCAAACCTGTCCTGCCCATCGGCGTCCTCCCCACATGCCGCGCCGGATTTCCGCATCGGCCGTGCCGAAGACGTTCCCGCTTTGCGACTTGACGAGACATCAGATCGCATACAAGATTGCGACTGTCCATACAAAGTCGATGGCAACCCGGACGCGAATACGCGGCGAGAACAGGAGATCAGGGATGAAGGGCGTGCTGAATCTTGGCGTAGCGATGGCGGTGCTCGGCACCACCGTGGCCGCCTCCGCGCAATTTTCCGGCCGCGAGGATCCGATGCCGGTGACTCAGCCGCGCATGACCGGCGAATACTGGGCGCCGAAACCAAGCAAGGCAACTGCTTACGCCGCCCCCAACCGGGTCCACTGGAAACTGTCCGACATCCTCGCCGCGCACCGCGGCAAGACCGATTGGGTGCAGCCGATCATCCGCAATCAGGAGCAGGACGGCGACTATGTCTCGCTCGGCGCGGGCAAGACGACGAAGCCGAAATTCTATGCCGACGACCGGGTCATGTTCATAGTCTGGGACGGCTCCGTCCGCGTGACGATCGACGGCACGGAACCGTTCACCGCGACCAAGGGCTTCATGGTCAGCGTCCCGTTCCGCCACGTCTATTCGATCGAGAATACCGGCACCCGCCCGGCTTTGTGGTTCGAGGTTCGTCAGGCCGGCTCCGCGCCGCTCTACCCCGGTACCGTGACGCCCGATCCGCAGCCCGGCCGCACCTATATGAAGGTCACCGGCAATCCCGGCCCGGCGAAGGACCGCGACACCAACCCCGTCTGGGTCGATTTCATGAAGACGATCGCCGTCGGCGACAAACCGTATAACGGGAAGTTCGTCTGGGACGATCACTTCACGTCCAACATCCTGCGCGGCAAGGCGGCCGACGCGGTCCCGCCAGACACCAACAAGGGCCATTTCCACACCGACTGGACCGAATTCTGGTTCATCATGGAAGGGCGTATCGGCTACAAGATCGAGGGCTATCCGTATTTCGTGTCGGAGCCGGGCGACGTGGTCACCGCCGCCAAGGGACGCTGGCACCGCGCCGGCAACGATCCCAGCGCACCGATGTCGACGCGCATCCCGATCAACCCGCGCCCGGTCATCCTCCACAATTTCGAACCGGCGCACTGAGCGCCCGACAGGCCGGATCGCCATGAAATTCAACCGACGCGCGCTGCTGGCGCTGCCGCCGCTCACCTGGCTGGCGGCGCACGCCCCGGCGCTGGCCCAGATCACCCCGCGCAAGCGGGCACCCGGCGATACCGATTGGCTGCACTATGCCAACGATCCCGGCAGCACGCGCTACGCGCCGCTCGATCAGGTGACGGCGGAGAACTTCAACGCGCTGGAGGTCGCGTGGACGTTCAGGACCGACAAGCTGGGGGCGCGCGCGGATTACCAGCTGGAGGCGACCCCGCTGGTGGTGAACGGCGTCATCTATTCGACCGCCGGGTCGCGGCGCGATGTCATCGCGCTCGATGCGGAAACCGGCGAACTGCTCTGGGTCCACCGCGAGGACGAGGGCGACCGGGCACGCAAGGCTCCACGAACGCTGTCGGGGCGCGGCGTCTCGTACTGGACGGACGGCACCGACGAACGCCTCCTCTACGTCACGATCGGGTACCGCCTGATCGCTCTGGATGCGAAGACCGGGCAGCGTATCCCCGGCTTCGGCGTCGACGGCGCGGTCGACCTGAAGACCGACTTCGATCAGGAGATCGACCCGGTCGACAGCGACGTCGGCCTCAACTCCACGCCCCTCGTCGTCAAGAACACCGTCATCGTCGGTGCGGCGCACACTGCCGGCAACGTGCCGAAGACCTATGACAATGTGCGCGGCTATGTCCGCGGCTACGATCCCGTCACGGGCAAGCGGAAGTGGATCTTCCACACCATCCCGAAAAAGGGCGAGTTCGGTTACGACACGTGGCTCGACGGTACCGACAAGATCGGCAACGCCGGCATGTGGTGCCAGATCTCCGCCGACCCCGCACTCAACCTCGCCTATCTCGGCATCGAACTCCCGACCGGCGATGTCGGCGGCCAGTACCGGCGCGGCAATGGCCTGTTCGGCGAAAGCATCGTCGGGGTCGATCTCGATACCGGTGAGCGCAAATGGCACTACCAGCTCGTCCATCACGGCCTGTGGGATTACGACGTGCCCTGCGCCGCCATCCTGCTCGACGTGACGATCAAGGGCAAGCTGGTCAAGCTGCTGGCCCAACCGACCAAGCAGAGCTTCCTCTACGTGCTGAACCGCGAAACCGGCAAACCGGTGTGGCCGATCCCGGAGCGCAAGGTGCCCAAGGGCGACGTGCCGGGCGAATGGTATTCCCCGACGCAGCCGATCCCGTCGAGGCCGCCGGCCTATGACGTGCAGGGCGTCAGCGCCGACGACCTGATCGACTTCACGCCCGAACTTCACGCCAAGGCGCTGGAGGTGATGAAGAACTATCATACCGGCCCACTCTACACGCCCGCCGTCGTGTTCGAGCCCGAAGGGAAATGGGGCACGCTGACCGCGCCGAACCTGACCGGCGGCACCAACTGGCCGGGCGGCGGCGCGGACCCGGAGACAGGCGTCGTCTACGTCTATTCCAAGACCGTCGCCGACGTGATGACGGAGTTGAAGAACAGCGACACCAAGCTGTCCGACTTCGCCTATATCAACGTCCGCGGCATGCCGACCGCGCCGAAGCGGGGCGATCACACCTACGGGATGTTGACGGTCGAGGGGCTGCCGCTGCTGAAGCCGCCCTATGGCCGCATCACCGCCATCGACCTGAAGACCGGCAGCCATCTGTGGCAGGTGCCGCACGGCGAAACCCCCGATGCGATCCGCAACCATCCCAAGCTGAAGGGGATGACGCTCCCCAAGACCGGGCGGCCGGGCAATGTCGGTCCGCTCGTCACGAAGACGCTGGTGATCTGCGGCGAACCGGGCGTCTTCACCCTGCCCAACGGCCGCCGTGGCGCGATGCTGTGCGCGTATGACAAGGCGACAGGCGAGCAGAAGGGCGCGGTGTACATGCCCGCCGGGCAGACCGGTGCGCCGATGACGTACATGCTCAACGGACGTCAGCACATCGCGATCGCGGTCGGCGGCGGCAATTACCCTGCCGAACTCATCGTGTTCCGTGTGCCCGCCGCCTGATCCGGCCCCGAGTCCTGCGCCTGTCGCCCCGCCTCCGTCGAAAGCCATATCGATGCTCTTGCGCGCCCTCCCCCTGATCCTCGCGACCACAGTCGCCGTTCCGTCCATCGCCCTGTCACAAGGGGCCGTGAGCGCCGCCGGCCGCACCGTCTGGAGCGGGGTCTACAGCGCGGCGCAGGTGGAGCGCGGAACCGCCGCCTATGCGCAGCACTGCGCATCGTGCCACGGCGATTCGCTGGCGGGCGGGGATCAGGCGCCACCGCTGGCCGGCGGGACGTTCCTCGCCAACTGGAACGGACAGGATGCCGGCGCACTCTTCACCCGCATCAAGACGACGATGCCGCTCGACAATCCCGGTTCGCTCGGCGGCGCAACCGTTGCGGCGATCGAGGCGATGATCCTGGCGCGCAACGGTTTTCCGGCGGGTCAGGCCGACCTGCCGCCCGATGCCGCCGCGCAGTCCGCCATCGCGATCACGCCGACCAGGCCTGCCGGCTGAGTGATCTGTGACTTGCGACGATACGAACATATTGTATGCAATTTCTATTTCTTGAATGCAGGACGGATGTACAAGCCGTGATGGGGGGAGTGGGACGATGACGAGCAACCAGCCTTTGGCGGGCATCCGCGTCCTCGACGTGTCCCAGGTCATGGCCGGGCCGTTCTGCTGCATGTTGCTGGGCGACATGGGCGCCGACGTCATCAAGGTCGAACCGCCGCAGGTCGGCGACAGCTCGCGCCGCTCGATGGGATTTCGCCTGAAGGGAGAGGACAGCCCCGGCTTCCTGGCGCTCAACCGCAACAAGCGTTCGATCGTGCTCGACCTGAAGGCGCCGGCGGATCGCGACACCTTCTATGCACTGGTCAAGACCGCCGATGTCGTGGTCGAGAATGGCCGGCCCGGCGTCGCCGACCGCCTAGGTATCGGTTACGACACGTTGCGCGCGCTGAACCCGCGGCTGATCTACGCCAGCATTTCGGGCTTCGGTCCCGGCGGCCCGTGGGCGACGCGGCCTGGTTATGACCTGATCGCGCAGGCGATGTCGGGCCTGATGAGCGCGGTCGGGATTCCGGATCAGGAGCCGGTCAAGAACACGACGCCGGTCGGCGATCTCGGCTCCGCGCTGTTCGCCGCCTATGGCATCCTCTCCGCGATCCTCGCGCGCCAGACCACGGGCGAGGGCCAGCTCGTCACGGCGTCGCTGTTCGAGGCGGCTCTGGGCCTGTCGATCTGGGAAACCGCCGAATTCTGGGGGACGGGCAAGAGCCCCCAGCCGCTCGGCAGCGCCAACCGCATGTCCGCCCCCTATCAGGCGGTGGAGGCGTCGGACGGCTGGTTCGTCTTCGCCGCCGCGAACCAGAAACTGTGGCTCGCCCTGCTGGCGGTGATCGGGCGTCAGGATCTGGCGGACGTCCCCCGCTTCCTCGACAACAGCGCGCGCGTGACGAACGCCCGCGAACTGATCGAACTTCTACGGCCCAGCTTCCGCCACCGCCGCGCAGATGAATGGGTCGAGGCACTGCTCGCGGCCGGCGTCCCGTCGGGGCCGATCCTGAATTACGAGCAGTCGCTCGCCAGCGAACACACGCACGCCCGCGCGATGGTGCAGGACATCGCGCACCCCGTGGAGGGCAGCTTCAAGGCGCTTGGTTTCCCGGTGAAACTGTCCGCGACGCCGCAGGTCGTGCGCTTCCCGCCGCCGCTGCTCGACGAACACGGCACCGAAATCCGCCGCGAGCTTGCCGACAAGGGCCTGATCGCGGAGCCTCAGGCGGCATGAGCCAGGGCGTCACCCGCTACGACAGGGACGGCCCGGTCGGGCACATCGTCTTCGACCGCCCGCACGCCTACAACGCGCTGACCTGGGATATGTGGCGCGGGCTGGGCGAGGCATGCGCCGCCTTCGCCGCCGACCGCGACATCCGCGTCGTCACGCTGCGCGGCGCCGGCGGCAAGGCGTTCGTCGCGGGCACCGACATCGCCGGCTTCCAGTCCTTCACGACCGGCGAACAGGGTGTCGCCTACGAGGCGGAGATGGACTCCTATGTCGGGGCGGTCGAGGCCCTGCCGCAGCCGACGATCGCGATCGTCGACGGGTGGGCGGTCGGCGGCGGCCTCGCTCTGTCGTTCGCCAGCGATTTCCGCATCGCCGCGACCGGCGCGCGGTTCGGATCGCCGCTCGCGCGCACGATCGGCAACTGCCTGTCCGCGCGCGGCTATGCCCGGCTGGTGCAGCATGCCGGCATCGCGATCGCCAAGCGGCTGTTGCTGGGAGCGGAGATCATCGGCGCCGGGGAGATGAAGACGCTCGGCCTGGTCAACGACCTCGTCGAGCCGGACCAGATCGACGCCACCGTCGAGGCGCTGATCGCACGCCTGCTGACCCATGCCCCCCTGACGATGCAGGTCAGCAAGGAAGCGATCCGCCGCATCGGCACCGCCAACCAGCCCGGCATCGACGACCTGATCGCCACCATCTATGGCAGTTCGGACTTCGCGGAGGGCGTCCGCAGCTTCCTGGTCAAGGAGACGCCGGCATGGACCGGGCGATGAGTCCGCAGCCGTGACACCGGCCGGGATCGACGATTTCCGGGAGATGGCGCGCCGCCGCCTGCCGCGCTTCCTGTTCGACTATATCGACGGCGGCTCGTTCGCGGAGGAGACGCTGCGCGCCAACGAGGCGGACCTCCAGACGCTGAAGCTGCGCCAGCGCGTCATGCGCGATGTCGGCACCGTCGAACTCGGCACCACGCTGTTCGGCCGCCCCGCCAGCTTCCCCGTCGCGCTCGCGCCGATCGGCCTCGCCGGCCTCTACGCACGGCGCGGCGAAGTGCAGGCGGCGCGCGCGGCCGAGGCGGCGGGCGTCCCCTTCATCCTGTCCTCCTCCGCCTGCTGCGGGATCGAGGAGGTCGCGGGCGGCGTCACCACCCCCCTGATCCTGCAACTGTACATGATCAAGGACCGCGGGTTCATGGAGGACCTGCTGGCGCGCACCGCCGCGCTGGGGGTCGAGACGCTGATCCTGACCGTCGACCTCATCATCCACTCGCCGCGCCGCCGCGACGTGCGCAGCAGCCTGACCGGCGATCAGGGCCTCGCCGCCAGACTCCGCCGCTCGTTCGAGATCGCGCGCCATCCCGGCTGGGCATGGGATGTCGGCGTGCGCGGTCGCCCGCACACGCTGGGCAATTTCGCCGCGCGCATGCCCGAGGGCGCTGGGCTGGCGCAGTTCACCGCGTGGGTCGGCCGCAACTTCGACCCGACCGTGACGTGGGCCGATCTCGACTGGTTGCGGCAGCATTGGCGGGGGCGGCTGGCGATCAAGGGCATCCTCGATCCCGACGACGCGCGCGACGCGGTCGCGGCTGGTGCGGAAACGATCATCGTCTCCAATCACGGCGGCCGTCAGCTGGACGGCGCACCGTCGTCGATCGCCGCCCTGCCCGCCGTCGTCGCGGCGGTCGACGGCCGCGCCGACGTGCTGATGGACGGCGGCATCCGCTCGGGCATCGATATCCTGCGCGCACTGGCGCTGGGGGCGAAGGGCGTCCTGCTCGGCCGCCCCTGGGCGTTCGCGCTCGCGGCGCAGGGAGGTGCGGGGGTGACGACCATGTTGTCGCTGATGCGCCACGAACTGGCGGTCGCGATGGCGCTGGCCGGTCAGCGCGATGTCGGCACGGTGACCCGCGACGCGCTGGTCACCGCGCCCGACCCCTACCGATCCGCCGGATAGTTGGCGGCCAGATAGCTGACCAGCGCATCGAAATTCTCATCCGGCACCTGTGCGCCGAAGCCGACCATCTTCTCCACCGTCGCCACCCAGTCGGCGCGCGTCTTGCGCTGGCTGGTCACCTGCGCCGCGACGTGACAACTGGTGCAGGCTTTCTCGGCGAAGGCCTTCTCCGGCCCCGGCGCGAAGGACGCCGGATCGCTCCGCACCGCCGCCGCGACGACGGCGGCGCGCTTCGCCTCCACCGGCACCGCCTGTGCGACGGAGGCGCTCGCCGCCGGCCGTTCTCCCTCACGCGGAAGCGCGAACACGACTAGCCGGCTCGCGGTGCCGGGGCTGCCCAGATAGGAGCCGCCCGCCGACACCACCGCGACATATTGCCGCCCGTCACGCCCACGATAGCTGATCGGCGTCGCATGCGCCGATGCCCCCAGCCGGAACGTCCACAGTTCGCGCCCGGTCGCGGTGTCGAACGCCCGAAAGCGCGAATCGTCGGACGCACCGATGAACACCAACCCGGTCGCGGTGGCGAGCGGACCGCCGACATTGGGCCGCCCCGTCTTCTGCAAGGCGGCGGGCAGGCTGTCGGTTACACCAAGCGGCACCTGCCACGCGATACGCCCGTTCGACACGTCGATCGCGGTCAGGTTACCCCAGGGCGGCCGCTGGCACGGCATCCGCGCGCCGCCCATTCCGAACCACGACGGCTGCGGGCCGGCATTGTACCAATTGCCCTTCGCGTCCTTCCCCATCTTCTCCACCGACGGAAGTTCGCTGGTGTTGATGACGTACAGCCCCCGCTTGCCGTCATAGGCACCGCCGCCCCAGTTCGGCCCGCCGCCGCTACCGGGCAGGCGCACCATCGGCCGGTCGGTGCGCAGCGGCTCCCACGGCGCGGCGAACCCGATGCCCTCGCTCTTGACGCGCGCGCGGCAATGCTCGGCCAGTTCCGGCGTCAGCGTCGCCAGATCGTCGGCAATCAGCGACTGGCGGATCACCGGCGGCGGCGCGGCCGGGATCGGCTGGGTCGGCCACGCCTGCTCGCCGTCCAGACTGCTTTTCGGCATCGGCGTCTCGCGCACCGGGAACAGCGGCTTGCCGGTGACCCGGTCGAGCACGAACAGATAGCCCGTCTTGTTCATCGCCGCGACCGCCGGGACTGTCCGTCCGCCGCGCCGCACCTCGATCAGGGTCGGCTGGACCGGCAGGTCGAGGTCCCAGATATCGTGATGCACCGTCTGGAAATGCCACAGATACCGTCCCGTGCGTGCATCGAGCGCCACCAGCGAGTTCGCGAACAGGTTGGCCCCCGCCCGGTCCACCCCGATCCGGTCGTAGGCGGGCGCGCCGAACGGCACGAAGACGATCCCCCGTGCTTCGTCCACCGACATGCTGCTCCATGCGTTGACGCCCGACCGTTTCGCCCAGCTGTCGCCCTGCCACGTGCCGTGGAACCGCTCGCCGGGACGCGGCACCGAGTGGAACGTCCAGAGCAGCTTGCCGGTGCGCGCGTCCCAGCCGCGCACATCGCCCGCCGGCCCCTCGACCGGCGACTCCTGCAACCGCGCACCGGTGATGACGACGTTGCCCGCGATCGCCGGCGCGCTGTTGATCTGGTAGGTATAGCCTGCCGGGAAGCCGCCGCCGTTGGTGCCGTTCATGACCTCCGCCGTGCGCAACTGGATCGGCGCGAAGTCTGCCGGCGGCTTACCGGTGGCGAGGTCGAGCGCAATCAACTGGCCCGATCGCGTGCCGAAGAACAGGCGCGGCGACGCCCCACCCCCGCGCTCGCCCGGCCAATAGCCCAAACCGCGCCCGGCGATCCCGTCGTCAGCCGGCAAGGCGTACGTCCACGTCACTGCCCCCGTCGCCCCGTCGAGCGCGACGATGCGGCCGTAGGGCGTCGCCAGATACAGCATCCCGCCGATCGCCAGCGGCGTCATGCTGCTCACCAGCAGGCGGGGGCTGTTGCTCTCCTGCGGCTTCAGTTCGAACGTCCAGACCGGGATCAGCCGTCCGACATTGGCGGGCGTGATGTCGCGCAACGCGGAATAGCGGGTGCCCGCCTCGTCGCCGCCGAACCCCGTCCAGTCGCCGTCCCGGCCGGACGTCGCGGCAGCAGCTCCGGCCGCCGACAGCATCAGAACCGCAATCTTCCATCCCGTCTGCCGCACGCATACTCTCCTGGTCGCCTGCGCGGCTGACCACCGCGCCTTTTTGATGTTGCATACATTATGTCTAGGTTGCATGCATAGTGGGTAAGCGGTCGACGGCGCGGACGAAAGATCGGCGAAGACGACCAGAGCGGCCGCCGGATTGCAGGCGGCAAGAGGAGGGCGAGGATGACGACTCGGTGGAAGCGATTGGGTCTTGGGCTGCTGGCCGGGACCGCTGCGATGTGCGCCGTCGGTGCGGAGGCGGCGACGGTCGTCTATCACGGCTTCACCCTGATCGACGGCAGCGGCACCGCGCCGAAGGCCGATCAGGCGATGGTCGTCGACGATGCCGTCATCACATGGGTCGGCCCAGCGAAACAGGTCCCCCGCACACGCGGCGCAGCCCGCGTCGATCTCAAGCGCAAGTACCTGATGCCGGGGATCGTCGACCTCCACATCCATATCGGCACGGTCCGCGATCTCGTCCAGAAAGAGGGATATTTCACCCCCGACAGCGTGCGCAAGGACCTGCGCACCTATGCCGCGTTCGGCGTCACGACCGTCCAGTCGATGGGCACCGACAAGGATAGCATCATCGCCATCCGCGACGCCGGCCGGAACGGTCCGCAGACGATGGCACGCCTGCTGACGGCGGGTCAGGGGCTGGTCTTCAAGGGTGGCTATGGCGGCGTTCCCGGCATCAATCACCCCGTCGCCACGCCCGCGGAAGCCGCGGCGGAGGTCGATGCGCAGGCGAAGAAGGGCGTCGATTACATCAAGCTGTGGATGGACGACGAACTCGGCGCGATGCCGAAGATGCCCTATTCCATCAGCAAGGCGATCATCGATGCCGGCCACCGCAACGGCAAGCGCGTCCTCGCCCACGTCTTCTACCTCGCCGACGCCAAGGAACTGGTGGCGCAGGGAATCGACGGCTTCATGCACAGCGTCCGCGACAAGCCCGTCGACGCCGAACTGATCGCCGCGATGAAGGCGCGCGGCGTATGGCAGGGTGCCGCCACCCTCAGCAGGGAAGCGGCGGTCTATGCCTTCGCCGCCGACAATCCCCGCACGCGCGATCCGTTCTTCCGCCAGGCCGCCGATCCCGCGACGATCGCGGGGCTGGAAAGCCCGGAGCGCGAGAAGACCATCGCCACCAGCCGCATCTACCCCGCCTTGCCCCGGATCGACGAACAGGCGCGCGACAACATCATGCTGCTGGCGAAGGGCGGCGTGAAGTACGGCTTCGGCACCGACGCCGGCCCGCCGGGACGCCTGCCCGGCTATTCCGAACATTGGGAGCTGGAGCAGTTGGTGAAGGCGGGCTTCACGCCTGCGGAGGCGATCCACACCGCCACCGCCCGCTCCGCCGAATGGCTGGGCACCAACGACCGCGGCCTCATCGCGCCCGGCCGGCTCGCCGACTTCGTCGTACTGAACGCCGATCCCACCCGCGACATCCTGAACAGCCGCAGGATCGCCGCGGTCTATATCGGCGGCAGCAAGGTCCCGTCGGTCCGATGAGCGACATGGCGGTTGCGGCCAAGGTTTCGAAGGCCGGGGTCTCGGTGGCGGGAACGCGGCCGACGCGCGTGCGGCACGTCGTGCTGTGGCTGACCGTGCTCGCCTATATGATCACCTATATGGACCGGGTGGTCATCTCGGTCACCGGGCCGATGATCCAGGCGGAATATGGCCTGTCGAACCGTACCTGGGGCTGGGTGCTGGGCATCTTTCAGATCGGTTACGCGATCTTCCAGATCCCCGGCGGCTGGCTCGGCGACCGCTTCGGGCCGCGCCGGGTGCTGACCGCGATCGTGATCTGGTGGTCGACGTTCACCGCACTGACCACCGCGACGTGGAGCGCGTCGTCGCTGATCGTCTGCCGCTTCCTGTTCGGTTGCGGAGAGGCGGGTGCGTTCCCGAATGCCACGCGCTCGCTCAGCCGCTGGATGCTGCCCTCCGAACGCGGTTTCGCGCAGGGGCTGACGCATGCCGGCGCACGGCTCGGGGCGGCGCTGACGCCGGTGCTGGTCGTCTGGCTGATGCTGCATTTCGGCTGGCGTGCGCCGTTTCTGATCTTCGCCGTGCTGGGCCTGATCTGGGGCGCCGTATGGTTCTGGTATTACCGCGACAGCCCGCAGCAGCACGCCTCCACCAACGATGCGGAACGGCGGCTGATCGCTGATGCGCTCGCGTCGCAGGGGGAAGCCGGTGCCGTGACGGCAAAGGTACCGTGGCGCTTCATCCTCGCGCAGCCGCAGCTCTGGCTGATCTCGGCGATGTATTTCTGCTACGCCTATTCGATCAACATCTTCCTGACCTGGTTCCCCAAATACCTGAACGAAGTCCGCGATTTCGATCTCGCGCAGATGGGCCTGTTCGCCAGCCTGCCGCTGATGGCGGGCGTGGTCGGCGACATCACCGGCGGCTGGGTATCCGACCGGCTGCTCCACCGCTGGGGCCATGTCACGCTGGCGCGGCGGGTCGTTGCCGTGGTCGGCTTCCTGCTGGCGGCGGTCGCGATCCCGGCGGGCGTGCTCAGCGCATCGCCGCTGGTCAGCGTCGCGTGGTTTGCGCTGGCGGTGTTCGGGCTGGAACTGACGGTCGGCGTTTCGTGGGCGCTGACGCTGGATGTCGGCGGCATCTTCGCCGGCTCGGTGTCGGCGGTGATGAACACGTTCGGCAATATCGGCGGCGCGCTGGCCGCGGTCATCACCGGCTATATCCTGCACTGGAGCGGATGGAATGCGGCGATGTTCGTGCTGGCGGCCCTGTCCGCGATCGGTGCGCTGCTGTTCCTGCGGATCGACGCCTCGCGGCCGATCTACCGCGCCGATACCGTCTGACGGTTACTTGCGCGGTGTCGAACCCGCCGCCGTCTGGTACGCGCGCGACCGCTCCTCGCGCCGGGCGCGCCGATGCGCGTTCTTGATGCTGTCCGCCCCGTTATCGAAATGCGACTGCATCAACTCGGCGATGGCGGGCACATCCCGCGCCCGGAATGCCTGTTCGATCAGCTTGTGTTCCTCGAACGCCGCTTCCCACCGCTCGTGATCCAGCGTGCTGACATGCCGCGCGCGTTCGGCCCGCGGCAGCAACAGCCGCCACGCGAGGATGAGCGATGCGTTGCCGGAAGATTCGACGATCAGCTCGTGGATCTGGCGGTTGGCTTCCAGATAGCGCGGCCGGTCGCGGCTCTCGAAATAGCGGGCCATGTCCTCCTGAAGTTCCGACAGCACTTCCATATCCTCCCCCCCCATCCGCTCACACGCCAACCGCGCCGCCAGCGATTCCAGCGCGCCGAGAACGGTGAACACCTCCGACGCGGCCTGCTCGTCGAGCTGACTGACCTGCACCGTGCGGTTGGGCAGCAACGTCACCAGCCCCTCGGCCGCCAGCGTGCGCAGCGCCTCGCGCACCGGCGTGCGCGACGTGCCGAACTGCTCGCTCAACGCCACTTCGCGCAGGGGTTCACCGGGGGCCAGCTCCCCCGCCAGGATCATCCGCCGCAGCATGGTGACGGCTTCCTGATGCCGGTCGCCTTTGCGAGCGGGGGGGCGATCCTCGGTCTCCGTCGCTGTCTCTGCCGTCTTCCGCTGCATCTTCGCAACCTACTCTCACTCTGCGGACACGGCAATCGGTCCACGCTCGACTCCGGGGCGATGCGGATCGCTCGAATACGAGGATTGGCAGACCACCCGCGGGGTCGCGCCGCGCCGAACGGGACTTCGCGACGATGCTCCCGACCGCATGTGGCAATGCCCCTTGTGCATCGTCGTCCGTGTGTCATGACAGGGCTCTATACATGCCGCGGCTTGATCCGCCGGCCTGAGGGAGCCGGCCTGTCATGACGTTGGTTGCGATCCTTGCCGCGGTAGTGTTGCTGATCCTCGCCATATCGGTCGGGCGGGTTCATCCCTTCATCGCCTTCATCGCGGCGTCCGTTCTGGCCGCCGTGTTGCTGGGTCTTCCCCCCGCGAAGATCATGTCCACGATCGAGGCCGGGATCGGCGCGATGCTTGGCCCGATCGCGATCATCCTCGTCGTCGGCGCGATGTTCGGGAAGCTCGTCGCGGACAGCGGCGCGGCACGACGTATCGCCGATACGCTGTACGGCTGGTCGGGCCGGCGGTTCATCACCGTCGCGATGGCCGCGACCGGCTTTCTGGTCGGAATCCCGTTGTTCTACAATGTCGGCTTCGTGCTGCTGGTGCCGTTGGTGTTTTCGGTGGGGGAGAGGGTGCGGATGCCGGCTGTGTACTTAGGCATTCCGATGCTGGCCGGGCTGTCGATCGCGCACGGGTTCCTGCCGCCGCATCCGTCGCCGACGGCGCTGGTGGCGCAGTTCGGCGCGGACATCGGACGAACGCTGATCCTGGGGCTGATCGTCGGCATCCCGACGCTGGCGATCGCAGGCCCCATCTTCGCGATCACGACGCGCGGCGTCATCGCCCGCCCGCCGGCGCTGTTCACCCCGTCCGACCCGGCGGACGCGGCGCGCCAGCCCGGCGCCCTGCGCAGCTTCACCTGCGCCCTGCTGCCGGTCGCGCTGCTGACGCTGGCGACGATCGTCCAGTACGGCACGGCCGGCGGTTCGGCGGAGGCGCTGGTGACGCTGCTCGGCAATCCGGCGCTGGTGATGCTGTTCGCGCTGGTGGTGGCGACCGTCCTGCTGGCCACGTCACAGGGCAGGACGCTGGCGCAGGTCGGTGTCGGGCAGGCGCAGGCGGTGACGGAAATCGGCGGCATCCTGCTCATCATCGCCGGCGCGGGCGCACTAAAACAGGTATTCGTCGCGGGCGGCGCCGACGTCGCACTGGCGGCGCACCTGAACAGCATGCCGCTGCCGCCTTTGGTGCTCGGGTGGCTGCTGGCGATGGCGATCCGCGTCGCGCTGGGATCGGCGACGGTGGCGGGGCTGACGGCAGCCGGGATCATGCAGCCGATAGTTGCCACCCATCAGGCGGATGGCAGCCTGATGGTGCTGGCGATCGGTGCCGGCAGCCTGATGTTCAGCCACGTGAATGATTCCGGCTTCTGGATGTTCAAGGAGTATTTCGGGCTGAGCCTGAAACAGACCTTCCGCACATGGTCGTTGATGGAAACGCTGGTCGGCGTGTTCGGCCTGGGATTTACGATGCTGCTGAGCCTCGTGATCTAGGGCGCGATTTGACAGGTCGGGCTTTGTACCATTCAAGCATTTCGTGGCCGAGAGTGCCGGCCAAGGGGCAGCGCGGCACGCGTACGATGATCGAGGGGAATTCGAGTGGCGCCGCACCTGAACCGCCGATCCACCCTTCGCGATGTCGCCTCTCACGCCGATGTGTCGATCAAGACGGCGTCGCGCGTCTTCAACGATGCCCCGCACGTCAGCGAGCCCGTAAGACAGCGCGTTCGTGCCGCCGCCGAAGCGCTGAACTATCACCCGAATCTGTTCGCGCAGGCGCTGGTGCGCCGCCGATCGCATCTGATCGGGCTGGTCTACGAGAACCCCTCGCCCAGCTTCGTCGTCGAGCTGCAGATGGGCGTGCTGGATCGCCTGCGCAACGAGCGATACAGGCTGGTGGTGCTTCCGATCACGTCGGTGGCGAAGCGTGCGGCGGAGGTCGTAAGCCTTCTTCGATCCGCGGCGCTCGACGGCGTCGTCCTGGCGCCACCGGCCTCCGACGATCCGACATTGCTCGGCGACCTGGCCAAGGCGGGCATCGCGTGCGCCCGGATCGGGTCCACCACCGCGTCGGACGTGGGGCCGGAAACCCTGATGAACGATCAGGAGGCCGCCTTTCGTCTCGCGAGCTACCTGATCGAACTGGGGCATCGCGACGTCGCGGTCATTCGTGGCGACCCGACCCATCGATCGTCCGAAGCCCGCATGCGCGGCTACAGCGACGCTTTCGCGACGGTCGGCACGACCATCCGCGCAGACCGCATCCGCGACGGCCTCTATACCCGCGAAAGCGGTGAAGCCGCCGCCCGGGACCTGCTCGGCGCCGGCGACCTGCCCACCGCGATCATCGCGCAGAACGACGACATGGCCGTCGGTGCCCTGACCGCGGCGCGCAGCCGCGGATTGTCCGTGCCCGGCGATCTGTCCATCGTCGGCTTCGATGATTCGGAGGTGTCGCGGATCGCGTGGCCGCCGATCACGACGATACGCCAGCCCGTCTTCGAAATGGCGGTCACGGCCACCGACATGGTCATCGCCCAGCTTGAGGGCCGTGACCCCGTGCGCCGGGTCGAGCATCCCTATTCCCTGCTGATCCGCCAATCCGCCGCCGCACCGAGGCTGGACGATAACGCGAAAGCCGCTACCCGATCGTCGAAAGCTGGTGGCGAGGTTCGATGACACCGTTTCAGCTAGCACCGGGAGCGCGGCTGAACGCGACGCTGTTGGGGCAGGAGCAGGAACCGCTGCTCCAGTCGGACGGGATACTGGCCGATCCGGACGAGCTGGTCCGCGGTGCTTCGGCCAGCGACCTCCTGCCCGCCTATAGTCCCGCCGGCGGCTTTCCGGGTCTCAGGAGCGCGCTGCCGAGCGACTATATCCAGAAGGTGGTGAACGTCCTGACGGGCCCGATCGCCGAGGCGTTCTCACTGGGTGCGGTTCGTCCGATCCGGGCGCAGGGTGCGTTTTCCCTCGTGACCCTGCCCCCCGATGCGCTCGCCCCTCCGCAGCGAGCCCCGCACGTCGACTCGGTCGATCCGATGCAATTCGCCATCCTGCATTATCTCTGCGGCGCGGACCACGGCGGAACGTCGTTCTACCGCCATCGTGCGACCGGGTTCGAGACGTTGAGCCCGAGCCGGCTCGCCAGCTACGATGCTCACCGTGCCGGCGAAGCCACGCTGGACGGATATGTCGAGGACGGTGCGCCGTGGTTCGAACCCATCATGCAGGTGTCGGCCGAGATGAACAGGCTGATCGTCTATCGCAGCTGCGTCCTGCACTCGGGCCGCGTTCCGTCACCCGAACGGCTCAGCCCGGACCCCGAAACCGGGCGTCTGACCGCGAACATCTTCGTGACCTTCACACCGGCCAGTCTGCCCTGACGCGATCCGGAAGATGGTGGTTGCCCGACCGCGCCAGCCCTTCGATCCCCACGCCCGGGTTCATCAGGCGAACGGCGAGCATGGCGAGTCGACTCCGGTCGGCACGCTGCGTCAGCGGGCGATGACACGTCTCGGCGCGGCGCAGTGTCGCAACAACGATCGTGCATCGAGAATGTCCGGGTTTGGTGGAGAGCGGACATCAAGCGTCGGCTGCGACGCGGGTTCATGCGTCAGCTGGGATCAGACTTTCTAAACCCCGAGAGGCGACAACCCAGCGGTAAAAAGCGTCTATGATGTAGACACGCAGCAAACTAGGATCGACCGTCACACGGCTGGCTTGCCCAACGCATTCGCGTCCCTGGACGATGATGGTTTGAGTAAGCCCGCGTTCGAGCAAAGAGCCCGGCTCCGATTGAAACAAACGCGTGGCCAGCACAGGCTGTTGTCTGACGAGGCAGGAGGCAAACACTAGGGCGTCAAGATCGTTGGGGAGCCTGAGCCGATTGCGAAGCCCTTCACGCTGCTGAAAGCGGCCTTGCACGGCAGCGTCTGCGGTGATTGACGGCGTCAAAGCCGCGTCGGGAGCATAGGATTTGAGCACTGACTCCACGATGACGCCCCGATCCAGTATCGATCCGCCTACGTCGGCAATCGTATATGGCTTGGCAGGCGTAGTGTACCCGGCCAAGGTTGTTGGTGGATAGCAGCCACGATGGGTCTTCCTGATCCACCCCTGAGCAAAGCGGGCGTTCGCACTGTTAGGCTCGCCATCGACCACCATCCGTATCGACTTGAAGTCACTCGACTTAAGCGCGCACCGTAAGAACATCTGGGCGTTTTCACGAGCAATCTTGCTCGAAAGCAGCGTTTGATAGTCCCAGTAAACGCCGGTCGGGAGCTTCTCGCGCGGTATTCGCAAGGCGGTGACAATGATGTCGTCTGCCGACGACGCGTCGGGAAGGATCGCCGGAACGTTCACTTTCTGCGCCGCAGCCGGCACAGCAGCCGCGAATAATGCTGCCAGTAACGCACCACGTAACATGAGCCGCTCCTTATTGACGAACGCTAGCACCAACGTACGGTTTGGCAAGAAGGTCGCATGTCCGCAGTTGGGCGATAGCCGACACGGCAGGCTAGCTACGAAGGGGCGCGCGGACGGTCAGAAGCGCAGTGAAATCTGGGTCCTCCACTGCCGCGTCTTCGTCAGCTAGCTGGTAGATACCGGGCTGCGCAGGCTCGATTGCATTGAGGACAGGAGCAATCGTGGCATCCTCGCCAGTGCCTTGGCGGATTACGATGCCGGAGTAGCGATCGACTGAAACAACCGTTCCGTGGAGCTGCCGACGCCGGATCAGGCGATCATCGTGATCGACATATGTGAGGCCGATCAGAAGCGTACAACCGACCAGATCAGCGGCAAGCTCCGCGTCCCAGTTATCTTCGCCGTCCAAGCTCTCGAACTCTGCCATCGCCACACCATGCCGCGCCGGCCGAATGTCCGCAATTGGGCGATAGCAGCCGCTCGGCCATGCCCGGACGGGACCTGCCGGTGAGATCGCGCGAGCGTTCTCAACATCGGTCGTATGTTAGGAAGATTGTTCCGCTGACCTGACAGGATGCAGCTTGGAAGGTCGCACTTCGGTGCCGCCCCTTCGACTCCTCTGTATTATCTGATTAATATAGTGGAGTGACTGCCTGTGCCTTGGCGGACACACAATTTAGTATACTCTGCAACGCATTGACAACGTAGGACTGAATGGTAGCACTACCATGAGGGTGTCGGCTAACGGCTGGCTATCAATAAGCGGCGATCAAGCCGCAAGGGGAGGAAGTATGAAAGAGTCCAAGCTCATTGGCGCGCTCGTCCGCACATCTTCGATCGGCGTGCTGGCGTTGTGCATCGCCACGCCTGCGGCCGCGCAGGTCGTCGGCGGCGGAAACGACGCCAATGCTCCCGCGACGAACGCCCAACCGGGGTCCGAAGGTGCTCCCCGTGAGGCGCAGGACGGTGCGACCACGGCCGCAGCGACATCCGACTCGGGCGATGACATCGTTGTCACCGGTATCCGGGCCTCGTTGAACCGCGCGATCGACATCAAGCGGAACTCCAACGGTATCGTCGACGCCATCTCCGCCGAAGACATCGGCAAGTTCCCCGACACCAACCTGGCCGAGTCGCTTCAGCGCGTGACGGGCGTGTCGATCAACCGCGTCAACGGCGAAGGTTCCGAAGTGACCGCCCGCGGTTTCGGCGGCGGCTTCAATCTCGTCACGCTGAACGGCCGCCAGCTTCCGGCGACCAATCTTCAGGGCGTCGGCGGCGACCAGAGCGTCGACTTCGCGACGGCAACGGGTCGTTCGTTCGACTTCGGCAATCTGGCGTCGGAAGGCGTCAGCACGTTGGAGGTCTACAAGACCGGTCGCGCGGCGATCCCCACGGGCGGCATCGGCGCGACCATCAACGTGATCACCCGCAAGCCGCTCGATTCGCGTGAAGCCGGCCTGACCGGATCGGTCGGTGCGAAGGCGGTGTACGACACCAGCATCGAGAAGGACGAGGACGGTCTGGCGAAGATCACGCCGGAAGTGTCCGGTCTCGTGAACTGGAAGAACGACAGCGACACCTTCGGCGTGTCGCTGTTCGGCAGCTACCAGAAGCGCAATTCGGCCGCCGCCAGCTCCACGTCGAACGCGTGGAACATCCGCACGATCGACAACCCGGGCGATATCATCGGCGCGAACACGGTCGTGACCAACCGGCCGCCCAGCGGCAGCCTGATCGCGTTCCCCAACGACGCCCGCTACCACTTCTCGGAGTCGGAGCGCGAGCGGATCAACGCATCCGGCGTCGTGCAATTCCGCCCGGTCGAAAGCCTGCTGCTCACCGCGGACGTGCTGTGGGCGCAGAACCGGCAGAGCGAGGCGCGGCAGGACCAGACCAACTGGCTCAACCGCCCGTTCGGCAGCGTGACGTTCGACAACAGCCCGGTTCCGACCGCCACCGTCATCTCGCAGGCCGTTCCCGACCCGAAGGACACCGGCTACGAGCAGCAGTTCCGGGCGACGAAGGACAAGCTCGAGGAATATGGCCTCAACGCCGCGTGGGACGTGAACGACAAGTTCAAGCTCATCGCCGACATCCAGCATTCCAAGTCGCAGGCGCTGCCCGATGCGTCCAACGGCGCGAGTTCGACGCTGTTCTCGATGGGCGCCAACGTGGTCAACGGTCAGACGATCGACTGGTCGAACGGCTTCCCGCAGATCAACGAGACGATCAACGACTGCCGCGCGCTCGCGACGAGCAGCGGTCCGGGTCGCGTGATCGGCAATTGCAACAACCAGCTCGACGTCGGCGATCTCGGCACGCAGGTCGCCCGGACCAACACCGCCCGGCAGACGCAGACCATCAACCAGGCGCAGCTCGGTTTGGGCTGGGATCTGGGCGAGGGCAGCAAGGCGGAATTCGGCGGCAGCTACATCGACTCGAAGCTGCGTTCGACGCGCACGCAGACGACGCAGACGCTGGGTGACTGGAGCATCAGCAACCCCGGCGAGGTCGAGGCGCAGGCCGGCGACCTGATCAAGACGTTCTGCCTCGTCTGCAAGTTCGACAAGTTCAAGCCGGGCGTGACCGGCCCCGGCCTCAACGCCTTCCGCGGCAACGCCGTCGCCCTCACCGACATCTTCTCGTCGCTCTACTCGGCACGCGGCAACCTGGTCAGCGCCGGTTCCGCCAACGACGACAGCATTCGGGAGAAGATCGCTTCCGTCTACGGCCAGTTGACCTGGAAGGGACAGATCGCCGGCGCCGAGGCGACGTTGGTCGTCGGTGCCCGCTACGAGGTCACGAAGGTTCGCGCCTTCTCGCGCGTGAACGGGCCGTCCGCCATCATCTGGACGTCGGACAACGACTTCAACGTTCCGGGATCGGCGACGGCGACGCCGTTGTCCGGGCGCGGCAGCTACGACAATCTCCTGCCCTCGATCGACTTCCAGATCTCGCCGGTCGAGGACGTCATCACGCGCGTATCGTTCAGCCGCACGATTGCGCGGCCGTCGTACGGGAACCAGTTCGTCAGTTCGACCGCGGGAGCGGGCAGCCGGGCGACGCTGTTCGGCGGCCAGCCGAACGGGACGACGGGCAATCCGAACCTGAGGCCGCTCATCTCGGACAATTTCGATGTCTCGGCCGAGTGGTACTTCAAGCCGTCGAGCTACCTGTCCGCCGGTTTCTTCGACAAGCGCGTCCGCAACTTCCTGGGCACCGGCCTGTCGAACGGGAATCTGTTCGGGCTCCGCGACGCGACGACCGGCGCGCCCGGTTCTCGCTCCGGAACGGCCGCGGCGGCGCTGGCCCGGCTGGGTCTGGATCGTTCCGACATCAACCTCTTCAGCTATACGGCGAGGCTGATCCAGAACGGCGGCAATATCGGCCAGACCGATGCCGACATCCGCGCGAACAGCTCGGGTACCGCCGTCAACCAGGGCTATTTCGACACCCTGTCGCGTGAAGTCGACATCACGCCGGATGCGAACGATCCGCTCGCCGTGTTCTCCATTTCCTCGCCGATCAACAATCGCGACGCGGAGATCTACGGCGGCGAATTCGCAGGCCAGTACTTCTTCGGAGAGACGGGCATCGGTGTGGCGGCATCCTACACGCTGGTGCGCGGCAACGTCGGCATCGACGTCCTCGCCGCGCCGACGGTCGACCAGTTCGCCTTGCTCGGACTGTCGGACACGGCGAACGCGTCCCTGATCTACGACAAGAACGGAATTTCGGCCCGCCTCACCTACAACTGGCGCGACAAGTTCCTGTCGGAAACCGGCCGCGGCGGCACCACCGATCGCAATCCGGTGTTCTTCGCGCCGTACACCACGGTGGATCTGAACGTCAGTTGGGACATCAGCCAGAAGATCGCGATCTCGCTGGAGGGGATCAATCTCACCAGCGAGTCCGTGCGCAGCTACGGCCGCTCGAAGAACCAGACGTTCTTCGCGCAGGAAAACAAGCCGCGCATCCTGGTCGGCGCCCGCTACCGCTTCTGATCCGCGCGTCCGTTACCACTCCCCTCCTCAAGGCCGCTCTTCGGAGCGGCCTTTTTTTCAGGCGGCCGAACCCTCGCTCGCTGGCCGCTGATGCAAAAACCGGGCAGCATCGTGAGATGTCGCGCTCCAGCCGAGAGACTTCCAAGCCGATGAACCGCGTGCTGCTCAACAATGTCGATCATGCCGATCTGCGCGTCGCCATTCGCGCGGGGGCGGAGTTCGGCGACGGCGTCAATCAGTTGCCGATCTTTCCGTCCGAGTTCGAGGCGGCCCAGCGATCCTTTCCGATCATCTTCCGGCCTGAGGGCGAAGGGCTTCAGGCGCACGTCCTGCTCGGACTGGACCGAGACGAAAACCTGTTCCTGGACGGTGACCGTTGGACGAGCGGCTACGTGCCCGCATTTCAGCGTCGTGGCCCCTTCTCGATCGCCGTGAGCTCCGGCACGGCAGGCGACGGCGAACCGGCCGAGCCGATGATCCACATCGACCTGGACGACCCCCGCGTCGGAGCCGAGGACGGATTGCCGGTGTTCCGGGAGCATGGCGGTAACGCACCGTTGCTGAATCACATGACCGGCGTCCTGCGCACGATCTATCAGGGACTCGAGACGGCACCCGCCATCTATGCGGCCTGGCGGGAGGCTGGCTTGCTCCGGTCCATGACGTTGCAGATCGGTCTCGACGACGACCTGACCTATGATCTCCCCGATCTGTTCATCGTGGATCGTCAGGCACTCGCCGACCTGTCGGGCGAGATGCTCGAAAGGCTGCACCGATCGGGTCTGCTGGAAGGCGCATTCCTGGCTGCGGCTTCGCTCGGCAACGTGCAGCGGTTGATCGAGCTGAAGAACATCAAGAGGGCGACCGAATGAACGCCGTCGCGTCCGGTCGGCCCATCGCGTCGAGGCGCGTGCGGGAGATCGACGCCGCGCAGGCGGGGTCGATCGATCCCCAGGCGCTGGTGCTGGCAGGCGAGCCGGTCGTCGTGCGCGGCCTCGCGCGGGACTGGCCGCTGGTAGTCGCCGGGCGCGACGGCGCGAAGGCCGCAGCGGATTACCTTTTGTCCTTCTACAACGGCCGGCCGGGCGTCGGCTACACGGCGCCTGCGGAAGCCGGCGGTCGCTATTTCTATGACGACAGCTTCTATGACGGCAGCGCCACACGGTTGAATTTCGAGGCGGAGCGGGTCCGGCTCGACGACTATATCGGCGGCATGCTCACGCGGCTGGGCGACCGGGGCGCGCCGTCGTTCTACATCGGCTCGACCGACCTCGACGGCTATTTTCCCGGTCTTGCGGCCGCGGGCAACGATCTCGAGCTTGACGGCCCCGCCTTCGACACCGTGCTGCGCAGTATCTGGATCGGGACGCGGACCACCGCATCCGCGCACCACGACATGTCGAACAACATCGCCTGTGTCGCGGTCGGCGAGCGTCGCTTCACGCTGTTCCCGCCGGAGCAGATCGCGAATCTCTATCCGGGCCCGCTGGAGCCGACACCGGGCGGTCAGGTCGTCTCGATGGTCGATTTCCGCTCACCCGATCTCGAGCGGTTCCCCGACTTCACCAAGGCGCAACAGGCCGCGCAGGTCGCGGAACTGGGGCCGGGCGATGCGGTGATCTATCCCGCGCTGTGGTGGCATCACGTGGAGGCGCTTTCCGACTTCAACATGATGATCAACTTCTGGTGGAACGATGCTCCAGCGTTCATGGATTCCCCCATGAACACCCTGCTCCACGGGCTGTTGAGTTTGCGGGATCGGTCGCCGCACGAGAAACGGGCATGGGCAGCCTTGTTCGACTATTACGTGTTCGGGCCCGCGGAGCGTCCGACCGCGCATCTGCCGGACGCGGCGCAGGGCCCGTTGGCCAGGCTGGACCCGATGTCTGCACGGCAATTGCGAGCCAAGCTTCTTCAACGGATCAACCGATGACCGAACCGACGGATCGACGCCGCATCGTCATCGCCGGGGGCGGCACCGCAGGCTGGCTGGCGGCCGCGATCCTGACGCGCCAGCTCGGCGCGCTGGCCGAGGTGACGCTCGTCGAATCCGAAGACATCGGATCGGTGGGCGTCGGCGAGTCCACGATCCCCACGGTCCGCGCGTTCCACGCGCTGATCGGCATCGACGAGCAGGAGTTCGTGCGCGCCACCGGCGCCAGCTTCAAGCTCGCGATCTCGTTCGAGAACTGGGCGCACGACGGGGATCGCTACATCCACTCGTTCGGGGATGTCGGCAAATCGACCTGGATGAGCGACTTTCAGCATTTCTGGCTGGAAGCTCGCGCCCGCGGACTTGCCAAGCCCTTCGGCGCCTACTGCCTCGAACACGAAGCCGCCGCTGCCAAGCGTTTCGCCACCGGCGGGCAGCCAGCGCTAAATTATGCGTATCATTTCGATGCCGGCCGCTACGCACGGTATCTACGGCAGCGGTGTGAAGCGAACGGGCTTCGCCGCGTCGAGGGCAAAATAGCGGGCGTCGAGCAGGATCCCGAAAGCGGCGACATCGCCGCACTCGTCATGGCGAATGGCGAGCGGATCGAGGGCGACCTCTTCTTCGACTGCACCGGCTTTCGCGCGTTGTTGATCGGCGAAACACTGGGGGTCGGATTCGAGGACTGGAGCCACTGGCTGCCGACGAACCGCGCGCTTGCGATGCAGACGAGCGCAACCGAACCCGCCGTCCCCTATACCCGGGCGATCGCGCACGATGCGGGCTGGCGATGGAAGATCCCGTTGCAACACCGCGTCGGGAACGGGCTGGTCTATTGCGCCGATTATCTGGATGACGACGCCGCCCGCGAACGCCTCCTCGCGTCGGTCGAGGGCGAGCACCTGATCGAGCCGCGGCTCATCCGGTTCCGGACCGGCCGGCGCAAGGCGGCATGGCATCGGAACTGCATCGCACTGAGCCTCGCCAGCGGCTTCGTCGAACCCCTGGAATCAACGAGCATCCATTTGATCATGATCGCGCTCACCCGCTTCCTTCAACTCTTGCCGGCGGGGCGACCGAGCGCGGCCGCCATCGCGCGCTTCAACGATCAGGCCGCACGGGAGATCGAAGGCGTGCGCGACTTCATCATCCTCCACTACCATCTGAACGATCGTCAGGAGCCGTTCTGGCGCGACCGGCGGGAGATGAAAATCCCCGACAGTCTGGCAGAGCGCATCGCGTTGTTCCGCGACAGCGGCAATGCGTTCCAGGCCGACCATGAGCTTTTCCGGGTCGCATCGTGGTTGCAGGTGATGCTCGGCCAGCGGCTCACGCCGGACAGTCATCATCCGGTCGTCAAGCTGATGCCGCCCGACCAGCTCAAGGCCGTGATGAAGAGCATGAGCGACACCATCGCAACCACGGTACGGCAGCTTCCGCCCCATCAAGCGTTCATCGACCGCTATTGCGCCGGATCGGCCGGCTAGTCCTCGCGGGCCGTCCGCCGCGCGCTTTCAGGCAGCGGTTCAAGCGCGCCGGCCCGTGCGGGAGCGACCACCGACCAACCTGTGAAGCGTTTGCACGTCGCGTGCAAACACGCTAATACTGAACCATATGGTTCAGTATTCCAGTCCCATACTCGATCTTTCGTTTGCGGCGCTGTCCGACGCGACCCGCCGCGGGATCATCGATCAGCTTGGGCGCGGGGCGGCGTCGATCACCGGTCTGGCGGAAAGATTCCAGATGACGCTGACCGGCATGAAGAAGCACGTCGCGATTCTGGAGCGGGCCGGGCTCGTCGTCACGCACAAGGCCGGACGGGTCAGAACCTGCACGCTGGGGGAACGGGGCCTCGCCGCGGAGGCGGAGTGGATCGAGGCGCACCGCATGCTCTTCGAGGCGCGCTTCGGAGCACTGGACGACATCATCAACGAGCTGCAACGGGAGGTACGCGATGGATCGGCAGGATAGCAGCGCATTCGGGGCGCAGAACCGCACCTCGGTCGAGCGGGTCGGCGACCGCGAACTGGTCATCACCCGGACCTTCGACGCGCCGCCGGACACGGTCTATCGGGCCTGGACCCAGCCCGATCTGTTCCGGCGCTGGTGGATGCCGAAGTCGGCCTCCGGCGTTGCGCTCGTCACGTGCGATCTGGACGTCCGCACCGGCGGCAAATACCGGCTGGAGTTCAGCGCCGGGGGCCCGGAGACCATGTCGTTCTTCGGCAAATATCTCGACGTGGTGCCGAACGAGCGGATCGTCTGGACCAACGACGAGGGTGAGGAGGGCGCGATCACGACGGTGACCTTCACGGACCAGCACGGAAAGACGTTGCTGACCTTCCACGAACTCTACCCGTCGACCGAGGCGCTGGAGGAAGCGCTGCAAGGCGGGGCAGCCGCATTGCCGGAGCAGATGGACCAGCTTGGAGAGGTGGTCCGCGACCCCGCTATCTGACGCGGTCGGCGGACCGCTTCGACGTTGTCGCTCGAGAGGCGGCTCCGCGGCCCCTCGCGTCGGCTCCGCGTAGCGGAACGGTGTAGGTGAACCGGCATGAGCGTTTTCGCCCGGACCGAGATGTCGACGATCGATGCCGTGCGACGGACGGGCATCGCACGTGGACCTTCGCAAACACCTAAAGTGGGGAGCATTGCCCTGGATTAGAAAGGAAAATCGATCCTCCGGCTACGGTGCTTCCGGGTGGGGCCCGGTTTGGAGATGCTCAGGATGGCTACTACGCGCACCCGTTCGACCACCGCGATCGAACCGCGCCTTCTACTGTGCTTCTCGCATCTTCGATGGGACTTCGTCTTCCAGCGCCCCCAGCATCTGCTGACTCGCTTCGCCGCGCGATTTTCGGTCGTCGTCTGGGAAGAAGCGATCGCCGGCGATGTGGATCGCCCGTCCCTCTCCGTCCGTGACGACGCCACCGGCGTCAGGATTGTCACGCCGCAGCTTCCGTGGGGACTGGACCCTGCCGGAACGCAATCCGCCCTCGCAGCCTTGCTGCAGGAATTCCTGGCCGCCGAGCCCCCGGTGGCCGTCCGCTGGTACTACACGCCGATGATGCTGGCGTTCTCACGCGAGATAGCGGCGGACTGCACCGTCTACGATTGCATGGACGAGCTTTCCGCCTTTCGCTTCGCACCGCCCGAATTGTTGCAACTGGAGGAGGACCTGCTGGTCGCGGCTGACCTGGTGTTTACGGGGGGGTACAGCCTGTACGAGGCGAAGCGGACGCGTCACGCCGATGTCCGGCCGTTTCCGTCCAGCGTCGACGTCGCGCATTTCGCACGGGCGCGCGACCACGCACCGGGACGTACCGCGAACCCGCGGCTCGGCTTCTACGGTGTCGTCGACGAACGCATGGACCTGATGCTGTTGCAGGAACTGGCCGATGCTCGGCCGGACTGGACGATCGAGATCGTCGGCCCGGTGGTCAAGATCGACCCTGCCGATCTGCCACAGCGCGCCAACCTCCATTACATTGGCGCACGGACATACGACCAGTTGCCGGACACGATCGCGGGCTGGGACGTCGCGTTGATGCCGTTCGCGATCAACGAAGCGACGCGCTTCATCAGCCCGACCAAGACGCCCGAATACCTCGCCGCGGGTCGGCCGGTAGTGTCCACGCCGGTGATCGATGTCGCCCGCCACTACGGCACCACGCCAGCCGTCCGCATCGCGGCTGCCGGCGCACGGTTCGTGGAAGCATGCGAGGAGGCGCTGGCGCTGGTGCGCGGCGACGACCTTGGATGGCGCGACGACGCGGACACGCTCCTCGCGGCGATGTCTTGGGACGATACCGCGGCCGCCATGATGGCCGCCATCGACGAGGTCCTGCCCCGCGCGGCGCCGGATCATTATGACTGCCTCGTCGTCGGGGCAGGCTTCGCCGGCGCCGTCATGGCCGAACGATTGGCCGCTGACGGCGGCAAGCGGGTCCTGGTCATCGACAAACGGCCGCATATCGCCGGCAACGCCTATGATGTCGAAGACGCAGCGGGGATCCTGATCCATCAATATGGTCCGCACATCTTCCACACCAACTCGGCCGAGGTCTTCGACTATCTCTCTCGCTTCACCGGCTGGCGTCCCTACGAGCATCGCGTACTGGCGGAGGTGCGCGGACAACAGGTGCCGATCCCCATCAACCGCACGACCCTGAACGCGCTGTTCGATGCGGGGCTGGAGACCGACGACGATGCGGCCCGGTTCCTCTCGGCGCGGGCCGAGCCGGTGGCCGACATTCGCACGTCGGAGGATGTCGTCGTCGCTGCGGTCGGCCAGGAACTCTATCGACTGTTTTTCCGCGGCTACACGCGCAAACAATGGGGCCTCGACCCGTCCGAACTCGACAAGGGCGTGACCGCACGCGTGCCGACGCGGACGAACACCGATGACCGCTACTTCGCCGACACCTTCCAGGCGATGCCGCGAAATGGCTACACCGCAATGTTTGCGGCGATGCTCGACCATCCCAACATCACGGTGCGGCTCGCAACCGACTTCGCGTCCATCAAGAACGATGTCAGCTACGATCTGCTCGTCTTCACCGGTCCGGTCGACGAATATTTCGAACAGCGGTACGGCCCCCTGCCCTACCGATCGCTGCGGTTCGAGCATCGCACTTTGCCTGTAGAGCAGCATCAGCGCGTCGCGGTCGTCAATTATCCTGACGAAGCAGTCCCCTATACGCGCGTGACCGAGTACAAGCACCTGACCGGTCAAACGTCCGCAGTGACCAGCCTGACCTATGAATATCCGGCCGCGGACGGTGACCCATATTACCCCATACCGCGTCCCGAGAATCATGCGCTGTTCAAACGCTACGAGGCGCTGACGTTGGCAGAGCCGAACGTCGTCTTCGTAGGACGGCTGGCGACCTATCGATATTACAATATGGATCAGGTCGTGGGGCAGGCATTGGCGACGTACCGGCGGTTGAAGGCCCGCGGGCAGGAGGCGTTGCTCGCAGCGGCAGAGTAGCGGCACCGGGCTGCTGCACGCCGTGCATCTTTATGCCTAATGCAAGCGTAACTCGGGTCTTACGCTGCATCTATCGGTCAGCGAGGGTGTCGCCACGAGCCGGCTCATCGGTCGCGTGTCGCCACAACAGGGGAGGATACGCATGCGCGTTTTTCACATCGTCGCCACGTTGGGGCTTCTCGCCGCCAGCCCGGCCTTTGCCGCGGACATCGTCACCGTCACTCCGAACCCTGCGCCGAGTGGCCAGGCTCAATCTCCTGCGCCGTTCACCTATCGTGGGACCAGCGGGAGCCGCACCCAGCAGGTCTACGACTCCAGCTTCTTCTCCGGACCGCAGATGCTGACCAGCCTCGCATTCCGCTCGACGCCTGGTTTCCGCAACGGCGCGAACTATACGAGCGTCAACATCAGCCTCTCGACGACGATGTTCGGTGATGAGACCGGGACCCCGCTGTCGGCAGACTTTTCGAGCAACATCGGCTCGGATGTCATGCGAGTTTATCAGGGTGCGATCTCGTTCGCGGCGCCAACTACAGACGGCTTCGAGTACATCGTCAATTTCGAGAACGCCTTTCGCTACGACCCATCGATGGGAAATCTGTTGCTCGACGTAACGATTCCGGTCGGGTCGAGTGTCGATGGTCCGGGATTCTTCCTCGCCTCGTACGATACGGCCGACAGCTTCGACGACGGCGTTTATAGCGTGAATTCGGTGTTCGATGGTGCGGCGACCAGCGGGATTGCCAACACGGCAGGAACTATCACGCAGTTCACTGGCACTGCGCTGCTGGCGCGGTTCCCGAGCCCGACACCTGGGCGCTGATGATCGGCGGTTTCGGCATCGTCGGTGGTGCGATGCGCCGCCGACGCGTGAGCACCAAAGCCGTGTTCGCCTAATCAGTTTCCCGAAGCGGGGATGGGAAAGCCGTCGATCGCAAGATCGGCGGCTTTTTGGCAACAAGGTTCCGTCTCAAACCTTTGCTGTCAGCGTTCTAGCAGCCGAAGGCACTCGTCATGCTGTTCGGCCAACGCGTTGAGCGCTGCCGACGCCCGTTCGTCCGATATGCCGGCCGCCAACCTCCGACAGCGAGAGGCAGCCACGGCATGGTCGTCCGTGCGATTCATGAGAGCCTGTAGCGCTACGGTCAGGTTGGCGAAGGTCATGACCGATGTTAAGGAACAATCACGTTCCCGCCATTAACATAGTTAAGTTCTAACGCCCTTCGCGAGCATCCGGTGCATCAGGCTTCCTTGAAGCGCTTGTCGGATCGATCATCTTCTCTCTTGCGAGCATCGTCCTCCTGACGATCGATGTCTGCGGCGTATTCTTCGTAAGCCGCGACCGCGTCGGGCGCGGTTTCATCGGTAATCAGATCACGCACGCTCTGGGCGAGTTCGCGAAGTTCCCCGCTTCGGCGCCGGCGCTCGCCTCCCCCGATATTCAAATGCAAGAGTCCCCGCGCTGGTCGCGACCTATCTGATCCGCGTCGGATTACGGTAATACCAAACCTACTTAAGCGCAAACATCCATCGAAGCGGGTAAGGCGAAGGCCGGAAGTTTGGGGCACAGCTATGAATAGCTTTGGTCGCGATCACGTTTCCGCTTTCGAGGATGGTCGGCAGCATGGCTCTTCGCTCGCGGCGTGGGCCGGGGACTGTCCATTCGATCGCGAGTCCAGCCCCATGCAGCACCGGGAATGGTTCGATAGCTTTAGCCGAGGCCGGACCCATGCTGGACTTGTTCCGCAGCCGGGACGCTACGCCGTCAGACCTTGACCGGCATTGCCGCCGATCCATCATCGCCCAACGTCCGTTTCCAACTTTGCGGCTCCCGGTCGGACCAGCGGCAATCCAAGCTCGACGTGCACAGATGGTTGGAGATGCGTAGAGGGTGCGCGCCTTCCCGACTGGTCGGGCGGACGCTGCCTGTGCGCGCATCCGAACCCTGGCTTGCATCCGTCCCGATGTGCGGTGCCCGGCGCAGCGAGGGCATTGTCGCTGTCGTTTCCCGTTCGCGATCAATGGCTTCTGCTCAGCCCTCCTTGACGCTCGCAGGAATTTTCGCCCGCCGCTTCGCCCCCGCGGCCGGCGGTTGTAGCAGCCCGGGGCCGGCTTCCATCTCAAGCCGCTGAGCCTGGATCTGCGCCTGCCGCACGCGCTCGCTTTTCGCCATGATGTCCGTCTCGTCGAAAGCGGGGCGGCTGCTGTCCCAATGCACCCCCGTCCGAGCTTGCGGGGGCGCGGTGACGAGCGCCGCCGCCAGAACTATGATGTGCATCGCTGATCTCCGCCGATCTCTTTGGTTAACGAGATACGGGCGATCGGCCGGGAAGATGCCTTCACGGCAATACGTACGAGCCCCTGCGCGTGACCTGCTCGGACTACCGCATGTTCTCCGCAATATCCGGCAGCGGCCTACCTCGTTCGACAGGGGGAGGAGCCGGGCATCAGCCCGATCCTCCTCGACGGCGCGCGTCAGATCGTCGCGATCCATTTCCCCGGCGCAGACCGGCGATGCGACGACCCCAACCGACGTTCACGTCAACCGGACAATCAAGGCGCTTTACAAACGCACGCGTATTGCCCGGAGCGGCAAGGCGATCACATTGACCAACTGGGCTTGCTGAAGGCCATCGCAGAATTTAGTTCTGATTATCTACCCCAGTATCAGCAGAAAATTTTTAGGTCGGGCGTTTATTGGGCGCATGTACGCACTCCTGCCGCCTAACCCACGTTGTCGCGCTAGTCGCCCGTCGCGTAAAACCGCGCTATGCCAATCTACACCATCACGATCGTGAACGAGCACTTCTCCCAGTCCGGCGAGCAAGAGAAAGCCGATGACAACGAAGCCTGGCAGGCAGCCATTTCGGGGACGATTGCGATCGCCGGCGAGCAGGTCTCGCACGGCAATCCCTTCTTCGGCGCGGAGGTGACCGTGGCGCGGGGAGACGAAAGGGTCGGGCGCTATGTGGTGTCGGTAGGCGCAACACCGCTCAGGGATTGAACGCGGACCCCGTACTAAAACAGCGGCAACCAGAGAAGGACTGGTTCGTCGCGCAAGAGCGCAGGTAAAGCAACTGGCAGGGTTAAGCCCGCCCGTGATCACCTCGCGAAGGTCACTCGTTGCCTTTCGTCGGGACCAATACCGCCAAGAACCCGATGAGAGTGACCGAACCCGAACAATCGTGCCCTGCCCAGGCACAGAACGAGCAGCATGGCTGCCCTCCCGGATCAGCGGGTTCTTGCCGGTGAGTGAGCCCTAGACCGATCGAACCGGCAATCGACACGGAAGCCGGCATGCACAAATTGTCATCTTCCAGGCACAGCGAAATCGTTGTCGTTTCTCGCGTCAGAGGCGCACCTAGCCTTCATTGCTCCACAAACGTCGAAGGTGGCACGCAGGACGGAAGCGTCGCCGTTCGCATCCCAAGCCGCAGTCCTGCGCGGACATCAGGCCGGAAAGATCATAGGCATCATGACGCGACTTCAACGTGCAAACAACGTTGCCGACCTGCGCCTGATGGCCCGTCGCCGTCTGCCGCAACCGATCTTCGACTATATCGACGGCGGTGCGGATGACGAGGTGTCGCTGCGTCGGAACGCGACGGCATTCGCGCAGTACGAGCTGGTTCCCGACGTCCTCAACGACGTGTCGAATATCCGGACGGAAACAAGGATCTTCGGGCAATCGTCGCGCTGGCCGCTGATGCTGTCGCCAACCGGCCTTACCCGTATGTTCCATGACCGGGCCGAACTCGCAGTGGCGGGCGCTGCCGCGCGACACGGCCTTCTCTACAGCCTGTCGACGATGGGCACGACGCGGTTGGAGGATCTCGCGCAGGCGTTTGCAGGCCCGAAAGTCTTCCAGATCTACATCTTCAAGGATCGCGGGTTGACCGCGGAATTCGTGGCGCGCTGTCGGGATGCAGGGTTTCACGGACTGGCGTTGACGGTCGACACACCCGTCGCCGGCAATCGCGAGCGGGATCGCGTCAGCGGCCTCTCGCTGCCCCCGAAGCTGACGCTCCGGTCCTTGCTCAGCTTCGCCTTGCATCCGTCCTGGTCGCTTCCGGCTCTCGCCGGCTCCAAGTTCGACCTCGCGAACGTCAGTCACAAGATCGACGCCCTGGCATCGGGGCCGATGAGCCTGTTCACCTATGTCGGCAGCCAGTTCGACCCGTCGATCGGCTGGCGCGATGTCGAATGGCTTGCACGGGAATGGAATGGGCCGCTTGCGATCAAAGGCGTGATGACCCCCGACGATGCCCGCCGGTCGATTGCATCGGGCGCAACCGGCGTGATGATCTCCAATCATGGCGGACGTCAGCTCGACGGCGCACCCGCCCCGGTCGATCAGATCGAGGCAGTCCGCAATGCCGTCGGCGATGAACCCGACGTGATCTGCGATGGCGGTATCAGGCGCGGCTCGGACATCGTCAAGGCGCTCGCCCTCGGGGCGACCGCATGTTCGATCGGCCGCCCGTATCTTTATGCCCTGGCCGCCGGTGGTCAGCCGGGTGTCGATCACCTGCTCACCCTGCTCAGGGAGGAATTTGTTCGAACAATGATGCTCGCGGGTATCAGCGACATCGCGTCGGTGTCTCGCCGCCACGTGCGGAACCGGGCTCGCGGAGCGGTACAGCCCTAGCCGAGCTTGCTCTGCATCGACCCTTCCGCGGTTCGGAACGGCGGCCGGGCGCATGATACGGCTGGGTCGCCATCATCGTATGAGCAGGTTCTTCCGCTGCTGGCCGGCAGGCTCCCAGCCATGCCGCCATCGCCGTCCGCGACGAACTGGACGGCGGCACCGATCGACCGCCCAGGCACGTCGACTGACGCTTCCCGATTGACCTCGGCTCCCAAACCACCAATGCGTGTGCTTCCCCGTGCCGGCTGGACGTATCTGCCGCACCAACAAAGTAGCTCGATCTTGCGGCTTTCCCTGCCCTTCGGCTTCGCCTCCCAGGACATGGCTATCGATCTCGGGACGGTGAACACGCTGGTGTTCGTCGCCGGCCGGGGCATCGTGCTGAACGAGCCATCGGTGGTGGCGATCGAGACCCGCAACGGTGTTCCAAGAGTGCTGGCGGTGGGTGCCGACGCCAAGCTGATGATGGGCCGGACGCCGGAACACGTCGAGACGATCCGCCCGTTGCGCGACGGCGTTATCGCCGACATCGATGTCGCGGAGCAGATGATCAAGCACTTCATCAAGAAGGTGCATGGCGGCTCGAACCGTTTCCAGCGACGCCCGAGGATGGTGATCTGCGTGCCAGCCGGATCGACGCAGGTCGAGCGCAGGGCCATACGCCAAGCGGCATCGAGCGCCGGGGCGGCCGAGGTCCACCTGATCGAGGAGTCACTGGCCGCCGCGATCGGTGCCGGTCTGCCGATCACGCAGCCGACTGGGTTCATGGTGCTCGACATCGGTGGCGGCACCACGGAAGTCGCGGTGCTGTCGCTCGGCGCCCTCGCCTACAGCAGCTCGGTGCGCGTCGGCGGCGACAAGTTCGACGAAGCCATCGCTTCGCATATCCGGCGCAGGCACAACCTGATGATCGGCGAAGCCACCGCCGAACGGATCAAGCACGAACTCGGCGCGGCGTCGCGGCCCACCGACGGAGAAGAAGTCCACCTCCACGTCCGAGGGCGTGATCTGATGGATGGAATTCCAAAGGAAATCGTCATCAGTCAGTCCGAAGTGGCCGACGCGTTGACCGACCTCGTCGCCCAGATCATCGACGCCGTCATGAAGACGCTGGAGCAGATGGTGCCCGAACTTGCAGCGGATATCGTGGAGCAGGGCATCGTCATGACCGGTGGCGGGTCGCTCTTGCTGCGACTGGACGAGGTGTTGAGCAGAGCCACCGGCTTGCCGGTGATCGTTGCCGAAGCGCCACTGATGTGCGTTGCATTGGGCGCCGGACGCGCTCTTGAAGATGACGCCTTCATCGGCGTGCTGAGCACCGGCTGACGATCCCGAATGGTCGATCAGTCGATCGCAGCCGTCATCCTCCCCTTCTCGGCGCTTTTCCGCTGCGAGCACGTCGGGTGGCGACAATGACGCTGTTCACGCCATCCTCCAGATCGAGCTTGCGCCAGCGATCGACGCGGGCGGGGTCGAGGAGTCCGTCTGCTATCGCCGGACGAATTGCGCATCCCGGCTCCTCCCCGTGGCTGCAATTCGTAAACCGGCATTCCAGCGCCACGGCCATCACGTCATCGAATACCTCCGTGACGCCAGTGGCGACTTCGGACATCTGAAGCTCCCGCATGCCGGGAGTGTCGATCAGCCATCCTCCGCCATCCGCACCGCCAGCAAGGCGATGCATCTCGCGCACGGTCGTGGTGTGCCGCCCCTTGCCGTCGTCGTCGCGAACAGCCTGTGTCGCGATCCGATCCGATCCTCTCAGGGTATTGACGATGGTCGACTTGCCGACACCCGACGACCCCACCAGCGCGACCGTCTCGCCGAAGCGGCAATAGGCCGCGAGACCCGCAACACTCTGTGGATCACGTCCGTCGACCTGCTCCACGTGCAAGCCGGCCTGAAGCGCACGGGCCGCATCGACAAACCGCTCTGACGGGGCAGCAAGGTCCATCTTCGTCACGACCACGACGGGCCGGACACCCGTCTCGCGCGCGAGCACGAGGTAGCGTTCGAGCCGCGCGACGTTGAAGTCCTGATTGCCGGACGTGACGATGAACAGCGTGTCGACGTTAGCGGCAATGAGCTGCGTCCGGCGATCGTCGCCAGGGGCAGGCCGCTTGAACAGGCTCGTTCGGGTAAGCAGGCGCACGACACTGCGGGTCGTGCGATCGATCATCAGCCAGTCGCCGACCGTCGGCCTGTCATCCGCTTCGCCACCTGCCGACATTCTGGACGAAATGGACTCCTCGCCCGCGTCGCCGGCGACGGTCACTCTTCCGCGATGAACGGACAGGACGCGGACAGGCGTGCAGTCGCCAAGCTCCTCGACCGCAACCTGTTCGCCAAAGAAAGACGTCCAGCCGAGCTCCGCCACAGCGGAAGAGATGGTGGTCATCGTCGCATCACTGATCCTGGGCGTCACCCGACTGGTCGGGATCCGCGGCCACCTGCCCGCCAGCCCGCTTGTCTGCCTTGGCCTGCGCCTTCTTGGCCGCGTCTGCTGTCTTCGCCTTCTCGCGCTCGCGACGTTCGAAGTCGTAATTTGGTTTGCGGGGTATATCAGTGCTCCAAACTTCGGTAGCGGATCGAAGCATAATGCTCGGCCGCTGAACTGTTTCCACCTGGCTACACCGATACGCCGCCCGGAACCAGCCTCGCCGAAACATCAGGACTGCACGACATGATGGACGGCTCTTCGGAAGCGTGGGACGGTCAGCGTGTCCGCACGTGGTTGGAGCGCCGGCTCAGCGCGGCACGTCTGGATCAGGCGGCGGCCGACAGGCAGGGTTATGCGGCGAGAGACGACTATGACAAGGCAGCCGCCGAAGAATGGGTGTGCCGTGCCTTGCAAGTCGGTGGACAAACCGACGACCAATCCGCGTTCGCCGCACATGTGAAAACGCTGCTGAACCAGGACGGATATCCGATCTCTGGCATCTATGACGATACGCGGTTCGAGCGGCACGTTCGTGCCGTGCTCCGAAAGCTTGCCAAGATGATCAAGGCGAATGATGGCTTTGCGAACACGTTGCGATTTCAGGGATGAACTCCTGCGACGCGCCGAAACACACACGATGATGCAATGCAGGAAAGCAGATGGCTCGCAAACATCCGAAACATGGTCCGTACCCGGAAGCCGAAGCCGAGGATGACGCACCGCCGGCACCCGTAGCATGCTGGCTCTGCGGTCGTCCGACCGGCAAGACGATCGTCTGGCATCATCCCGTGCCCAAAAGCCGGGGCGGGAGGGACGTTGTTCCGATGCACCCCATCTGTCAGCAAACCCTGATGGCCAACTTCACGAATTCGGAACTTCAACGACATGGGCTGGACGTTGCGGCCTTGCTCGCCAACCCCAATGTGCGCAAGTTCGTCGACTGGGTCTCGAACAAGGATCCCGACTTCACGGCGACGATAGCCAAGAAACAGCGTTAGCTCGTGCCTGGGCTCGCCCCGGAAGCAAGGAGGGTTCGTTCGAGGTGAACGGCGAACTTCCAGACGAAGCAGGGACGGTTCACGAAGGAATTCGAAGACGAGGTGGATTCGGCCGAGAGTGCCCGCTCTTCAACACCTAGGTGCAGGCGCCTGAGCTACGTCCGTCCGTGGTTTGCCTTGCAGAACGGGAAAGTCGTTAACCTGCTTTGGGCAGCGGGAACGCAGAGGCTTCGGCTCGCTTTTCGTCTATCGTAACAGCGGTAAGCGAGACCTGCGTATGGCGACGAACGTGGAAGACAGGAGTACGGCACCAAGCCCGTATGCCCTGACGCTTCGCGACGCCTTGAACGGTTCTGCCGAGACGATCACGCGGATGACGGCGGGCGAAGTGAAGGTCCACGTCATAGCTTCGTACGAGTCGATTTTCGCGGTGATCCGGCGGTCAGGCGGGGGCGGCCTCGCGGTTCGGGCGGCCTTCATCGTTGGACGCTTCGACGCCAGGCGGGCCGAAGCAGAATCGGGCGAGGCGGCGCGGGTCGTCGTGACCACGGACTTCGGTGAATACGTCATCTCGTTTTCGGCCGACAACGAGGCTTTGGAACGACTGCGGATCACGACACGCTTTACGCCTTCTGCGACAATGCTGATGCCGCCGACGCCGCGAGATCTGTACGCGCTTGGTGCAGACGGCGATGTGGTTGCCACAGCCGGCGAGATCGAGGCGCGGCAACGCGGTTTGAACGCCGGGATCCTGTATTTTCAATTATCCGAGCCACCGTTCGGCAATGTTCTCTACATGCAGAACCTGACGGCGCTGAACCCGTATTTCGAGGCGACCGGGACCAAGCCCGAAGCCGCGGTCGGGGGCACCTGGCCTGAGCTTGGTTTTCGGCTGCCGACGCCGGAGGAAGGCGCGACGGAGGCGGCGCTGGCGGCAGGGGTCGAGTACGTCCTGTCCGATGCCATTCTGGTCCTCCGTCACGAGGCACCGCCGCACGAGCGGGAGTCCGCGCGGCAGTTCCTCCAGATGCTCGGCGCCGCCTATCAGTTGCTGGATCTACCGGCGGTCGAGTTCCGCGACTGGGTTGGGCGGGCGGAGAAGTCGGCACACGATCTCGACACCGCACCGGCGGCGACGATCGAGCATTACGGCCACCGATACGTCCATCCCTATACCGGCGCGGAATATCCCGACGTCATGGTCCAGATGTCGGTGATCGCAGCGCTCCACGACTGGGGGGAATGGCGCGGCGAGGCACATCCGCTGGAGGCGCAACTGAAGGCGGGGCTCCGCCGCTTCTACGACCCACAGCTGCGCACGATCCGGCGCTATCTGCCGAACGTCGGCGACGACAAGAATGCCGATGCCGTCGACAGCTGGTATATGTACCACCCGCTGCTGAACCTCGGCATCCTCGCGCTCGGCGAGGACGAGGAGGCCCGCAACCTTTTCCTCGATTCGATCGACTTCGCGGTGCGCGCGGCCCGTCACTTCAAATACCGCTGGCCGATCCAGTACGACATCACCGACTTCAGCGTGATCGACGAAACCGCGCCCGCCGACGGCCGCGGCCAGACCGACGTCGGCGGCATCTACGCGTGGGTCATGTTGCAGGCGTTCGAGTTGACGGACGACAAGATGTTCCTGGACGAGGCGCGGGCCGCGATCGATGCGGCGATGGGTTTGCGGTTCAACGTCAACTACCAGGCGAACCTGACCGCCTGGGGTGCTACCGCCTGCATGCGGCTTTGGCGGGTCACCAACGACGAGGTCTACCGCGAGCAGAGCTACGTCTATCTCGCCAGTTTCTTCCACAACAGCATCATATGGGACAGCCGGATCGGCCACGCCAAACATTACGAGACGTTCCTGGCGGTCACCTGTCTTCAGGATGCGCCGTACATGGCGATGTACGAGTGTTTCGACACGTTCGTCGCGTTCGAGCGCTTCTGCAACGACAGCGGCCCCGATCTGGAACCTGCTGCACGGATGCTAGTCAGCGAATATTGCAAATATGCGCTGTCGCGGGCCTGGTATTATTATCCCGACGCTTTGCCCGCGGACGTGATCGCCGACCAACAGCGTGAGAACAACGGCCATGTCGATGGCAAGCTGTCCTTCCCGCTGGAGGACCTCTACCCCGACGGCCAATGCGCCGGGCAGGTGGGGCAGGAGGTGTATGGCGCGGGCGCCGCGTTCATCTTCGCGACCCGGGCGTTCCACCACATCGACGGCGCGCCGTTCCAGCTGTTCTGCGACCATTTCGTACGCGCGATGGAGCGGACCGGCGACCGCGCGCTGACGATCACGCTGGACGGCGGCGAGACCTGTGCCGCCAATCTGCGACTGGTACGTCTCAAGCGGCGCAAGCTGCCGAAATCGACGGTGCGGACAGCGACCGGCGACAGCATCCGGCCGAACGCCACCACCACCGACCGCATCGATTACCGCGTGCCCGCGGCCGGCCGCCTCGTCCTGACCTGGGAGTGACCCATGACCTCGGATTCGACTTCGCTCACCGGTAAGCGGGTGCTGCTGACCGGCGGCACCACCGGCATCGGCCGCGCCACGTTGCAATTGCTGGTGGCGCAGGGCGCGCGCGTGCTAACCTACGGCAGGCACCAAGAAGCGTTGGACTCGGCTTTGGGCGAGCTCGAGCCAACCGGCAGCGGGCAGGCGTTCGGCGTAATTGCGGACTCCGCGGACAAGGCGCAGGTGGACCGGGTCTTCGCCGCCGTCGACGAACGGCTGGGCGGGATCGACATGCTGGTGGCATGCGCGGCGCTGGGCGCCGATCCGCTGGATGAGATGGCGGACGAGGACTGGCGCTATGTGATCGACACCAACCTCGTCGGCTATTTCGCCTGCGCCAAGGCGGCGATCACGCGCATGGAAGCGCAAGGCGGTGGCCACCTGCTGTTCGTCGGATCGATCAGCACCGAGATCAAGGCCCCCGGCGAAAGCGTCTATTCGGCGACCAAGGCCGGCATCCAAGCCTTTGCCGAAACGCTCCGCAAGGAGGTCGCCGAGCGTAACATCCGTGTCAGCGTGATCCAGCCCGGCTCCGTCGATACCGACATGCAGGAATGTAGCGACGACGAAAAGCGCGCCGCCGTCGACCGACAGGAGATGCTGTGTTGATTTTCACTGAGAGTTGACCCGACGAAGGCATAAATTTCCACCAAGAAGTGACCCGGGTCGTGGGGGTAATGTCAGGCCCGCGGAGTTGCGGGTCAAGTCGCAGCCTTCTCCTTTTTGGAA